>JAOUNW010000220.1 GCA_029880755.1 Gammaproteobacteria bacterium
ATCTTCTATCGGTTTTCCGTCATAGTAATTAAAGAAGGATTGAAACTATGTGGGTAAACTATTGTTAATCTCAGCCCTGGACCCGGTGGATAACGTAGAATCACACGCCATTAACATTCTGCGACGCTCAAATGATCACACGACTGCCACGTAAGTGTTTGATAATATCGCAAGTATAACTTGTTTACGTAATTACAAAGAGTACAGACGCCTATGCATAGGTATTCAACAGGCCGCCCTCGGAAAGCGTAACTTCCTCAGCCTCAGTTACCGGTAGTTCCTCGGCTTGCGGCGCACTGTGGCTGGGTAATTCATCCTTGTGCTCAGAGAAGCCTCTATTCGCGTCACGGCCTGCTTGTCCACGGGAGTCGGTAGACTGATCTGAGACCGAGACATCCCCCATATTTACGCCGGTTTCCGCCAACATAGCCCGCAACCTCGGCATGGCTTGTTCCACCAGGTCTTTTGAGGCATGGGAATTCACCGTAAATATTATGTTCGCCGTGTCGTCGACGATACTGATCCTGACATCAACTTGTCCCAACCGGGGGGGGCTTAATTGTAGCTGCGCCTCCTGTAGACCCATTTTACTCATGAAAACAATGCGGTCTCCAAACTGATCGTTCCAAACCGCCGGGCTTGCTGGCGGTGGCAAGCTGAAAGTCAGGCGATTAGCACCATTTAGCGAATTGGAAATAGTAGATTCGGACTGGGTAAGCGACACTGGGTTTAAAAGTGTAGTATGTTGACGCTCTTCGCCCGGTCTGCCGATGGGCCCACCTTTGAGCATATCGGTAACAAGCTCGAACATATCACTGCTTTCAGCTTCCACCATGGTGAATTCCCTGCCAGGTTCGGCAACGGGTTTAATCAGGCTTAAGGCCTCCGATTTTATCGTATTTTCCGTTACATCTCTGTTGTCCTGCGTTGATGTCAGCGGCAGTATCCTGCGTGGCGTTTCATTTGGACGCAAGATTGCTGGTGCGATATCCAGTGAGGTTGGCATAACAGACGGCACTGTATCCAGCACGCCGGATTGCTCGTTGCTGAGGCCATCGGCTGACATTGGAGCCATTGGCTCAGCCAGCATTGTCGCAATATCAGAGGTTTCATCCTGCTGTGAATCATTCCCGGTGATGACTGGTTCTTCAGTGATCTGGACAAGGGACAATTGTGCGCCATCGCGCTGTGCCGCGACTGCGGAACTTTCCATGGCAATCTGCATCATCCCGTCCGCTAAAATGTCATCTTGCCGAGGAATAATGTCGCTGGCATCGATCCTAGCGTCGGCATCTTCAGCTTCCGGGTGAGACGCATGTCTGCCGTTATCGGCGGCAACCGATTGCCGCTCTGAACCACGCTCCGCGTTGTTTGAGTACTCAGCCACGGCCTGATGTAATGACTGTTTGAACTCAGCATCTTTAGAATCACGATAGATTTCAGAACCTTGCGTCTTAACTTCAGTCGCAGCTTTGACATTACGCATAAGAGCCGAGCTATATTCTGATATTTCCGCCACAGACGCCTCCAATCCATATCATAGTTACGAATCCGACATCGCAGGTTCTGTGCCAGTAAGGGTACGGAATTTGAAAACCGGTCGCAGTAGCCCGCTTCGAAGCTTGCTATTGTTTTGTGTCTATTAGTTAAATAGAGAGACTTTGGGGAAGGAAACGCGATGATGGATTAATATGCGGATTGATTCCGCATTACTCATTGGTATCATGACTCGCGCTGACACGGTCGTCAGAGGCCTTTTGTTCTATCAATTGTTGCCGTTTTAGATCGATCAGGGAATATTTTTCCGCAAGTTGCTCATACATTCTCACCTTACGATACTGTGTAGCCCAAAGTGCAAGATGTTGCCGGTATTCTTCCAACAGCAAATTCAATTGCGATTGCTGCGTATGTAACAAGGCATCCAATTGTGACTGAAAGTTACGGTAGTTCTGCACTAAAGACATATCCATGCCACCGGCCCCGATACTGGAAAAATTACTCCGGTATTCTTCACTGTAGAGTTGCAACTGTGTGACTTTTTCCTGTTGCTGCTTGACTCGTTTACTCAGCAACTGTAAACGTTGCGCCGCCTCCTGCTCGAGATGTTTGCCATACTTCTGAATCGGGATCAAACGTTTTGTCTTACTCATATGCACTATGCAGTTATAAATTAGTTTAGCCCACAATCTTTTTAACTTGTCGCGTCATGGTGTCAAAATTGATAATAACAGGACGACCGATATGGTATCCCTGTACATAGTCGACACCCATGGTTTTTAACAACTCAAATATCTCCTGGTTCTCCACGTATTCGGCCACGGTTTTTTTACCTAAAGCGTGTGCCACCTCATTCATCGCCTTAACCATGGCAAGGTTTACAGGGTCAGTCTCGGCATTACGCACAAACGAGCCGTCAATTTTCACGATATCGACCGGCAGTTCTCTGAGATAAGAAAAAGATGAATAGCCTACACCAAAGTCGTCAAGCGCAGTATAACACCCCATACGTTGCAGTTCGCTCATAAAAGTAGACGCTACCGTTAGATTGGCGATAGCCACGTCTTCCGTAATTTCAAAAGTAAGCAAATTAGGCGGTAAGCTGAACTGGTCCAACAGGGCTTTTATTTCACGCAAAATA
>JAOUNW010000042.1 GCA_029880755.1 Gammaproteobacteria bacterium
CTCACGGCACTGGTTAAACCAGGAGGTCATCTGGTGCTGTCCGGATTTTTGGAAGATCAGGCCAGCGCTGTAAAAAAGGCCTATGACCCGCATTTCAGCTTTACAGAAAAACACCAGCAAGGCTGGGTATTACTGGCGGGACTCAAAATTGCTCAAGACTGAGCTACACTGAATCAATATGTACACCCGCTGCCCAAATTGTCAGACAACATTTTCCATCACCAAGGAACAGCTCGGTGAAAGAAATGGCATGGTCCGCTGCGGCCAATGTAACAAGGTGTTTTATGCGGATGAATCACTGTCTTTTAATTTAACAGGCAGCGCCAAAATGGGATTCCCTGCCGGGGTTTCCAGTCCAGCCTATGCAGGAGCACCTCAGACAAAGAAAGAAAGTTTTTTTGGGGGTCATGTCCCTCTAAAAGACTCACAGTTTGTCAAAACAACGTCAGAAGAACTTGCTGCCATCAAAGCCAAATTACTTGGCCGAAAACCGGGACAACATACCCGGCCTGCATTCTGGTCGTTGGGCATCATAGCAATGGTGTTGTTGCTGACTGGCCAGTACGTCTATTTTCACAGGAACACGCTTGCCCGGCATGAAATATTGGGAGCCTATATCACCCAGGCATGTGAACTTATTCAATGCGCCATTATTCCCCAACAGGATGTCGGCCTAATCGAACTAATGGATACCAAGGTCTCGCCTCACCCGGGTTACGAGCGAGCACTTCAGGTAAAAGCGACGTTAATCAACCGCGCACACTTTGCCCAGCCATACCCGTTACTGGAAATTACACTCACTGACCGCCGGGGAGAAACAAATGGCAGGCGCACCTATTCTCCAAAAGAATACCTGGAAAATGTTGAGCCGCTGGAGAATGCAAACCTCATGCCACAAAATGTGGCTGTCAAGGTGTCACTGGACATCGCCAACCCTGGCGACGAAACAGAAGGTTACGAAATCCGTCTGGTAAGTAACTAGAATCAATATCAATTGCAGAAATCTGGATGATGTTTGCCATCTAACAGACTGCAAAAACACAACTAATTTTTGACTCTTCCCACGCGATTCGGTTTTTGGTTATTATTGCGCGCTTTCCCTTGAAGTCAGATCAAAACATATTCGTAATGCAAATCGGGTCATACAAGTTAGAAAACAATTTGTTTTTGGCGCCCATGGCTGGAGTTACTGACAGGCCATTTCGTCAATTGTGCAAAAAGCTCGGTGCAGGCATGGCGGTTTCTGAAATGGTGTCATCGAATTCCTTATTATGGGGCAGCACGAAAACCCAGCGCCGTGCCAACCATGAAGGCGAAACAGAACCGAAATCTGTTCAGATTGCAGGCGCCGTTCCGGAAATGATGGCGGCGGCGGCCCAGCTGAATGTTGAGCAAGGCGCGCAGATCATTGATATCAACATGGGTTGCCCGGCAAAAAAAATATGCAATGTCATGGCAGGCTCGGCGTTACTAAGGGATGAATCGCTGGTTACCGCCATTCTCGAGGCCGTTGTCAAAGCAGTGGACGTACCGGTAACCCTGAAAATACGCACAGGCTGGGATACTACCAGCCGCAACGGCGTGGCAATTGCCAAAATGGCTGAGGATATCGGCATCCAGGCACTGGCGGTACATGGCCGCACCCGGGCATGCGCTTACAAGGGCGATGCCGAATATGACACTATTGCGGAAATCAAACAGGCGATCAACATCCCGGTCATTGCCAACGGAGATATTACTTCACCGGAAAAGGCCAGGTTTGTCCTGGATTATACCGGCGTGGATGGGCTAATGATTGGTCGCGCCGCCCAGGGGCGGCCATGGATTTTTCGTGAAATCCATCACTATCTGAAAACCGGTGAACACCTGGCGCCACCCACGCTCCGGGAAATCCGGGATACCTTAATCACTCATCTGCATAATCTTTATGAGTTTTATGGAGAGCTAACCGGTGTTCGCGTCGCCCGGAAGCACATCTCCTGGTACAGCAAAGGCAATCCGGGGGGCGCTTCGTTTCGACAAAAAGTTAACCGCGTTGAATCAGTGGAAGAACAACTGGGCATCACACAGGAATTTTTCCAGCAGCAGATCATGTCTGTAGAGATGGCGGCATGAGCAAAAAGCATCAGGCAGAGGGGCCACTGGCAAGTTGTGCGAAACGTTCGCTGGAAAAATATTTTCGTGAACTTAATGGCGAGAAGACAAGCAACTTGTATGAAATGGTAATTGCCGAAGTGGAAAAGCCAATGCTCGAGGTTGTCATGAAATACACGGAAAGCAATCAGTGCAGGGCGGCTGAAATACTGGGAATTAATCGAAACACGTTGCGGAAAAAACTGCTGCAATATCATTTGATAAAATAATCCGGCCGGGTAAGCTCTTTAAAAAGGTCGGCGGTGTCGGTTTTCAGAATATTCGTGACTTCCCGATACAACCAATAATCAAAACCTAAGGCTAACAACCAATAATGACAGCAATAACACGCGCGCTCATCAGCGTATCGGATAAAACAGGTATCGTTGAATTTGCTCAAGCACTCAAAAAGTTTAATGTTGAAATCCTCTCTACTGGTGGTACCGCAAAACTGCTGGCAGACAATCACATTGATGTGACTGAGGTTTCGGACTACACGGGTTTTCCGGAAATGCTCGATGGCAGAGTAAAGACCCTGCATCCTAAAATACACGGTGGCTTATTAGGTCGCCGGGACCTTAAAAGCCACCGGCAAGCCATGGCAGACCATAATATCCTCGCCATTGATCTCGTTGTAGTTAATCTCTATCCCTTTGAGGCAACTGTTGCACGCCCGGATTGTGATCTGCCCATGGCGATTGAAAATATCGATATCGGTGGCCCCACCATGCTACGGTCTGCTGCAAAAAACCATCAGCATGTCACCGTCGTGGTTGATAGCGACGACTACCAAAAGGTGCTCGCTGACATGAGCCAGCACCAGGGCGCTGTATCCGACGCATTAAAATATCAGTTGGCGGTAAAAGTATTTCAGCATACGGCTCATTATGATGGCGCCATCAGTAATTATTTAAGCCGGCGTACGTCGGGGCAGGAAACAATTCTGAAATTTGGCGGCAGCTATAGCGGTCAATGGTTTAAGGCACTGGACATGCGTTACGGCGAAAATCCGCACCAGGCAGCCGCTTTTTACACGGAAGCGAATCCAGAAACAGGCTGCATTGCTGCTGGCAAACAACTACAGGGAAAAGAACTCTCTTACAACAATATCGCAGACAGCGATGCAGCACTGGAATGCGTCAAGGCATTTCCAGAGCCGGCATGCGTTATCGTGAAGCATGCAAATCCTTGTGGTGTAGCTATTAGCGAAACCATCAATCATGCTTACGATTGCGCCTTTGCCACCGATCCCACATCTGCCTTTGGCGGCATTATCGCCTTCAATCGAGACCTGGATGCCGTTACCGCCAAATCGATTATTGACAGACAGTTTGTTGAGGTGATTATCGCCCCCCACGTGCAGGCGGATGCCAGGAAGGTTTTGGCGGAAAAGAAAAATGTTCGTGTACTGGAAGTTGGCCAATGGAGCAGTGCCGTCTCTCCCGGGCTTGATTACAAGCGTGTCGTTGGCGGATTGTTGGTACAGGAACGGGACACAGGCGTGATTACTGAATCGGATTTGAAGGTTGTCACCAAACGCGCGCCCGACAAACAGGAGACCCAGGATTTATTGTTTGCCTGGAAGGTGGCCAAATTTGTTAAATCCAACGCCATCGTCTATTGCAAACAGGGTCAAACTATTGGCATCGGCGCCGGCCAAATGAGCCGGGTCTACAGCGCCAAGATTGCCGGCATCAAGGCGGCTGACGAAAAACTGGAAGTCAAAGGTTCGGTCATGGCCTCCGATGCCTTTTTCCCTTTCCGGGATGGCCTGGATCAGGCACACGAAGCCGGCATTACCGCCGTCATTCAACCTGGCGGCTCCATGCGCGATGATGAAGTTATCGCGGCAGCCGATGAACACGGCATCGCCATGGTGTTTACGGGCATGCGCCATTTTCGACACTAAGCCAATCGCTAATCCCAGTTATGAAAATACTCATTATCGGAAGCGGTGGTCGCGAACACGCTCTGGCATGGAAAGCCGCCCAGAGTCCTAAGGTTGAACGGATATACGTGGCGCCCGGCAATGCTGGTACAGCGCACGAACCGAAAATGGAAAATATTGCCATCGCAGCAGATGACATCAGCACCCTGGCAAACTTCGCCAAACAACATGATATCCACTTGACTATTGTTGGTCCGGAGGCACCGCTGGTAGCGGGTGTGGTTGACCACTTTCAGGCCAAGGGACTTCGTTGCTTTGGCCCCAGCAAGGCGGCCGCTCAACTGGAAGGGTCCAAAGCCTTTACCAAGGACTTTCTGGCCCGACACAACATTCCGACTGCCGCCTACGGCAACTTTACGGAAATCGATCCGGCCATCGATTACATAAAAAAAATGGGTGCGCCCATTGTTGTTAAGGCGGACGGCCTGGCTGCCGGCAAAGGAGTCATACTGGCGGCAACCGAAACCGAGGCCATTGACGCCGTAAAAGACATGCTCGCGGGCAATGCCTTTGGAGATGCCGGCCATCGCGTGGTAATTGAAGAATTTCTTGCCGGTGAAGAAGCCAGCTTCATCGTTATGGTGGACGGCCAGCATATTTTGCCCCTGGCCACGTCACAGGATCACAAGGCCAGAGACAACGGCGACAAGGGCCCCAATACCGGCGGTATGGGCGCTTACTCTCCTGCGCCCGTCGTCACTGCCGAATTGCATCGACGCGCAATGGAAGAAGTAATCGTACCGACGGTAGAAGGTTTGGCCCGGGAAGGACATCCCTATGTCGGGTTCCTCTATGCCGGATTAATGATCGGCGCCGATGGCGCGCCAAAAGTACTGGAGTACAACTGCCGCTTCGGCGATCCGGAAACCCAGCCCATCATGATGCGCCTGAAATCCGATCTGGTGGAATTGGTGGATGCCGCGCTGTCCGCCAAACTCGATACCGTAACGGCACAATGGGACCCGAGAGTCGCTCTAGGTGTTGTCATGGCAGCAGGCGGTTACCCGGAAAACTACCAGAAGGGAGACAGCATCTCGGGTCTGGCGGCGGTCACCGGCCCCGACATTAAGGTGTTCCACGCCGGCACCACGAAAAAAAACAGCAGCATAGTTACCAGTGGCGGCCGTGTACTCTGTGTCACGGCCCTGGGTGACACAACCCGCAGCGCCCAGAAAAAAGCCTACGAGGGTGTTCGCAAAATTTCCTGGGAAAACGCCTATTATCGTGACGATATTGGCTATCGCGCTATCGCAAGAGAAAACAAAACTCTTTAAACTAACCAGACTTTGTCAGTTGGGGTAACACCATGAACAACACTTTTGTAGCGGTGCTAATGGGATCGGATTCTGATCTTGGCACCATGAAAACAACATTAGAGGTGCTGGATAGCCTTCAAGTCCCTTATGAAGTGAAAATCACATCCGCCCACCGCACTCCCGATGCCACTCATGCCTACGTCAAAGACGCAGACAAACGCGGCTGTGCGGTATTTATCGCCGCCGCCGGCCTTGCTGCACATCTGGCCGGCACCGTCGCGGGGTTGACCCTGAAGCCGGTTATTGGCGTACCCATGGATGCCGGCCCTCTTGATGGTATGGATGCCCTGCTTTCTACTGTACAAATGCCTGGCGGTATTCCTGTCGCCACAGTTGCCATCGGTAAGGCCGGCGCAAAAAATGCCGGTTACCTGGCGGCGCAAATGCTGTCACTTTCTGATAACGCCCTGGCAACACGCCTGAAAGATGATCGCAAAGCCATGGCAGAGCAGGTCATCGCTAAAGATGCAGCAGTACAAGGCAAACTAAGAGATTAGCTTGCATTCCTCTCATCTGGCGCGTGCTGCACAGGTAATTCGCCAGGGAGGCATCGTCGCCTACCCAACGGAGTCCTGTTATGGGCTCGGTTGCCACCCGGGCAACCGCAAGGCAATACAGAAGTTGATGCGCCTTAAGAAACGTCCGCAACATAAGGGACTGATTCTCATCGCCGCCAATTTTGAACAACTACGACCTTACGTGGCGCATATCACCGAAGACATACTGGATACCTGGCCCGGACCCAACACCTGGTTGCTTCCCCACACCAGTCGCGTTCCTGTGTCAATTCTTGGCCGGCATCCGCGCGTTGCGGTGAGAGTCACGTCACATACCATCGCGGCGGCATTGTGCCGGGCGGCAGGTACGGCGTTAATATCCACCAGCGCCAACCGCAGCGGAAAACGGTCCATTAAAAACTATCGTGAAGCCCTACGGCAATTTCACCAGTCAGTGGATTTTATTTTGCCCGGTCGTATCGGAAAATATAAAAAACCTTCCACTATTATCGATGCCATTACCCGCGATGTAATTCGGGCCGGCTAATTGGTTGTAAAATTAATGAAACCGGACACTGAAGCCGTCATTCACTATTTAAAAGCACTGCAAGACCGGATATGCCAGGGTCTTGAGCAGTTGGACGGTAACGGTTCATTTTTGGAAGATAGCTGGTCACGTCCCGGTGGCGGTGGCGGCCGCACGCGCGTACTTACCAACGGCGCAGTATTTGAACAGGCAGGAGTAAATTTTTCCCATGTGTTTGGCGACACATTACCGCCTTCAGCAACCGCGGCCAGACCGGAGCTGGCAGGAAGATCATTTGAGGCCACCGGTGTGTCACTGGTTATCCACCCGCACAATCCTTATGTACCCACTTCTCACGCCAATGTGCGCTTTTTTATCGCGCACAAACCCGACAGTGATCCGGTTTGGTGGTTTGGTGGTGGCTTTGATCTCACTCCTTATTATCCATTCGAGGAAGACGTATTGCACTGGCATGATATTACCAGGGCCGCCTGCCAGCCATTTGGCAGCGACTACTACGCGCGATTTAAAAAATGGTGCGACGAATATTTCTTTCTGAAACACCGCAACGAAACCCGCGGAGTGGGTGGATTATTTTTTGACGACTTCAATGAGATAAGTTTTGATCACAGCTTTCATTTTATGCAGAGCGTCGCCGACCATTACCTAAAGGCTTATGCGCCCATCGTTGAAAAACGAAAGAACAACGCCTACGGGGAAAGGGAAAGAGATTTCCAATTATACAGGCGGGGGCGTTATGTGGAATTCAATCTGGTTTACGACCGGGGCACGCTGTTTGGCCTGCAATCCGGTGGCAGAACGGAATCCATTCTCATGTCACTGCCGCCATTGGTAAAATGGCGCTACAACTGGCAACCGGAAACCGGATCACCGGAGGCCCTGCTTTATGAAAAATACCTTAAACCCCGAGACTGGCTGAAGGATTAATTGGCAAGTCAGGAAACAATTCGGCGCCAATAGGTCTCACGCCAATAATATAAAACGGTACTGTCAACAGGATAGGAGTTGGCATAATCGATCCCGGACCCGGGTTGCTCGATGTTATCGGTGTTTTCGTCCAGCGGTCGCCAGTTTTTATCCTGCCGATCCACCTCATCCGGCTCCCGGACCTTATCCATATGACGTAGCTCACCGGCACCAAAATCAGCAAAATTTTTCTGTGCCGCCTGCAGCGAAACATGGTTAGTACTCCCGGGCATTAACGGGAAACGCAATTGTGACAAATCATCTTCCCAGTGACAGATAGGACAAACACCGTGATAACCAGGCGGCAGGGAAAACACGAGATAGCCGCAGCACGGACACGGAAAACTGGGGCCATCGGTGAAAATTGAGTCTGCTTCAAAACTCATAATTTGTAGTTTAGCAAATAATAGATCATCCGCCTCAGCAACCTGACAACGGATTCAGGCGGTAGACAAATTTTCAAACTGCCAGTAACCTCAACCCAGGATTCAGGACACAGAAAGAGCTCTGCCATGAAAGTTAACCGTCAAAATATGATACGTAAAATCTCCCTCACGGTATTTCTTTTCTCAATGCCCTTGGCGGTTATGGCAGAACCGGCACAACTCCTGGGACTTGAGTATCTCAACTTTAGAGAAAGAACCAAACTGAGCACCACGGTCTCGGCAGAGGCCGGTGTCTTCCTGTCCGAGCACCGAGGCAAACCCAGCGACCGTGTGGCTATCGTTCCAGGTTCGGCACTGGAACAAAAACAGCGGCCCGCCAACCGTGTCGTTAAACTGTACCGTGGAGCAGGCAAGGAGCGCGTTCTAGTCTGCGCTATCAACATTCGTTATTACCGAGTTGCAGAACAACGCTGGATGCCGGAATACCAATTGCATCAGGAACCTGTCATTGTGCGCGAAAACAATCGATGGAAGCCCGTAGGTACCATCAGCGGCGAGGCGGGGGGCGTAGTAATCACGAGCAATACTTTACCCAGCGCAGAAGGCTATTATCGATGGCTGGAATTCACAGTCGGTATCGGCGTAACCTACATTGATTCCTGGGAAACAACTTAAACTAAGCGATGAAAAATCCTGTTGTAATAATTGGCATTGGTGAGATGGCCGGTGTCTTTGCCCGGGGGTTGCTGCGTACAGGCTATCCCGTCTACCCCATTACACGTGATATGAACATGGAACAGGAAGCGAAAAATATTCCTGAACCTGAGGCCGTTTTTGTTACCGTGGCGGAAAAAGACTTGCAACCCACCCTCGCAGCCATACCGTCTCCCTGGCGGAATCGTCTTGTCCTTATTCAAAATGAACTTTTGCCAAGGGACTGGCTGGCGCAACAACTGAAAAACCCCACCGTCATTTCCGTCTGGTTCGAAAAAAAACCGGGGCAGGATTACAAAATCCTGATTCCCTCACCCGTATTTGGCGCTCACGCATCCCTTGTAAATAACGCGCTGGAAGCCATTAATATTCCTTGCAGAGTCGTTGGCTCAGAGGAAGAGCTGCTGTTTGAGCTGGTATGCAAAAATCTTTACATCCTGACTACCAATATTACCGGCCTGGAAACCGGTGGCTCCGTCTCCGAGCTCTGGCATCAACACGAAAAGCTGGCGCGTCTGGTTGCCGGGGATGTCATGGACTTGCAGGAGTGGTTAACGGGCACCACGTTTGATCGCGAAAATCTGATCCAGGCCATGCTCGTTGCATTCAGGGGCGATCCGGACCACCAATGCATGGGGCGATCCGCACCCGCCAGGCTGGAAAGAGCACTGACTATTGCCGACGAGGCCGGGCTCACTGTCCCCAAGCTACGCGAAATCCATTCTCAAGCCTAGCAAACTAAAAACCTAACCTACCGCCGGTATCTCGGGCTTTCTGGAACGACCAGGAACGAGGGGTGTATCAGGCTGTTCCTCATATCGGCGTTGCGACGAGCGCTCTCTTTGTCCGCCACGAGCCTCTCTCTCGCTACCCCTAGGTTCCCGATCCCGGCTCTGCCGCGGCTCTGGTCTCCCACCAGCTTTACCTCCCCTGCGACCGCGTGATGAACGGTCAGGCCGCTCCTCTCTAGGCCGATAGGCTGGAGGAGCCAACTCCTCCGGCAACAGGTCCTTGGTCACAGGCTTCGAAGGCACGCTGTGACCAAGGTAAGTCTCGATATCGGGCAACGAAAAAGAATACTCCTCGCAGGCGAAACTCACAGCATCGCCACTGGCCCCGGCCCGAGCCGTACGACCGATGCGATGCACATAGTCCTCTGCGTCCTGCGGTAAATCAAAATTAAACACATGACTGACATCTGGAATATGCAGGCCACGAGCAGCAACGTCCGTAGCCACCAGCACCGGCAACTTGCCGTCACTGAATTCCTGCAACAATCGCTGCCGTTTTGTCTGAGGCACATCCCCGGACAACACCGCTGCCTTGAACCCATTTCCCTCAAGCCAGGCGCTAACCTTCTCTGCCATGTGCTTGGTGTTAACAAACACCATGCTGCGCTTGGCATCAATGCCCCGCAATAAACCGATCAGTAAAGGAATTTTTTCGTCGTTGGCGGTGTAGTAAACCACCTGTGAAACCTTGTCTGCGGTTTTTGTATCGGGCATCACATTGACGGGCGTCGCCTCGTTCATGTGCTCAAAGGCCAGTTCCAGCACCCGTTGACCCAGAGTAGCGGAAAAAAGCAGGTTCAGTCGCTCAGTGGGCCCGGGCATGGCCCACAACAAATAGCGAATATCCTTGATGAACCCCAGATCAAACATGCGGTCGGCCTCATCCAGCACCATCACCTGTATTGCTTTTAAGTTAAAAATACCCTGCTTGAAATAATCAATGATTCGACCGGGAGTACCAATCAGCACATCAATCCCCTGTTCCAGGGTTTTGCGCTGAGAGTCATATCCGGTACCTCCATAAACCAGGCCGAGCTTAAGACCAGTGTATTTTCCTAGCACTTCTGCATCTTTGTGGATCTGAATCGCAAGCTCCCGGGTAGGCGCCAGCATAATGGCCCGTGGCTGAGTCGGTTGACGGGTTTCCGGTGCAGGATGCGTCATCAAGTGAGAAAATGCCGCCACCAAAAAAGCGGCGGTCTTACCGGTACCCGTCTGGGCCTGGCCGGTAATGTCTTTTCCTGACAGCGCCAAAGGCAAGGCTTCGGCCTGGATGGGCGTACAAAAATCAAATCCGGCATCCTGAATCCCTTTGGCCACTTCAGGTGGTAGGTCAAAACTTGAAAACGAGATATCCGTAAGGTGATGATCTGACATAAATAGTTAGCACTTACTCATATTAAGGATTTAAGCCCTCAAAAACAGGGCGTTAGTTTATTAACAGCATGCGAAAAAGACTATAGGATGCGGTATTGGAACATTTTTCTGATCATACTTGCATTAGTGAAAGGTTTCCGCTCAAATACATGCTTCAGTCCGCGCTGCCCCATGGCAGTCACGCTATTCCAAAAAACGTTGGAGGAAAAACAGTATGAGTGAAGGAATTGTCTATGTAACTGATGACTCCTTTGAATCCGAGGTGCTTAAAGCCGACGGTCCCGTATTAGTGGATTACTGGGCTGAATGGTGCGGACCCTGCAAAATGATTACTCCAGTACTCGAAGAGATTGCCCAGGAGTATACCGGGAAAATCAAGGTGGCTAAACTCAACATTGATGAAAATCCCAGCACACCGCCAAAATACGGCATCCGTGGCATCCCAACGCTAATGCTTTTTAAGGCCGGCAACGTAGAAGCCACCAAAGTCGGAGCGGTATCCAAGTCCCAATTGTCCGCCTTTCTGGACGAAAATCTGTAAAAACATAAGCAAACCGGAAACCGCTGACATAATGACATATTTCACCCACAGGCAACACTAGACGGTAACAAAAACTAGTGCTAAGGTAATAACAGAATAAAGTAATTCCCAGTTTTCCAAACCCGAAACAAAACCCCATTAACCTCTGATCCCCATTTGTGGGCCCTGTTGGCCTTCCTGTCATCGGATCAATTTTAAAATAACGTCAGATAAACCTATGAATCTCTCAGAACTCAAAAAGAAACCGGCAACCGAACTTGCAGAAATGGCGAATTCCCTGAACCTGGAGGGCGGCACCCGTTTACGGCGTCAGGACCTGATATTCGCGATCCTGAAATCACTGTCAAAAAAAGGTGAGGATATTACAGGTGAAGGGGTGGTTGAAATTCTTCAAGACGGTTTTGGCTTTTTGCGATCCGCAGACAGCTCTTATCTGGCAGGCCCCGATGATATTTATGTCAGCCCAAGCCAGATCAGGCGTTTTAATCTCAGAACCGGGGATACCGTTAAGGGATACATCCGGCCACCCAAGGAATCAGAGCGTTATTTTGCATTATTGAAGGTTGAGGAGATCAATTATCAGGGACCTGATGATGCCAAGCACAAAATCCTGTTTGAGAACCTGACGCCCCTGCACCCCAATGAGCGCCTGCGCCTGGAGCAGGACAACGAATCCACCGAGAACCTTACCGCCAGAGTTATTGACCTGATTGCCCCCATTGGCAAGGGCCAGCGCGGACTGCTGGTATCGTCTCCAAAGAGCGGTAAAACGGTCATGCTGCAACAAATGGCCCATGCCATTACCGCCAATCATCCCGAGTGCGTATTAATGGTCCTGCTCATTGACGAACGGCCGGAGGAAGTCACGGAAATGCAGCGCTCGGTGCGCGGCGAAGTGATCTCCTCGACCTTTGATGAACCGGCGACCCGGCACGTACAAGTGGCAGAAATGGTCATTGAAAAGGCGAAGCGTCTGGTGGAGCACAAAAAAGATGTTGTCATCCTGCTGGACTCCATTACCCGCCTGGCCCGTGCCTACAACACCGTGGTACCGGCTTCCGGCAAGGTGCTCACCGGTGGTGTTGACGCCAATGCCCTGCAACGGCCCAAACGCTTTTTCGGCGCCGCCCGCAATATCGAGGAAGGCGGCAGCCTGACGATCCTGGCCACCGCCCTGATTGATACCGGCTCGAAAATGGATGACGTTATCTATGAAGAGTTCAAAGGCACCGGCAATATGGAAATCCATCTGGATCGGCGCCTGGCCGAAAAAAGGGTCTACCCCGCTATCAATATCAACCGCTCCGGCACCCGCCGCGAGGAAATGCTCATCAAGCACGACGAACTCCAGAAAATCTGGATATTGCGCAAGTTACTGCACCAAATGGAAGATCTGGAATCTTCCGAATTCCTGCTGGACAGACTTAAATCAACTAAAAATAACGCGGAATTCTTTGATTCCATGAAACGCTAAGCCCACGGGCTTGCCCGGACAAGGGTTTTTGCATAGACTACGCCGCCTTGAATCTGTGCCCTATGAGGATTTTGTAACATGAAGGCCGATATACACCCTAAATACGAAGAAATCTCGGTGAGCTGCACCTGCGGCAACACCTTCACCACTCGCTCCACCAAGGGGGGCGAACTCAAGCTGGAAGTGTGCTCGGCCTGCCATCCGTTTTACACAGGCAAGCAGAAGATCGTTGATAGCGCCGGCCGGGTGGAGAAGTTCCGTAAGAAATACGCCAAAAAGAGCTAAGGTGAAAACCGGTAGTTTCCTGAAAAGGGCGCTTGTGGGCGCCCTTTTTGCTTTCCTGGGACAAACCATAAATGCCGACGGCCTTCTGGATTGTGCCCAGCGGCCCGCCGCCTCTAAGCATACCGTGCGCACCGTGATCGATGGGGACACCGTAATACTGGAAAACCGGACCCATGTACGCCTTGCCGGAATCAACAGCCCTGAGCTGGGCAAAAAAGGTGTGCCGGCGGAACCGCTGGCGAAACAGGCCCGAGACAGATTAACAGCGTTAGTTGAAAACAAAGCCGTCATGGTTCAAAGTGCACTGGAGACCCGGGACCACTATGGCCGTACCCTGGCCTATCTGACACTCACCAACGGCCAGAACGTGCAGGAGACATTAGTCAGAGAAGGGCTCGCCGTCACCGTGGCTGTCTCGCCTAATACCTGTGAATTGAAGAGTCTCCAGTCAGCGGAAAACATGGCCAAAAACCAGCGGCGCGGCGTTTGGGCCAACAGCTACTTCAGTCCCCGTGAAGCGAAAACCCTGGAAACCAGAGACACCGGTTTTCGTTTTGTTAAAGGAACAATACAAAAAATTTCCAATAACGCTAAAATGATCCGGCTTGAACTGGACGATCAAGTGGTAATCGGTATCCCCGGGAAATTCTGGCCGCTGTTCAGTGCCAGGCCAGAAGACTTCCTTGGCAAAACAGTGGTAGTCAGAGGCTGGCTTACCCACCAGGATAACGATCGTCTGCTGATGGTCATTACACATCCATATATGCTGTCCTGGCTGGATGTTAAGAGTCGTTAGCCCATTTTGTGTTTTATTATCTTGCCTGAGATGCATCACTCATGAATGAAAAGAGAAAACAGGCGGCACTGGACTATCATGCCCTGCCGGTACCCGGAAAGCTAAGCGTTACGCCCACCAAACCCTGCGCCACCCAGGATGAGCTTGCTCTGGCTTATACGCCGGGCGTGGCCGAACCGGTGCGCGCCATCGCCAAAGACCCCGGTGCGGCCTACCGTTATACCAATAAAGGTAATCTGGTAGCTGTGATTACTAACGGCAGCGCCGTACTTGGCCTGGGCAACATCGGGCCACTGGCATGCAAGCCGGTGCTGGAAGGCAAGGCAGTGCTGTTTAAACATTTCGGCGACATTGACGTATTTGATATCGAAGTCAGCGCCGCCACCACAGAAGAATTCATTACCACCGTCGCCAACATTGCACCCACTTTCGGCGGCATTAACCTGGAAGACATTGCCGCGCCGGAGTGCTTCATCATTGAAGAAGCACTCAAGGCGCGCCTGGACATTCCCGTTTTCCACGACGATCAGCACGGCACCGCGGTGATTCTGTGCGCCGGCTTGATGAATGCCTTGCAACTGCAAAACAAAAAGTTGTCTGAGGCACGTATTGTCTGTCTGGGCGCGGGCGCTGCCGGCATTGCGTCAATGGATTTGCTGGTATCTCTCGGCGCCGACCCGGACCGCCTGCTCCTGGTGGATAGCAAAGGTGTGGTGCACAAAGGCCGGCGTGATCTCAATAACTACAAGAGTCGATTTGCGATCAAAACAAAATTGCGCACACTGGAAGAAGCCATGATTGACGCAGACGTCTTTATTGGTGTTGCCGCCGGTGGATTGGTTAACGGCGATATGATTGCCTCCATGGCCAAAAACCCGGTGGTATTCGCATTATCCAATCCTGAACCGGAGATTATGCCGGATGTGGCAAAGGCTGTACGGGATGATTTAATTATGGCCACAGGTCGTAGCGATTATCCCAA
>JAOUNW010000089.1 GCA_029880755.1 Gammaproteobacteria bacterium
GTACCTGTTTTTCACGCTCGCTGCGGACACTGGGTTTGATTTGCTGGAGTACGGGCTCAATACGCGGTGGTGAGTGCCGCTCCAGCTTGACCTTTTCGATCGCAACCGTCTCCTTGCGCTGGCGCTTGGCATAAAAACCCATCACACGGTCCACCACAGTGCCGGCGGCATAACGGGCTTGCTTGCCGCCTTCGATAGCGAGCCAACCCAGGCCATCCATCACTCTCAACCATGACAGACCCGTAAACAGGGTAATGCCAGACAGAAACAGCATTAATAAGAAAATAGTGGCGCCGATAAAACTGAACGCTGCCACCAGCCCTCGGCCGATGAGGTCACCCAGAACACCGCCACTGCTAAAGGGCATACCGGTAGAGATACCGAAATGCAGCGCCGCCAGACCACAGCCTCCCATCACGGTCAGTAAAAAGCCGGTTCCCGTAATAAGCTTATGATGCAGGTCCGGTGGAGCCGTGTCATTGCGGTGCAAAAATACTTTCCAGCCTGAATAGGCCACCATCACTGGAATCACATAAGACAGGTAACCCGCCAGGTTTAACAAGACATCGGCAAGCCAGGCGCCAAAGGGCCCGCCAAAATTCGAAACACTGGAATGACCGCCGCGGTGGTTCCAGGCCGGGTCTTCGGGGCTGTAGCTGGTTAAGGCAATAATCAGATACAGGGCGACAGCTCCAGCCACATAGAGGGCAACTTCACGCAATAGGCGCATTAACCGGGGTGTCAGCGCCGATGCCGGTTCTTTTTTTCGTGTCGCCTGTCGCAACTACCGCCGTCCTTCACGAAATGGTTGTTTTATGGTCATATCAGGACGCCATTCTCCCTGTTTGAGCGCCGTAAGCCAAGGGCTAAACCGTCATTGCAGTGCTTGGGCCACGGCGGGATGGACGATTTTGCCATTCTGGACGTTGATCCCCTGAGCAAACACTGGGTCCTGTAAACCACCCTCGGCGGCCAGGCGCAGAACGAAGGGTGTCAACTCGGCAGACAGGGCCTGAGAGGCGGTACGCGGCACGGCCCCCGGCATATTGGTCACCCCGAAATGCACCACGCCTTCTTCCACATACGTGGGCGCTGCGTAGTCGGTAGGCCGGGTGGTTTCGATACAGCCACCCTGGTCCACAGAAATATCGATAATCACGCTGCCCGGCTTCATGGATTTCACCATCTCACGGGAAACCAGATGGGGCGCCTTGGCCCCGGGGATGAGCACCGCACCAATCAGCAGATCCGCCTGCTGCACGGCCTCCTGGCGCAAGGCATCGTAGGAGGGTAGCGCCGTCACATTGGGGCCCAAAAATCGCACCCGGGACAGATTTTCCCTTGCCAGCCCAAATACCGTGACGTTGGCACCTACGTTGGCCGCCACCCTGGCGGCATTGCTGCCCGCAACTCCGTCCCCCAGAATCACGACATTACCGCGCTCAGCAGCGGGTAATCCGCCGAGCAATATACCGCGACCACCATGAGAACTGTGCAGCAACGTGGTGCCGATCTGACTAGCCAGACGCCCGGCGATATCGCTCATGGGCGCCAATAACGGCAACCGCCCTTTCACAGAAATCGTCTCGAAGGCCACAGCTGTTAATCCACGGGTCGCGAGCGCTTGGGTCAGCGTGGCATTGGCCGCAAGATGCAGGAATGAAAAAAGAATATGGTCTTCCCGTAACAGGTCGTATTCCGGGGCCACAGGCTCCTTCACCTTAACCATCAACTGCGCCTGACCGTAGGTCTCAGCGGCACTGCCGACGATGTGTGCGCCCACAGCCTGATAATTCTCATCGGAATAACCACTGGCAATCCCTGCGCCAGTCTCTACAAACACTTCATGGCCTGCTGCCACCAATTCCCCTACTGCAGGCGGGATAAGGGCAACGCGCCCTTCCATCGTTTTTATTTCTTTCGGAACACCAATACGCATGCATCCTCCTTTACCCTCGCGGAAACAATAGCGTAACATAACCTCTGGTTTGACACATGAGCGTTTCGTTTTCAAACTACCGCGAATAAAACCGTTGTTACCCTACCAAGCCTAGGAGTTTTAGATCATGTCAGAAGTCAAACACGCCCGCGTCCTGATTCTGGGTTCGGGTCCAGCCGGATATTCCGCCGCCATTTATGCCGCCCGCGCGAACCTGAAACCGGTTCTTGTTACAGGACTGGAGCAAGGCGGACAACTAATGACCACCACAGAAGTGGACAACTGGCCCGGCGATGTCGAGGGCCTGCAAGGCCCGGCACTAATGGATCGCATGCGCCAGCATGCAGAACGCTTCCATACTGAAATTATTTTTGATCATATTAATAAAGCCGATTTGCAACAAAAACCTTTTCGCCTCACAGGTGACAATGGCGTCTATACCTGCGATGCCCTGATCATTGCCACCGGCGCTTCCGCCATGTACCTGGGATTACCTTCCGAGGAAGCCTTTAAGGGAAAAGGTGTTTCCGGTTGTGCCACGTGCGATGGATTCTTTTATAAAGGTAAAAAAGTCGCAGTTGTCGGTGGTGGCAATACTGCTGTAGAGGAAGCACTGTATCTGTCCAACATTGCCTCGGAAGTCACAGTCATTCACCGCCGCGATCAATTCCGCGCTGAAGCGATTCTGATTGATCAGATTATGGATAAGGCAAAAAACGGTAATATCTCCATTGAATGGAACAGCGAACTGGATGAAGTGCTGGGGGATAACATGGGCGTTACCGGTATCAGGATAAAGAGCAATTCAGGCGATCTGAAGGAAATCGATCTTGATGGTGTCTTTATTGCCATTGGCCATAAACCCAACACCGCGTTATTTGAAGGCCAACTGGAAATGGAGCATGGTTATCTCATCACAAGGGGCGGGCACAAAGGTAATGCCACTGCCACCAGCATTCACGGTGTGTTTGCCGCCGGTGACGTCCAGGACCATATTTACCGCCAGGCCATTACCTCTGCCGGCAGTGGTTGTATGGCAGCACTGGATGCCGAACGCCATCTGAAGGCAAGCGAATAACAGACGCGGCGCCATTCTCATGAGCAAGGACCGCAAGCAAACATCGACAGACGATTTGTTTCGGCAGGCGGTAAAGGATGCACAACCACTAAAACAGGATCGTACTTCCCCTTACCGCAAGCGGCGTAAACCGGTACCGGAAAAAACGCGAGAGGATGAACAGGAAGTCATGGCCAGTTTGTTGTCTGATGGCTTTGAACCGGCGGATGTGGAAACCGGGGACGAGTTGTTGTTTCAACGAGGCGGGATTCAAAACACGGTTATGCGCAAGCTTCGCCGGGGCCAGTTTGCCATTGAGGCGGAACTGGATCTGCATCGCCGGACTTCGGAAGAAGCCCGGGAACTGCTCAATCAGTTTCTCGTGGTTTCGCAACAAAGCGGTTATCGCTGTGTGCGCGTGATTCACGGCAAGGGTCTGGGATCGGAAGGAAGGGTTCCAGTATTAAAGAACAAGATAAACAGTTGGCTGCGTCAGAAACAGGAAGTACTGGCATTCAGCTCAGCAATTGCCCGTGACGGCGGCACCGGCGCCGTATATGTCTTACTAAAAAAACTCTAGTCAACTCGCCGGTGCATGACCCACCGCCTAACGATGACGCAAGTTATTCGTATTTCCGGGTAACCTTGATCCCGCCCGCCAAAGCAACAACTCCCACCGCAATTAACAGGACAGTAAACACGGCACCCATTGCCATTAAGAACGTCTGCATTTCTACCCCCACGGCCCCTTAAAGACTCTATTATTCATCAGGACCGATTAATCATAAATATTGCATAAAGCGTGCCATTAACCCTATGAAGTACATGAATTAAACCCTTGGTTATTTCTCCCAATAAATTTCTTCCGCTTGTTTTTCAATAGATTAGATGCATGTTGCTGTTCAGTCTGGGTTCAGGGTGTGAGCGCTAAGCTTTATACCGTAACAACAAAGCTTTGAATTGAACAACTGAAACCCTCAAAAAGGAGGCATTTATGAAACCCGTAAAACAGCTGCTCTCGATGAGTTTTTTGGTTCTGTCGCTGAGCGCCGCCACCACCTGGGCATCGGATGACCGGCCACGTCACTCCGGCCGTCATGATGGTGCACCTAATTACAGCGAGCCCAGGACCAACCACCATCGTCATCCAGGTCGTGGACACCCCGGTTACCAAGGGCGCGTCCAATACTACCCCGTGTATCACCGTCCAAGTTACCGCCACCATGTCCATAGTCGTCATTGTGGTCATCGAAACGTCACGGTCATTCAGGAGCACAACCACTACTCTGGCGTGGCCAGCTACGGACATGGCCACTACTCTGGGGTGGGTACAATTGCCGGCGCCATGGTCGGTGGTGTAATTGGGCATGACCTGGGTCATGGAGATCCGGCATCCACAGCAGCGGGTGCTGTCATTGGCGCTGTTATTGGCCAAAGTCTCGACCATCACCACACCCGCCACTACAGCTATCGCTCATACTAGCTGTCATGTGCGATGTAACTGGCCGTAATCCTGTCTCTTGGTTATGCTTAAGGTTCAGGATCCACCACGGAGGCGCATGCATGACGCGCCTCCGTTGGATGCCGCTTACATCCGTGGCCAGGAATCATCATGAAGCAGCGATTACATTGGAAGAAATATTTTGCCATTTCTTTGTTGGCGCTGTTTCTGTCGACAACCCTGTCCTCACCTGTCTTTGCCAAAAAAAATTCTGTAAGCCTGCAACAGGCGACCGCTAACGTGAAAAAAGAAACCGGGGGCCGGATTCTTTCCAGTGAAACACAGACCCGAAAAGGCAAGCAAACGCACCGCATAAAGGTGCTGTTACCTTCAGGAAAGGTACAAGTATTCTTTATCGACGCAAACAATAAACGCTGATATTCGAACCTTATCCTCTACGTAGGAACTATGCGCTTACTGGTTATCGAAGACGAACCGGCACTGCTGAACCAACTGCAGTCGCAATTAAAAAAGGCCGGTTATGCCGTGGACACCGCCGCTAATGGCAGAGATGGATTATTCATGGGAAACGAATATCCCTTTGATTTGGCCGTCGTGGACGTAGGCCTGCCCAATCTTAGCGGTATAGAGGTGATTCAGAAGTGGCGTCAGAATAAACGCCAATTCCCGGTTTTGATATTAACTGCGCGGGGACGCTGGCAGGATAAAGTGGAAGGTCTGGAAGCCGGCGCCGATGATTATCTGGTGAAACCTTTCCATGCCGAAGAATTGGTGGCACGCATCAAGGCGCTGTTGCGCCGGTCCGCCGGCTTGGCGCAATCTATGCTCCGGTACGGTCCGATTTCAGTTGACACCTCCCGTCAGGTAGCTTCACTAAATAACAAGGAGCTGGAATTGACGGCCTACGAGTACCGGGTATTGGAGTATTTGGTGATGCATCCGGGAAAAGTGATTTCTAAAACGGAATTGACAGAACATATTTATGATCAGGACTTTGACCGCGACAGTAATGTCATTGAAGTCTTTATCGGCCGCCTGCGAAAAAAACTGGATCCGGATAATCGTTATCAACCTATTGAAACCCTGCGTGGGCGCGGTTACCGTTTTACCCTGGAACCGGATCGGACGTGACTCCCTCGCTACAATCACGTCTGCTATTGGTCGCGACCATTATCCTGGCCGCCTTTTTGGGCATTACCGGTCTGGTTTTAAATAATGCCTTTCATGAAAGCACAGAAACCGCACTGAAGGACCGACTGCAGAGTTACGTCTACGGATTATTAGCAGCGGCTGATGTGGATACGAACGGCACCATCATGGTATCTGAAAAACTACCCGATCCCCGACTCAAGATTCCTGATTCGGGTCTTTATGCATTCATCGCCGATGTAAAAAACAGAGAGGTCTGGCGTTCACCTTCCGCCATTAGTGTAAATATTGTTTTACCCGCACCTGCCGAACCTGGCACCAGCGTCTTTGTGCTTGGTCGCTCCACAAACAGCGGAAAGCCAACATTGTCACTAAGTTATAGCGTTGAATGGGACATCGCCAACGCTGAAAGTCAACACTATCATTTTTTTGTCGCAACAGAGCTTGAGTCATTCAACGCTCAAATTCGGCGTTTTCGTAACAGTCTCTGGATTTGGCTGGGCGCAGCGGGTGCCCTGCTACTATTCGCACAGCTGTTGGTACTACGCTGGGGACTAACTCCCTTACGCCAGGTTGCCAAAGATCTGGAGAAAATTGAAACAGGCCAGTCGCAGACCTTAAGCGGCAACTATCCGAAAGAACTGACTGGCCTGACAAACAATATCAATCAACTCATCAATAATGCCAACAACCACCTCGGTCGTTACCGTGATGCCTTGGGTAATCTGGCCCATAGCCTGAAGACACCGTTAGCGGTTTTACGAGGTGCCGTTGATAATGACAGCGATTCAACAACATTACGGGAAACAGCCAAAGAGCAGCTTGAAACAATGCACCAGATTATTGATTATCAATTGCAACGCGCCGCCACCTCAGGACGAAATACTCTAAAGACAATCCAGGTCTCACCTGTAACAAATAAAGTACTGGCAGCACTAGAAAAGGTTTATGCGGAAAAACATATTCATTGCGAAGTCGCTGTTGCCGACAACGTGGTATTCCATGGTGATGAAGGTGATCTTCTGGAAGTGCTGGGAAATTTGCTGGATAATGCCTTCAAGTGGTGTCGTTCATCAGTGCGTGTAAGTGCGATTAATTCGAATCAAGGCAATCACAGCAGAGCAATAATCACTATCGAAGACGATGGTCCTGGCATCACCGAATCCGATATAGAAAAATTACTGAAAAGAGGCCAGCGCGGGGACATGTCTACCGACGGACACGGCATCGGTCTCGCTATGGTGAGCGAGACCGTACGTATCTATCAAGGCGATATCACAATAACAAAAAGTCTCTCGCTGGGTGGAACGTTAATCAAGATAACACTTTAGTGCCAACGACTATTTAAAGCGGGCGCCAACGTTCAAGCCAAAACTACTGCCATCATAGACAATAGAGCCCACACTAGTTTCATACTCAATTTCAGTGAATCTTGCGCCGAAATAGACATCATCTGTAATAAAGAAATCTGCCTCTAGCACTATTCCCGCTGCGCTGTCGAAATCGACCTCTGTATCGACAAATGTGCTATCGATGGTCAATGTCGGGCTAAGGTGAATTGTCGGACCAACTCCCACACGAAATTTATCACCTCTATAAAATAACAGGGCCTCCACCGGGAATCGGGTAAAATCGATCCCACCGTTTGACGCCGGTATTAGGCCCATCTTTAACCCTAATGTCAGCTGAACTTCAATGCTTCCATCGGCGCTCACTGGAAACGCACCACCACCACCGAAATAGATTCCCTCACCGGCATCTAGTGTTTCCACATCCCCGTTATCAAAAATACCTGTAGCAATAAGATCTCCACCGAATTCCAGACCCGCAAACAACACCCCATGGGCCTTTACCTCATTACTTGAACTTGAGGTGGTTGCGGGAGTGCTTGCCTCATCGGCAACCGGCTGCTGTGATTCAGGCGATTCCTCAGCCAAAACAGGCGTTGCCACAAGACTACCCGCGACCATACACACCGTGAACGCCTTTTTGTGTCCTGAAAACATAATACTTCCTCCCAATTAATAAATTCACTTGAAACGGGCTATTCCGGTCCCAGCTTATGACCGTCCACTTGTATTTTCAATAACGATCCATATATTAGCTTTATCTAATATAGTGACTGATCCAGCCAAAATAACGACAAGTAACGAGTCTGACAGCAGGAGACCGAAATTGAAAAAAATAGTGCTTGCAGGCCTGGGCGGTTGTTTTTTTGCTTTTTCTACAGCCGGTTACGGCGATTTTATGGACCTGGATCAGGCCGTGGCCTATGCCCTGGAACACAATCCCCAATTGGCTGCTGCCGCCCAACAAACCCGGGCCAGTAACGCCGCAGAACAAGCCGTTGCCGGGCAACGGTTGCCCAGCGTCGATTTAAGCTACAGCACCCAGCGTAGCAATAACCCCCTGGACGCCTTTGCCAGCAAATTGAATACCGGCAGCGTAAATCCCGCCACTGATTTTAGCCCCGAGGCCCTGAATGATCCGGCCCCGTCCACGCTGCATGCCACCCAGCTATCTGTGAGCCTGCCTGTGTATACCGGGGGCCGCATTGATGCTTCTATGCGTGCGGCGGAGGCCAATACCCATTCGGCAGAATTTTCCCAGGAGCGGCTTGGCCGCTTCACCGTGTTTCAGGTACGCAAGAATTACCGAGAGGCCCAGGCGAGCACGGAGCGCGTGGTAATTGCAACCGCTGCAGCCGAAGCGGCAAGCAATCATGTGGCCACCACCTCCCGGCTGGTACGTCAGGGGCGTATTATCACTTCTGACAAACTAACCGCCGAAGTGAACCTTGCAGCGGTAAATGCTGCGCTGGAACAGGCGCGTACCCAAAGCCGACTGGCTTTTAATCAACTCACCACG
>JAOUNW010000221.1 GCA_029880755.1 Gammaproteobacteria bacterium
TAGGTGAAGTCTCCCAAGCCAAGCCAATGGTCGCTGTCGCCGGGATATCAAAGCTACCGCCATCTGCAAACAATCCCGCATACTCATCAAACTCGCCCATACTCATTTGGCTCTGATAGGAAGCAGCCACTGTTACACCAGGACTCACCTCGCTTTGGATGCCCAGTTTTACACCAAAACCAGTAGAGCTTGAGACACCGTTATCTGAGATATTGGCAGGATCAGCAGAATAGTTGCCAAAACCTGTCAACCCAGTTGCTTCAAACCTTTGGTGCGCCAAAATCAAACTCGCGCCCCACGCGGATTTGTCATCGATCTTTTGCGCATAGGTCGTAGCAATAAACAGTTGCATCAGATCAACTCCGGCATCACCTGCATTGAATGGCATCGACGGATTCCCAAATGTTCCTGCGCCACCCGGAGTATCTGCTGCCTTCCATTTGGTATTCATGCCACCATTACCGTACACCGTTACACCTACCGAGCTTTTATCATCCAGCATCCAGTTGCGAGCAAAGTGGGGGATCAAAAAGAAGTCATTTTCACTCTCCACTTTAGTGCCGTCGGCATTCACCCCGGGAATTGGTCCTGGCGGCTGGGATGCTTCATAAGATCTTGGGCTCGGGCTAAATATCGCCAAACCTACATCCATGCGATCACCCACCATGACCATACCTGCCGGGTTGGTGGCCGCTGCCATGGAATCCTGGGGCAAAGCAACGCCTGCACCCACGAGACCTTTGTTTTTGGTGCCGTAACCGTGCGCAAAATAACCGTTGGTGGCCAACACCGCGGTCGGTGTCGCGGCCGCTGCACCAAGAATTGCGGCCACTAAAATTTTCTTCCTAAAGTGAGACATTTGAGATTTCCTCCTCAGCGAGAATAAGTTTGTCTTCCACTTCTTTGATTAGTCGGCTTTTTCCCTATATGCAAGGCGTTGGTACATAAAAAATTTATACGCTGCTAACGTCAAAAACCTTAGTACGAAACCCTGTTAATCAGGTTTGAGTAGCCGTTACTGAGGACTCGGTATAATTCAAGCTGTTGTTTTCTATAATTTATATGAAATACTAATTTCCTGATTTTTGGTGAAAATCTCTGACGAGCGCCGTTAACTACGGGCAATGAAAAAATACAGCAATTAAAAAGGGGCTTGAATAAGCCCCTTTTGGTTTACATCCGTAAACAGTTCTTACTACTTCATCTTTTTAATCAGGAAGGTGAATTCACCGTTCTCTTCCCCCGATTCAACCAGATCATTGCCGGTCTGTTTGGCAAACGCCTGGAAGTCTTTAATGGATCCCGGATCGGTAGCGACCACCCGCAGCACCTGGCCGGTCTGAAGTTCATTCAAGGCTTTTTTGGCACGCAGGATAGGCAGTGGACAGTTCAGCCCTCGGGCATCAAGTTCCGAATCAAAAGTCGACATAATTTCTCCTCAAAATATTACGGCACATTTAGTAATTAATAATCACAATAGGTCCCGACGAGCTATACCACGCCGTATTCCCTTGTGCGCTGGTCTTATCAAGTGTCAGGGCTGCTATATTAGCCATCTGGTGCTGGATTACAAGATTCCGTCGCCACCCAATGAAACTACTTATACCCGTTCGCTGTCTCCAGATGTGGGTGGAAGGAAAATTGAACCTCGGGTGATTTTATTTAAGACTTGTTCTAAAGGCAATCCAAAGCCTTTAAATACAAGCGATTAACCACCATTAATTCGTAATATCAAATCGTGTTTTTGCTATAGTTCGCCCACAAGCCCACAAATCTAAATATATGAAATTCACGTTGCTTCCCTGGTTACTTACCGCAGCCCTGCTTTCACCGGGTTCCACGCTGGCCGATACCAGTAATTTGCCTGATCTTGGCGACGAATCAGGCGCCCTGATCTCGCCGTTGGAAGAGCGCCGTCTGGGTGAAGACTTCATGCGCCAGGCCAGACACCAGCTGCAATTCATTGACGACCCGGAATTGGTAGATTATCTCCAGTCTTTGGGCAATAAACTGGTTGCCCAGAGTGAAAATACCCAACAACCGTTCCGGTTCTTCCTGGTCAATAATCCATCCATTAATGCCTTTGCCGTGCCTGGAGGTTTCATCACAGTTCACACCGGCCTGGTATTGGCGGCTGAAACCGAGTCTGAGCTTTCTGCGGTACTGGCCCATGAAATTGCCCACATCACCCAACGCCATATTCCGCGCATGTTTGCCGCCCAGAAGCGTACCGCGGCTCCGGCCATGGCGGCGCTACTGGCGGCGATCCTGATGCTGGAAGCCGGCCACACCGAGGGCGGGGAAGCCGCTATCGCGCTGTCCACTGCCAGTATGGTCCAATCACAAATTAACTTTACCCGGGCCCACGAAGAAGAGGCGGATAGAGTGGGCACCCAAATCATGGCCGACGCCGGGCACGATCCCAGAGCGATGGCCGCCATGTTCAAACGAATGCAGTCATGGGGACGGCTCTATGAAACCAATTTACCGGAATTTTTACGCACTCACCCGTTGACCGGTAGACGCATTGCGGAGTCGGAAAACCGGGCCAACCAGTATCCGACAATCGCTTCCAAACCCAGACCGGACTACGAAC
>JAOUNW010000043.1 GCA_029880755.1 Gammaproteobacteria bacterium
TCGGTTACCAGCAGTACAAGAAATATCAGTACGATGGCGCCGACTACGCCGCTGCCGGCAGGTATTTCCTCGATTTTGCGATTAAGTGCGCTGACTTCTTCATCGGAAAGTGCAGCGACTCTTTTTTTGGCCATCGCCACATCGACTCCATATTGCTCAAGTGCAGCTTGAACTTCCTGCCGTTCCAGCGAAGACAGTAACTGTTGTCTGTTTAGTTGAGACTGATGATCCGCAGCCAATTGGTTGGTGCTCACCATTACCGCCTGTGCAGTTGGTTGAAACAGTACAAACACAAACAGAAACGTGGTTAGTCTTATTATGTAACGGCTGGTTCGAAGGTATTCAAACATGGTAGAGCCTCCGGGAGGGGGTAGGTGCAGCTATTCTAGATCGCACACAAAACGCAAGCAAGTGGATTCATGCATGCATAAAATACTATATGCGGCGAAAACGATAAAGAGCGATTTGTCCTAGCAGATTGGGAAACAATCTCAGACCAAGACTGCTTTTGTGAACGTGATCCACTGCTCGTCGTTCTAGAATTCGATAGCCCAATTTGTAACACAGCTCCTCAAAATCCCTAATGGTACAAAGATGGATATTGGGAGTATCGTACCATTCGTTCGGCAAGGTCCGGCTTACCGGCATTCTTCCCAATACGCCAAGATAGAATCGGGAACGCCAATGTCCGAAATTAGGAAAGGTGACAATTCCTTCGGTGCCAACGCGCATCATTTCCTGCAATAACAAATCCGGCCTGTGCATAGCTTGTAATGTTAAAGACAGTACCACGTAGTCAAAAGAGTCCTCGTCAAATTCGGACAGACCACGGTCCAGGTCGGACTGGATAACATTAATATTTGAGCGAATACATTGGGTAATATTATGGTCATCCAGTTCGATACCGTAACCGGAAACCTTTTTGTTTTTGGCGAGATGGCTTAATAGCGTGCCATCACCACAACCTAAATCCAAAACACGGCTCTTTGGCTGTATCCAGTCAGCAATGATCGCGTAGTCAGGGCGCATGAGCTGTTCCTGTGTCACCTGATATCTCCTGCAATGCGATCCATATAGGCATTAAACACTTCAACATATTGCGGAATCTTCATCAGAAAAGCATCGTGTCCCTGGTTTACTGAAATCTCCGCGTAACTGACATGAAGATCGTTATCATGCAAGGCCTTGACAATTTCCCGCGATCGAGCGGGCGCGAAACGCCAATCGCTGGTAAATGACACCACAAAGAAACTGGCCTTTGCGCGTTGCAGTGCCTTGGATAAATCTCCTCCAAAAGGTTTGGCAGGATCAAAATAATCCAGCGCTTTTGTCATTAGCAGATAAGTGTTAGCGTCAAAACGTCCCACGAAGCTGTCGGCCTGATAGCGCAAATAACTTTCTACCTGAAATTCCACGTTGAAATCAAAACTGATCTCTCCTTCCCGGAGGTCGCGTCCAAATTTCTCATGCATTAGATCATCAGACAGATATGTTATATGCCCCAGCATGCGGGCGATGCGCAGGCCTCGTGCCGGCTCAGTATTGTGCTCGTAATAGTGCCCTTCGTGGAAATCAGGATCGGTCCGGATCGCCTGGCGCGCGACTTCATTGAAGGCAATATTTTGCGCAGTCAGCTTGGGCGCAGCAGCAATGATGACGGCGTGTTTTAGGCGTTCCGGGTAGTCAATAGACCATTGCAATACCTGCATACCGCCGAGACTGCCACCAATAACAGCAGCCCATTGATCAATACCCAGTGCGTCACTTAAGTGGATGTGGCTTTCGACCCAGTCTCTGACCGTGACAATAGGGAAGTCAGGGCCATAAGGTTTGCCTGTCTCGGGATTAAGGGTGGAGGGTCCGGTGGAGCCGGAACAGCCACCCAAATTGTTACAGCAGACAACGTAGAATCGATTGGTATCGATGGGCTTCCCAGGGCCGACAAAGTTTTCCCACCAACCTGGCTTCTTGTCCTCCAGGCTATGGTAGCCGGCAGCATGATGATTACTGCTTAAGGCATGGCAGACCAGAATGGCATTGCTTTTCCGGGCATTGAGCTGGCCATAGGTCTCGTAGATTAGCTCATATTTGCCGAGCACGCCGCCGCTGCTCAGCTTCAGGAGCTGATCTACCTGAAGTATCTTTGGTTTGACTAGTCCGACCGAGTCGGCCGGTAACGTTTTTGCCATGCTAAGTGACTGTCCCCGGGGGTGATATCTTCAATCAATAACCCATTCATGCGTGCGAGTCTTACCACGGTAACCGGGGCCTGTAAACTGGCGGCCCCATTAGGCCGGGACATTTCTGCGGAGGCACACACTCTGGTATGAGGAGAGCCGGAAAGCCGGGCTGGAAAAGAGGGTGTATGACTTTGGCTAGCCTGTCTTGTTGCTATCGAGAAATACGTGCTGATTAATCTTTGCCCTAATGTAGCGGGTGGTTTTTTGTTGGTTCAACAGGTCGGTTTTCAGGTCTTCCAGATCTGCTATGCGTTCTCCCAGCGAACCCTGCTGTTCGGAGATCCGCTTCAGGTTATCCGCTCTTTTATCGATCATTTCCTTGTGTTCCTTAATTTGAACAATAATGGGTGACATGATGGCTTTGTTCCAGGCGCGCACATCTTCATTGCACTGGCTGAAGGTGTTGCGGGCATGGCTGACCATGCTGATAAAAAAACGTTTAATCACGAAATGCTGCTCTGTTAGCACCATGACCGGACTGTTTCTAAAGGCTTCCGCCTCCCGGTAAAGTCGTGATAGTTCATTAAGATAGGGTCTTAGGGAAAAACTCCTGGACTTTAGCTGGGCCAATCCATGCTCCACCTGAAATTGATGGTAAATGCCTTCCACCATTTCCTTGATAGCGTGAGCCTGTTTATTAACTTCCTGCATCGTCTCGACAGCACCATCGAAGAAGGTTTTCATTCCAATTTTAAGGCCATGCGTGGTCCATGACTCGTGCATGTCCCGGCGCGTGGTGGCGATAAGCTTATCAAATGCCTTCAGGCTTAAATGGGTTGCTAGGATACGCATCTGTTCTTTCAGCTTTACTTGCGAGTTGTCAAAACTTTTGACTTTTTTGTCGTAGGAAATTTGCTCTGCGCGCACCTCTTCTATGATATCCTGGATAACATCCTGGTTCTGTCCCTGTAATCCATTGAGCTCATCTAGCTGTTTGTCGATTAGTCCGAGCTTGTTGGTGATCATGTTGTCTGTGTTTTCCACCAGGCCACCCACCTGGTGCACAATCTTGTCGTGAATCAGCGCCTGTTTATAGGGGATGATTTCTTTAGAGAGCTTTAACTCAAGATTAGGCAGCCCACTTTTTGCAAGCAGAGTTTTGTCTGTCTTGATTTTTCCCAGTAATCCCTGGAGCGCGGAAACAGGAAATACCTGGGTTTTAGTAATACGCAAGGCCTGCGCCGTCTCCTGTAACTGCCGGGAGATAGTGGCCTCGACGACTTTTTCTCCCCTCAGTTCATCCCATAAGGTATCAACTTTATTAAGCACAACAATACGGCGGCTCTCGTTTCCGTCAGTTGCCGGTTTGACGTAGCTGGTCCAGATTTCCAGATCTGATTTGGTAACACCCTGATCGGCCGATAATACAAACAACACCGCATGTGCGTTGGGTAACATGCTGAGCGTTAACTCGGGTTCAGAGCCCAGCGAATTCAGGCCTGGGGTGTCGAGTACCACCAGTCCTTTTTCAAGCAAGGGGTGGGGATAGTTGATAATTGCGTGCCGCCATACTGGAACGTCAACCATGCCATTGTGTGCAGCTGGTGAGCCGCCGGCTTCCTCATGAGGGCTGTATAACCCAAGTTTTTGTGCTTCCTGTACAGTGACTTGTTTGTTTTTAACAATCTCTTGAAAGGTCTCAGCCATGCTGCTGGAGTCGCTGATGTTCAGCGGCAGTCTTGTCCACTGTGTTGGTGTTCGCTTGTATTCCGCGATGGTGTGGCTGCCTTCCCGGGTTTCTATGGGTAGCAGCATAATGCATGGCGGAAGTTTTTCGTTATACATGATTTCCGTCGGACACATAGTGGTGCGTCCGGCATCAGTAGGCAGTAAACGTTCCTTGTGATCAGCGAAAAATATTGAATTGATTAACTCAGTTTTACCACGGGAGAATTCGCCGACAATGGCAATCGTAAAGGTGTCTGAGCGCAGACTACTAATCAGTTCGTAAGTCGGCAGGTCTTCGATGCCGCGTGACCGATCGTGGCGCTCAAGAAAATCCTGGTAGTCGGTAAGAGCAACCAACAAACCCCGGCGCCAGATGTTGTAATCATCCAGTTGCGCGCTAAGCGTATTCAAGATGGCGTCATCAGTCGGAGCAGGTTTTTCCATAATGCTTTATTTAAGTTGTAAGTTTGTTAACGTGTTATTCATTCGGGCCAGACCGCTGCCGACCGCAATCAATATATTTCAAAGTGTAGGGGCTGGCGGCGGTCTGGCAAGCTAAAGCCACAGATGTTCTATTGATTTTTCTCGCTGGAAGACCGTTCAGGTTGCGTGTGCAAAATACCCAGCGTTTGCAATCTTTCGGTTGAGGCACGTTTTTTAGCGGATTTAATGCGTAACAGTTTGATTTTACTTCGGTCTCCGCTAACCAGTATCAGGTGGGTCTTCGGCATCCGGATTAATTTGGACAGAAAGCTGACAAGATGACGATTGGCTTTACCCTCCACGGGTTGGGAGGTTACCGAAATTTTCAGACAGTTATCCTGGACCCCGGCCACCTCGTCGCGGCCGGCATTGGGTTGCAGGCGAATCTTTATTAGCAGATCATCGTTGTCCCAGCGGTACCATCCGCTATCAGCCATGAAACTAAAGCAATGACAGAGCCAGGTGTTGCAGGGGCTGTACGATAAGTATCTGTGCCAGATATAGGCCTAACAGAACTACCATTGGGGAAAAATCGATGCCGGAGACCGGCGGCATAAGCCTCCTTGCGGGGCGCATCAGTGGCGAGGTTAGGGCGAATAACAGCGAGGCCACCGGGTTGTTGTAGGCAGCTGACGGATTTATCCAGCTAATAATAATCTGGATAAGCAGCGCTATGATGAATACCCAGATCGCGAGATTAAGCAGAGCCGCCAGCGCTGCTACGGGCAATCCCGCCAGGTTTAATAATTGTCCGTGAATCAGGCCAGGTACACGACTGGCCGGATCACCTGCTAAAAACAGCTCCAGTGACTGCAGAAGCAGCATAAGCACAATGGCTGCCAGATCGATACCCCAGAGTCCTGGTATGACGCGGCGTAACATTATAAGTGGCGGGTTGGTCAGTTTTACCAAGGCCTGGGAGATAGGGTTGTAAAAATCCGCTCGCACCCACTGAAATAAAAATCGCAGCATTATCATTAGGATGTATATCCCGAAGGCAAAGTTGATAATCACTGCCGCGGCCTGAATTAGATAACTCATGGTCTATCTCCCAAACATATCAGCGAGCTCCTTGGAGCGCTTTACTGCCGCTGCAATGGCCTCGCTAAAAGATTCATGTATACCCCTGATCGTCAGGATATTGATTGCCTGCTCAGTGGTGCCTCCCGGGGATGTGACCCGTTGACGTAGTTGAGCCGGGTTTTCGCCGCCTTCGAGCGCCATTTTTGCCGCGCCGTACGCGGTTTCCAACGTCAGCAGGCGAGCGCTATCAGAATCCAATCCTTGGTCAATTGCGGCGCGTTCCAGTGCTTCCATAACTAGGAAAAAATAGGCGGGTCCACTGCCTGAGAGTGCGGTTACGACGTCCAGCAAGTCCTCGGACTTTACCCATACTGTTATGCCGCAGGCTCGCAGAATAGATTCGGCGGCGTCTCGTTGTGCCGGTTTGGTGTTTTGGTTGGCAAACAAACCACTGGCGCCCGAGCCTATCAGGGCGGGTGTGTTGGGCATGGAACGGACAATGGCAATGTCCTCTCCTAAAATATGCTCCAGATCAGCAATGCGGACGCCGGCCGCAATGGAAATAACAAGCGGTTTATGCTTTTGAATTGCCGGCGCGATTTGGTTAACAACACCTTTGAGAACTTGTGGTTTTACTGCCAAAACCACTGTTTTTACTTGCTCAATCAGAGCAGTGTTATCGTCATAAACTTTTAGACCCAAGGTTGTTTCAATGGCGTCGCGCTGCCGGGAATCAGGGTCCGACAGGACAACATTATCTTTTTCCCAGCCATTGGCCAGCAGACCGCTGGCAAGGCTTCTCGCCATGTTTCCCGCGCCAATAAAACCGATTTTCTGGTGCTTCATGTGAAATATACTCCTCCGCAGTGATCCAGAGTGTAGAACGATCCGTGACAATGCCCAAATTTATGTTAACGCCATGAAAAGCTTGTTTTTCCCGGGGCGGGGCCACCTTGTGCGCTTGCCCACGCCAGTTATACTAAATACAGAGTTGCGCGCAAACTGTTACGGCGCACTTTTTTTGAGTTAATGATATGGAGCGAGTATGGATGTAGCAGAACTATTAGCGTTTGCTTTTAAACAGGGTGCCTCGGATATTCATCTATCCGCCGGATTGCCCCCGTTGATTCGTGTCGATGGTTCCATAAAACGCATCAATGTGGATCCGCTGGATGACCGTACGGTTCATAATATGGTTTACGATATTATGAACGATAAGCAGCAAAAGGATTTCGAGGAGTTCCTGGAAGCTGATTTCTCTTTTGAACTACCAAATATCGCGCGTTTCCGCGTAAATGCGTTCAACCAGAATCGTGGCCCCGGCGCGGTTTTCCGTATCATTCCGTCAAAGATTTTGACACTGGAGCAACTTAATTGTCCGGCAATCTTTAAACAAATTTCAGAGCAGCCCAGAGGTATTGTTTTGGTAACCGGTCCGACAGGTTCCGGTAAATCCACGACGCTGGCGGCTATGATGAACCACGTTAATGAGACCAAGCATGAGCATATCCTGACTGTCGAGGATCCTATCGAGTTCGTGCATACAAGCAAGAATTGCCTGGTCAATCAGCGTGAAGTACATCGCGATACGCTGGGATTTAATGAAGCGCTTCGTTCCGCGCTTCGCGAAGACCCTGATATTATTCTCGTGGGTGAAATGCGTGACCTGGAAACCATTCGTCTGGCGCTTACAGCGGCGGAAACCGGGCATTTGGTGTTCGGTACCTTGCACACGAGTTCTGCAGCTAAAACCATTGATCGTATCGTAGACGTGTTTCCGGCAGCGGAAAAGGATATGGTTAGGGCGATGTTGTCGGAGTCACTGCGCGCGGTTATTTCGCAAACGCTGTGTAAGAAAATCGGCGGAGGTCGGGTAGCAGCACATGAGATTATGATCGGAACCCCGGCAATTCGAAACCTGATTCGTGAGGGTAAAATAGCCCAAATGTATTCAGCTATTCAGACAGGTGCAGGTGAAGGCATGATCACGCTGGATCAGAATTTGATGAATCTGGTGAACGCGAGACAGGTAACCATGGAAGAGGCTCGTACCAAGGCGTCCAATAAGGATACGTTTGCTACCAAGTAATTTACAGCGGCTTTAATTTATTCAAAATTCAGAATCGGGTACAGATAGATGGTTTTTAGTGATTTACTCAAATTAATGAAGCATAAAAAGGCGTCGGATCTGTTCATTACAGCCGGCGTACCACCGTCAATCAAGGTCGACGGCAAAATCATGCCGGTAACAAAGCAACCGCTGACACCGGAGCAGTCCCGGGCCATGGCTTACGGCATTATGAATGAAGAGCAGCGTCGGAATTTTGAGGAGAAAAACGAATGTAACTTTGCTATTTCTCCTCAGGAGATCGGCCGTTATCGTGTCAATGTATTCCTGCAGCAGCAGCGGGTTGGTATGGTGCTGCGTACCATTGAAACAGAAATACCCCGATTTGATGACCTGAATCTGCCAAAGATTCTGGCAGATGTTGCTTTGACCAAACGAGGTCTGGTGATATTTGTGGGCGGTACCGGTTCCGGTAAATCGACTTCTCTGGCGGCGATGATAGGTTACCGAAATGAGTATAGTTATGGTCACATTATTACCATAGAGGACCCGATCGAATACGTGCACGACCACAAAAATTGCATTATTACCCAGCGTGAGGTGGGTGTGGACACAGAATCGTTTGGCGCAGCGTTAAAAAATACCCTGCGTCAGGCGCCGGACGTGATTCTTATTGGTGAAATCCGGTCACGGGAAACCATGGAGTATGCGGTTCAGTTTGCCGAGACCGGTCACTTATGTCTGGCAACCCTGCATGCCAATAGTGCAAACCAGGCGCTTGATCGTGTCATCAACTTCTTTCCAGAAGAACGAAAAGCACAGCTGCTGATGGATCTTTCGCTTAATTTGAAAGCAGTTATTTCTCAGCGGCTGATACCCTTGAAGGTAGGTAAAGGTCGTGTGCCAGCGGTAGAGGTCATGCTTAATACCCCATTGATTGCTGATTTGATTCTTGAAGGCAACATTCATGAACTCAAGGAGTTGATGTCAAAATCTGGTGAAGCCGGTATGCAGACATTTGATCAGTCTTTGTTTAATTTGTACGAAGCAGACCTTATTTCTTATGACGAAGCATTGCGTAATGCCGATTCTGTTAACGATATTCGTTTGCGAATCAAGCTGGAAAGCAAAAACGCCAAGTCTCGCGAACTGGGAGACTCTATGGCAAATATAACGGTCAAGTGACATCATATTCAGTCATTAGAAGTAAACTCCCGGCCGCACAGATTTGTTATGCAGGCTGGGCAAACATGTTAAAAAATAGATGATGGAATGTAAAACAATTAAAGAACTGCAGGAAGAGGGATTGCCTTCCACCATGCCATCTTCGACAGAGATCGGTGTCTGGAAGCGCAGCACGGGTTACGAAGTAATCCTGCCCTATCGGCTGGGTTCTCTTAACTGGTTGTTGCTTGGGTTAGGGCTTATCTTTCTGGTGGGTAGTGCATTTATGGTTATGCGTTCATTTACCGTCTCCAGTCCGACCGGCCAAGCAGTGTTTTACACTATTCTGGTTGTACCTGTTCTGGCCTATATGTTGTTTTTATCTTTCAAATTGTCGCAAACGCGTACGACAAAAATCCGCATCGACATGACTCCTCTTAGCATGGTGTTTACCTTGGTGGAGCCGTCCGGTGTTACAAAGCGATTCAGCGAGATACCGATCAGTCAGATTGAGAACGTGTGTCTGGATGCTCAACGGGGTATACGAATCAATGGTCATATTGCCGGCACCCATTTTGGTATATGGACCGGCAGAGGATTAAACAGCGAAGACCTGTATTATCTCACCTGTGTGATAGGACAGGTCACTCTGTTAACTGTCCAGAACAGTGGTGCTGTTGTGCCTGCCATCAAGGGGATGGATGACGTGGGACATATCGAGCTGGGTTAATTTTTCCTAATATTCTGCCTTAACCAAGGTTTCCTTAACGCTCAAATACCAGTTTCCCTCCTACCAGCGTGTGCGTAGCGCACCCCTGGAAACTCCAGCCAATAAACGGGCTGTTGTGCCCGCGGCTGACAAATTGATCTTCTGTCAGAGTCCAATCGATATCAGGATTGAAAATGCAAATATCAGCGGTTGAGCCTACGCCGAGATGTCCCGCATCAATGGACAGAATATTGGCCGGGTTGCTGGTTAACAGAGCGATGGCGTCAGTCATGGTAACCCGTTTTTCATGAACCAGTTTAAGCGTAAGCGGCAGTAGTGTTTCCAGACCTGAGATACCCGGTTCGGAGGCGTAAAAAGGCGCCAATTTGGCATCAGGTTCGTGAGGTTGATGATCAGAGCAAATCGCTGATATCACGCCGGATTGCAGGGCGTCCCGTAAACTGTCTTTATCGCGCTGGCTTCTCAGGGGTGGTAATACGTGACACTGGGTATTAAAGTAACCGATGTCGTGTTCCGTTAAATGCAGGTGGTGAGCCGTAACATCGGCAGTGACCGGCAGCCCTCGGCGTTGGGCCTCTGCCACCATATCCACAGCTCTGGCGCTGGAAAGCTGGCAGAAATGAGCGCGAACCCCGGTTTGTTCAATGAGTGCCAGGTCGCGGCTTATGCCTACAGTTTCAGCCGCCTCAGGTATTCCTGGTAATCCTAGACGCGTGCTGATTTCTCCTTCGTGGGCGCAACCCTCGCCGGTCAGCCAAGGATCCTGGGAATGGAGGAACACTGTCAAATCGAAACTGGCGGCATATTCCATTGCCCTGCGCATCACCAGAGTGTCCCGGATCGGATTCATGCCATTGGTTAATCCTACGCAGCCCGCCTCGTCCAGGGCCTCCATGTCTGACAGCTGTTCACCTTTCAGCCCGCGCGTGATCGCACCCAGCGGATGAATGAATGCCAGACCAAATCGCCAGGCCCGGTGTTGAATCATTTGGGCCATGGCGGGCGTATCGATAACAGGATCTGTATCCGGTGGACAGCAAAACGTTGTAATACCCGATGCCACCGCAGCCCGTGTTTCGCTTTCAATAGTGGCCTTGTACTCCAGACCGGGCTCCCGGGGCCGCGCACGCAGATCAATTATTCCCGGGCACACTATTTTATCCGTCGCATCAATGATGCTATTTGCCGTAAACCCAGCGGGTGCGCTGCCAATTCCGACAATGAAGCCTTCATCATCAATAAACAGATCCTGTTTTTGATCAACCTTGTTGGCTGGGTCAATCAGGTGCCCACCTTTGATATGCAAGGTCATTGGCCCGGCCTCCGGTCTTTAGGTGCGGAGCCTCCCATGACAATGGCCATGACCGCCATTCTTACGGCGATGCCGTTGGTAACCTGGGGCAGGATCACGGCGCGTTCACCGTCGGCTACTGCCGAGTCTATTTCAAGGCCTCGATTCATTGGGCCGGGATGCATGATGATGGCATCGTCCTTGGCATGTTTGAGTTTTTCCAAAGTCAGGCCGTAGAGGTTAAAGTACTCTTGCTCACTGGGAATCAGCGCCCCTTGCATGCGTTCCCGTTGCAGTCTGAGCATGACGACAACGTCCGCATCTTCCAGGCCGGTGCGCATATCGTAAAAGCAGCGGACACCGAGTTTTTCCACATCAACAGGCAACAGTGTTTTGGGTGCAATCACTCTAACTTCAGGTACGCCCAGGATGTTTAAGACATGGATCAGTGAGCGGGCTACCCGAGAATGCAAAATATCGCCGACAATGGCTACGCGCAGTTGGCTGAAATCTTTTTTGTATTGACGGATAGTGAAGCTGTCCAGTAGCGCCTGAGTCGGGTGGGCATGCCGGCCGTCACCGGCATTGATCAGGCGCACGTGAGGTGGCAGGTGTTTTGCCACCAGATAGGCAGCGCCGCTGTCTTTATGTCTCACAACAAACAGGTCAGTGTGCATGGCCTCCAGGTTGTCAATGGTGTCCAGCAGGGTTTCGCCCTTGTTTGTTGAAGATACGCTTGGGTTGATGTTGATAACGTCTGCGGATAGACGTTTGGCGGCAATCTCAAATGTGGTACGGGTCCGGGTGCTGGACTCGAAGAACAGGTTTACTACCGTCTTGCCTCTCAGGAGAGGCACTTTTTTGATTTCCCTTTCGCCGACGGCAATAAAAGATTCGGCTGTGTTAAGTATATCTAGAATGGTTTGACGATTAAGTCCTTCAATGGTGAGCAGGTTGCGCAGTTGCCCCTGGCTATCAAATTGAAGATCGTTCGTCATTCACCAGCCTTTTGTATGACAAGCTCTAAAGAACCAGGGGTTAAATCCTCCTGGTTCTTTATTAATTTTATATGTTCTTTTGTATTGAGTCGCACAGATTGCCCAACCACATCGGCCCGAATCGGCAGCTCTCTGCCGTCGCGTTCGATGAGTGTAGCAAGGGTGACGCAGGCGGGTCGACCGTAATCAAAGATCTCGTTCATGGCCGCTCGGATGGTTCTTCCTGTATGCAGGACATCATCCACCAGAATAATGTGCCGGTTGTCGACATCCACCGGTAGATCCGAGGTTTTGACCTGCGGGTTAACGCCTATGCGGGTAAAGTCATCGCGGTAGAAGGAAATATCCAATGTGCCCAGGGGTTCTTCCAGTTTAAGCATCTGGTGAAGGAGTTGGGCAACCCAGGCGCCTCCGGTCTGGATTCCGATCATGAGTGGCCGGGATGCCTTGAGCGGTTCAAGGGCCTTAACCATTCTCGTGAGTGTTTCCTGGATGTCGATTTGCTCAGCCAAGTTCGGTTCCTGCGTGATCATCAAGAAAGCTTTGCAGAATGGTTTGCGCCGCCAGCATATCGATCTTGGATTTGTTGCTGCGCTTCAAAGAAACGCCTGTCTCAGTGAGCCTGTTTTTAGCTGTCTGGGAGGAAAGTCGTTCATCGACCATATGCACGGGCCGATTGTAGCGGTCCTTGAGCTTATCGCCAAACTTTCTTACTTGTGGGGTAATTCCGGTATCCGTGCCATCCATGTTAAGCGGCAAGCCAAGCACCAGCGCGTCCGGCCGCCACTCCTGAAACAGTTGATCTATTTTGTCCCAATCAGGTGAATGATTTTTTCCCTGCAAGGTGGTTAGCCCCTGAGCGGTACCCGAGGTTGTATTACCCACAGCCACGCCAATAAATTTTTTACCGTAATCAAAGGCCAAAAGTCGTATTGTACTCAAGCGTGCCCTATCTGGTCCGAGAGTTTTGACAAATCCACACCAAGCTTCTCTGCTGCCGCTCGCCAGCGCTGTTCAACCGCAGTCTCAAAAATGATCTGGTTGTCAGCCGGACCACTAAGCCAGGCATTTTCCGACATTTCCCGCTCCAGTTGTCCTGGGCCCCAGCCAGCATAACCTAATGTGATCAGGTAGTGTTCGGGCCCATTACCTTCGGCAATGGCGGCCAGAATATCGCGGGACGTGGACAGACCCAGGGTATCGGTAATAGGCAGTGTCGACTCCCACTGACCAAGCGGTTCATGTAACACGAACCCGCGGTTATATTGAACCGGGCCACCAAGATAGACACTATCAGCCAGATGAGAAGGGTCGGCCGCCTCAATATCCAGTTGCGCCAATATATCTTTCAGGGACAGGTCGGTCTGACGGTTTATTGTCAGACCCATGGCACCTTCGCGGCTGTGTTCGCAAATCAGCGTCACCGTTTTAGAGAAATTTGGGTCCGCCAGATTAGGCATGGCGATGAGGAAGTGATTACTGAGCGATTCAACTTCGGTCATGATGTCCCAGTATCCGGCAGGGATAACCTGGATTCAAGTGGTGTCTGGCCGTTAAGGTTCACGATCCCAGCCTTCCTGGTTGAATTTCCAGGTGCGGGTGATGTGCAATACATCGGCTTCCGCCTGAATACTCTTGGGAAAAGGGGAGAAAGGGGCCGCCAGGGTGACAATTCGGACCGCGGCGTCATCCAGCAGTTTGTGCCCCGAGGAGCGTCTGATATCGATTGAGTCCAGGGATCCGTCAGGCTTCAAGGCAACGTCCAGCACCAGATCACCCGACAGCCCCTTGCGGCGCGCCTCTTCCGGGTAGTTGAGGTTGCCGACACGTTCGACTTTTGCCCGCCAGGCGTCCATGTATGCTGCATATTTGTATTCGCGGGTGCGGGCGTTTATATATTTTTTCTTTGGTCGCTGTTGGTATTCTTCCCAGAACCGGCTTATTTCGGCATTGAGTCGCGACCTTTCTTCAAAAAATTCCTCTGATTTAACCAGTCCGGGATTAGGTGGCGTCATGCGTGCTTCACGGTTTTCCGGGTTGGATGTCTGGGTTTTAATTTTTTCCTCGGCCTGATTTTCTGTAAGCAGCTGTTTCTTTTCCTGCTCGCTTTTAATTTTTCGTTGGGGGGTTGCGCGATGAGCTGGCATTGATAGATTGTGATCGCCTATCTCCTGAATCGGTAACGGGTTACGCGCGATTTTGGCAGAATCGCTATTTCCGCCTCCATCCTGATTGGCCTGGGCCAGGAAGTTTGCATCATCCGGTGCCTTATCACTTTTGGTTTGAACCAGTGTGATTTCCATGGACGGCATGCCACTAAGGTCAGCTAATTTAGGCAATGCAAAAGTAACACCCAGGATAATGACCATGTGCACCAGAAAGGCGCTGAAAAAGCTGAGCCCGATTCGGTCATTATTGGTAAATTCGTAGACAGCTTCCGACATAAAAATCAGTTCTGTTTAATTGCTGACTGGTTTCTCCGGAAATTATAACTGGGATACATGAACAGGGGTAGGACACCTCATAAAATATATTGTTTAAAGTTTTAGTTCAGTTTGGCCTCAATGGCGTCCAGAAGCTGGGCGCTGATATTAAGCTTGTAAATCTTGTCCAGTTCCCTGATACAGGTGGGACTCGTAACATTGATTTCCGTTAAGTAGTCACCGATTACGTCCAGGCCAACAAACATCATCCCACGTTTTTTTAATATCGGACCAACCTGCTGACAAATCCAGCGATCCCTCTCGCTAAGTTCAATGCCCACTCCTGTGCCGCCAGCAGCCAGATTGCCCCGGGTTTCGCCGGATGCAGGAACCCTGGCCAGGGCGTAGGGAATCGGTTCGCCGTCCACCATCAATATGCGTTTATCACCGGTTCTGATTTCGGGAATAAATTTTTGCGCCATGGTAAATCGCCCGCCATGTTCGGTAAGGGTCTCGATAATAACGCTGATGTTGGGATCTTTCAGGGTGATACGGAAAATAGAGGCGCCTCCCATGCCATCCAG
>JAOUNW010000222.1 GCA_029880755.1 Gammaproteobacteria bacterium
AGGCTATGTAAGCGCGCCAGTAGAACTGGACTGTACTGACGTGTCTTAGCCAATGAATACAGGGAACACACTTGTTTGTAGTCAGCGACAAAGGACTTTAAACCGGCCTCACTGATATCCTGCCTTTTACTTGATTCCAGATCTTCCAGGGTAGCTTCCAGGGATTGCCAGACGCGCGCATTACGCTGCTCAAAAACCAGTTGCTTCATTCCACATCATCCCTTGAAACCGCGCCGGCTCCGAGCAGCCAATTCGCGTACTTTAATAACTCATTGGCATTGGCGCCCGGTTCTTTACCGGTAACGGGCGCCAGAATATCGGCCAACTCATTACACCGGTCCACGGATAGAAACCGGTAGCGTTCTGCAAAATCCAGTATCGCTCGCTGCTCGGGCACCAGCAGGCCCGCCGGCGGCGCCTGTGGTTCAATTTGCGTGAGTTTTACCGCGTTAGGTAATTTCTGGCTGTAAATAACGAGGGTACCTGCCGCCATATCACCCAAACGTTTAAAGTCCCGGTTCAACAGCATTGCACAAAGGCCGAAACCGTAAAGCAAAGGCATGAAATCCGCGGCCCGGAGCAGATTACGTAGAATGGCAGCAGGCCACGACACCGGCGTGCCGTTGTCGTGTACCACTTTTATGCCCATTGATTTTTTACCCGGAGTTGCGCCATCCTTGAGCACCTCGAAAACCACCGGATAGAACCACTCAATGAGAAATATTCCCACCAGATAGACGCCCACGCCAAGCTCACCGAGCAAGGGCAGAAACATACCCAGACTGATGTAAATTCCCGCACGAATCCCGAAATCCATAACCCAGGCCACTGCGCGCACTACCGGGCCCGCCAGTTGCAGTTCGAGACTTACGCCCTCGGGGGTTTCAAATAGTCGACTGGTGTCCTGCATGGTATCCGATAGTGGTGGCATCTGTGATTAACTTTGTACATTATGCACTGCCACGAGGCCAAGATACACACCCCACCACCGGTATCCAACGGACCGCTTACTGAGTAGCGCCCGAATTAAGCAGTGGAATTAAAATCGCAAGGGCTATGCCCAGGGCCGGCACCAGCGCAACCAACCAAACGGCGATCGCGTGATATCCGACATAGCGCCGCGGAGGCCCATAATCGTTCACCCCGTCAACGCCACGAAAGAACAACGCCGGTACATAGATCACCAGATTCACCAACGGAATGAATATCAACAGCGACATCCAACCTGACCAATTCAAATCATGGAGCCGGCGTATCAGCAGGATAAAGGTAACCGGCAAGACCAGTAGATTCAGAATAAATATGACCGGACCCGCAGCAGCGAACGCCTGGCCGTCGTCCGCTCCCAGGGCCGCTATTCCTCCCCCGATGCCGATAAACAATATCATGTAAACAACCATGATCAATATACCAAACACCATGGAGTAATGAATAAATGCGGCCCGGCCGAACCTACCCTTGGGTGACCATATCGGTGTTTCGTCATATTCATCGGATTTGCTTCTTTTCAAGCCCAGTTCCAGCGAAGCTTCGGGTGTTGCGTACGGGTTTACAGTTGCCATAAGGTATCCCCTGATGATTGATTTATTCTGCAAGACAGAGCACCATTCCTTCCGAGCGGCGTCATCACTGAGGGTTATCAGCGATTACTAATGGCATGCCCTTTGGTAGCCCGAATAAACTAATCCAGAACCACCGGTTATCACCTCATATCGAACGGAAGTTTCATAAAAGTAAATAATCTATTGTTATTTGCATAGAACGAAGCTCATATGCCTTGCGGTAACACTATCCACAATTTAAAACAGGACAACAATAACTGACAAATACCGAAAACCCGCCGTGGGAACCTCAATAGTTTTCCGGGCAAACCCCATCCACTGTCCGAACTCGGCCTGCATCAACTCAGGCATTTGTATACCCATCAGACCTTTATTCTGACTCGACAGCAGTAATTAAGAGAAATCTAAGATTTTGTGAGCAGGGTAGTGGTTTTCGTGTCAAGTGTTGACAATTTTACGTATCAGGCCATGCAGCACAATACGCAGGAGGGGAATGTCATGAAGATCATTAAGCTACTACTATCAATTTCGCTTGTGGCGGTTATCGCGGTACTGCTGGTTGCGGCGTTGGCGCCAAATGAGTACGCACTGGAAAAAGAAATCGTCATCAATAAAAATAAATCCGAAGTATTCCAATATATCAGTCATCTAAAAAACCAAAGTAACTACAGTGTGTGGGCAAAAATCGATCCCGATATGAAAAACGAATACCGCGGTACCGATGCAACAGTGGGTTTTGTCGCCGCGTGGGACAGCGACCATAAACAAGTGGGCAAGGGTGAACAGATCATAACGCGCATAGTTGACGGCCGCCGCATCGACACTGAATTGCGATTTCAGGAACCCTTCGAGGCCCAGGATTCAGCCTACATGACGACCGAGACCATTTCCGACAATGAGACCAAAGTGACCTGGGGATTTTTCGGAAAAATGCCCTACCCCATGAATATCCTTTTGCTGACGATGGATATGGACAAGGAAGTGGGCAGCAGCCTAATGAGTGGCCTGGAAAA
>JAOUNW010000223.1 GCA_029880755.1 Gammaproteobacteria bacterium
TTACAGCAGTTTCCTGATGCGCGCAGCCACTAAGGCCTAAAAGTACGGGTACGGCTACGAAAATCAATTGTTTCATGCTATTTTCCTTTTGTTTTTATGGACATTATTAGCCTGACATCTGAATTCTTATCGGCTTGTTCGTTTAATGGCTGGATTATCGCCTGACCATGGAATACAGCTTAGCAGCGGCGGATCAGGGCGTATTGACAGCTCAAGCCATATTTTTTACCACCCAGGACAAATCTACCAGCGAAAAAACAAAACCAGGGGGGCATCGAATTGCCACCCTAAAAACGGTACAGAGGGATCTTTATGACCGCGGGTAAGTTCGGTGCCAAATCGCTAAAGCCGGGCGGCTATCAAGCGGTAGACCGCGAGCTTCGGGAAATCGAAATCGATTTTTTCCGGATACAGGCTTCATGGCAGTAGGTATGCCGGCTGGACTGCTGTCCTTCATCGATCTTTTAGAATCCAGCGGCGGCACGACCGATAAAGAAAAATTCGAACAAACATGGATAAACCACTGTAAAACCCCGGCGGAAACTGGAATGCTCAACCCTACCGCCATCCTCAGGTCGAACACGGCTTGCCGTGCCTGGTGGCATCATTTTGCACGTTGGATTGGGGATAGCGATATTCTACAGAAATAAGCGTGTCCGGATGAAAACTCGATCGTACCGGGCACAGACCAGCCGCACGCTCAAGTTTGACACGATCAATTTTGGAATAGCCCCGTGCCATGTGAAACATCAGTTTTATCGAATGGATGCGCTTGTGGGCTTGTTTGACTTCAACATCGACCGTTGTACCAATAATGTCTAAGCGATCACGCAACGCCAGTGTCCCCATCGAAAACAGCATACAACCGGCAAGCCCTGAACCCACTAAATTCGCCGGCGACATCTCATCACCCTTTCCGGTGTTAGGACAATCCATGGCCACCGACTTACCCTGGGGTTGTGTTAGCGCGGTACAATGTTGGAAACCATCGTAAGTAACCTGTAGCTGGTTCATGGTGAACTCCATTGTTATCTTCACGTCGTTTAACGTACGGATAAACAAACAGCTACTTCCTGGCTTTAAACGATATACTTAAAGCGGAGTCTTTGAAATACGTAGAGTTACTTTCTCAAACGGGAGCCGGACTGCCTCCTGCATTGGCAAGACCAGCCATCGAAGCAATATTCGAAATAATTGATAAGTTAATAATATTTCTACGCTGTTGGAATTCTACAGCATGGATTGCCTTAATTATTTCCCCACAAAGGACGATATCAAATCAGTTATACCTTATACAGTGAGCGGTAAAAGACTACTTCAGAGTGTACGAACTTCATAGCGCTCTAAAAGTATTGTTTAACAGCTACCCCGGTAGAGAGGTTTGTTATGAAAAAAGGATGGGTCATTCAACAGGATACACGCTTTTTCTGCAGCATCAGTTTAGCGTTCATTCTCATCTCAGGATTGGTGTTACCTCGCGCGCAGGCGGTCGGGTTTGGCATGGATTTCGGGACCTCCACCGAAAACTGGGACCAAACACACGGCAGCAATGACCGTAGCACGATGCATTTCGGTGCATTATTCGATAGTACCGTAGCGAAACAAAGATCTTTTGTTTACCGTGCGGTACTGGCCCATGAGCTCAACTCCTACGACCAGTACGGGCTCCAATTCACCGGCACAACCATGGTGCACAGTTTCGGATTGACATTAATGCAGAATCGGCACGTTCGTCTGTGGCTGGGCCCGCATGTGAAATACACTGCATACAATAGTATTGAGCAACCCGGCATGTTCTATGATTATGAATACGACGGTTTCATTCGTGGATATGGCGGTGGCCTTACCATGGGTTGCAACTTGAATCTGGGTAAATTGATCACCTTGGGATTTTCCGGCGGTAACCGTTACATGCGTTATGAGGGGCACTATAAACCCATCTATAATCCATACTATAACTACGAAGCCAGAGAAGTGAACGCGGATGTCAGCAGCACCTTTTTTTCAGTTTCCTTAATATTCAGAGTTAATGATCAGTTTTGATGACTGAGCTTTTGGCCGAGTATTGTAGCGTAGCGTTATCAAACTCGATCTCATATCCGCGGAGTCATCGTTCGCATAGCTTATGAAATCTTAATCTCAAGCGTAATAACAATGACAAGTTTTCATTTCTTAAAACAGCCTTTACGGTAACGCGGCCGACAAGACAGTAAAGTGTCATGTAAACACACGTGGTGCTACCCAAGAATATCCCGGTTCCCTTTTAAAGCTTTCGTATCCATAAATATTTTTTGTTATAGCTTTGCCAGTGAAGTGTGTTAGCGTTCTCCGCAGAACTTTTCTATCGGCGGAACGAAACATGGATAGACGCACTTTTCTTAAAGCCGGTTGTTACGGAGCCACCGTTTTTACCGGTGGCGGGTTAATCATGGCGCTGCCCCATCGGGCATTTTCCGCCGATCTCATTTTCACTGTTTCCGCCGAGGCCACGATTAAAACACTGGTAAACGGCGCAAGCGCCGGCGTATGGCAATTCACCAGCAATGGCAGCAGCCCGGG
>JAOUNW010000151.1 GCA_029880755.1 Gammaproteobacteria bacterium
GAGCCCAACGAACAGGAAGAACAGGAGCAACTGCTTGTCAGCGCCTGACCCAATAAAATTCAAATCTGTAGCCAAAACCTCAAAGCAGCGCCTTGAGAGTATTAGCCATCATTTTCTGGGAGAACCCGTTTCCTCGGGAACAGGCGAAAAACAACCATTTTTTCTTCCGGTTCTGCTCGACTCGCGTCAGCAGAGTTTTTCCGGGGAAATGTTGATTGATGCATTTAGAGAACAGGGAAAGGATGTGCGGTTGTTGCGAACGGAGGGTGAACAATGGGGTGATAGTCATCAAATTCCGGAGGGTGATTTTCTGGACGCATTGGCGGTCTCTGATGACACGGATAAGCCGGACATTTGTCTGATTCCATTATTTGATGCCAGGCACCCATATATCACCAAGTATGGCCGGGTATTGCTCGTTGTTCCCGCTACGCTGGAGGGAATTCAGGATGCTTATGCCCATTTGAAACAATGGTCTCAACTGAAGACAAGGCCGGTAGTTGGCATCACCATGACCACAACTGAAAGAAAAGCTTCATCGGTCTGGTTGTTCTCTGGAAAACTGGTAAGCGGCTCTGTCAGCTTTTTGAAATGGCAGCCCATGAGCTTTGGGCATCTGCTTGCACCGCATAGCGATAGCAATCAAGGGCGCCCTATCGGATTAGACGAGGTGGTATCATTGATTATTCGGGATTGGTTACCCAATCAGACGCAGCAAGTAACTGATATCAGCGATTTAAAGAATTCAGATGATGAGAAAAAAGAAATGGAGCATGGTAAGCAGATGTCGATAGAAATTTTAAATGGTTTCAATAACCACGAAGCCAGGGATTTGCTGGTTGACTCCCTTCCCTCATTTGGTGATTTGCAGTTGGTGGACAAGAATCCCGTGTTGCCTGGGACCTGCGTATTGGCAGTTGATTCGCGACGACTCCCGCTTGTTCTAAGTGTTGATTTGGCAAACGCTGGTGAGGCGTTATTGGCAGGGTTATCGGCAATTGATGAGCTTCGGAAAAACCAGCCGTGGGTTCAGCGTTTGTATCCAGATGTTTTTGATCATTCGGCTATCAGAAACGCCGGGGTCATTGTAATTAGTCGGGAAATTCCTTCCAGCCTTTCCAGATTGTCAAATGGCGATATTAATCTTCTATTCTATCGTTGCCAAACACTGAAGATAAATGGAGCGCATCGACTGGTGATCGATTCCGGGTTCGCAAAAGATGAGGCTCGGGCAGGCCCCAACCCGCATCAGGAGAGGCCTTTATACCAATATAATCGGTCAGCGAGTTTTTCCGAGGAAGAAGAGTTATTTTTTCAGGACTTATAGTTAATTGCTAACAATATTGCTGCCATAGAAGATTTCCAACATCTCCTTTTTCAGACGGTCTGTTACTTTTTGTTTCTCCGGTTTCATTAGATCATTTTCATTGATACCGAATAAATAATTATCCAATTGGAAATCTTTCACCATCATTTTGGTGTGAAAGATATTTTCCTGATACACATTAACGTCAATAGCCTGATAACGGTTGAGCGTATCTCTGTCAATAAAATTCTGAATAGAATTTATTTTATGATCGATGTAGTGCTTTTTGCCCTTTATGTCCCGGGTAAAGCCTCGTACTCTATAGTCAATAATAACAATGTCCGATTCGAAGCTGTGAATAAGAAAATTCAACGCCCGAAGTGGTGAGATTTTTCCACAGGTTGAGACATCGATATCGGCTCGAAAACTGCTGATACCACTTACGGAATGGCTTTCGGGGTAGGTGTGAACAGTAATATGGCTTTTGTCCAGATGGGCTACTACAGCGTCGGGCAATGGCCCCGGCTCTTCCAGGTTTTCCGGCTCTTCCGTGATAGGGAGTTCCGAAATTAGCATGGTGACGCTTGCGCCTTCCGGATCATAATCCTGGTAAGCAACATTGAGAACATTAGCGCCAATAATTTCTGCGACTTCTTTTAGAATAGCGGTTAGGCGTTCCGCATTATAAACCTCATCGATATAGGCAATGTATTCTTTTTGCTCCTTTTCGGATTTGGCGTAGCAGATATCGTAGATATTAAAACTCAAGGTCTTCGTGAGATTATTAAAACTCTCCAGCTTGAGTTTTTGCAATGGTTTAAGTTTTGGCACTACTTGTCCTCAATCTCTTTAGATTCGTGTTAACAATTAGACTATATTCAGCACGATATCGCGGGTCTGCTGATAATCAGGGTGACGCAATAACGCCTCTCTGGCTACTTGCCTGCGACCATGCATGCGCGCCAATCTCATCAAGCTAACCGGATTTTCTTCCATTGAGAGTTCATCCAGTACTTTTGAGACAGCCCTGGTGTCATTACACACAAGTATCATATCGCACCCGGCTGCCAGAGCTGCTTCAGCCCTGGCTACCACATCACCCGCACCATGGGCCCCCACCATGGACAAGTCATCACTAAAAATGACTCCTTGAAACCCGAGCCGGGTTCTCAACACATCCTGGAGCCAGAATCGGGAAAACCCGGCAGGTTCCGGCGCAACGTTTTTATATAGTACGTGGGCCGGCATAATGGCCGCCAGACCGTAATGTATCATACGTTCAAAAGGGACAATATCTTCGGCATAGATGTCCTCCAGCGAACGGGGGTCTACTGGCAACGCCAGATGGGAGTCGGCTTCCACAGCGCCGTGTCCAGGGAAGTGCTTGCCCGTGGCCGCCATGCCGGCCTTTTCCATGCCGATCATGAGCGAGTGCGCCAGATCTGCCACGATCTCCGGGTCGCTGTGCAGGGCCCGGTCGCCAATGACCTGACTAATTCCTCGATCCAGATCGAGCACGGGGGTGAAACTGAAATCAACGCCAATAGCGAGAAGTTCGGTTGCCAAAAGCCAGCCACAACTTTCTGCCAGGCGCTTGGCACGTTTTGGGTTGTCGTCGTAGCAGTGACCCAGGGATCGCATGGCAGGTACGGAACTGAAATTCTCACGAAAACGCTGGACGCGCCCGCCCTCATGGTCAACCGATATTAAAAGTCGCCGGCTTTGGGAGTCATGAATTTGCCGGATAAGTGACTCCAGTTGTTCAGGGGATTCATAATTTCTGGAAAATAAAATCACGGCACCTACTAACGGGTGTTGCAGTTGTTCTTTTTCTTCTGGATCAAGGGAGATACCCTTTAGATCCATCATTACCGGTCCCAATGACATTGACTCTTCCTCGTTGGAGCGCTACTCAATAATCTCGACTGGTGTGCCTACTGTTACCTGGTCGAATAGGGCAATGATGTCATCATTACGCATTTTTACGCACCCATGTGAGCTTGGAATCCCCATGGCATCGCTATCGGGTGCGCCGTGAATGTAAATGTAACGGCGCATTGTGTCTACATTTCCCAGCCTGTTTCTGCCAGGTTCGGTGCCGCTAAGCCATAAAATCCGGGTCAATATCCAGTCCCGGTTGGGAAATCTGGCTCTTAATTTTTCGTCGAACAGTTCACCTGTTGGCCGGCGACCGACAAATACTGTGTTGCGAGGCCTGCCTGCACCGATTTTGGCCCGGATTACATGGCGACCACGTGGTGTACATTCACTGCCATGTTGTTCGCCTGGACCGTTTTTGGCGGTCGCGATTCTTGTCTCGAACGTGACTGCGCCACGATTGTCTCGCACGACCAGAGTCTGCTGGTTAATGTAGACAGAAATAGACCGCCAGTACTCCATCATCGAACTCGATCGAAGACAGCTATGGATTCAACGTGACTGGTGTGAGGAAACATGTCCATGACTCCTGCTTTGCTAAGCCGATATTTTCTTAGATTCACCAAGTAATCGGTATCCCTGGCCAATGTCGCCGGGTCACAAGAAACATAGACAATACGTTCCGGCCCATCGTCGGGTAACTGTCGTAAGACTTCGCTGGCGCCGGATCGCGGCGGGTCCAGCAGGAGCTTGTTAAAGTGATAGTCTTGCCACGGACAGCCAGTTTCAACAGAGAAAAGATCCGCGCAACGAAACTCCGCATTGGTCAATCCATTTTGCCGGGCGTTTTCCCGGGCGGCATTAACCAACGCTGCACTTCCTTCAATTCCCATAACCTGCCCCGCTTTTCTGGCTACGGGGAGCGTAAAGTTCCCGAGACCGCAAAACAGATCCAGCACGCGATCGTTTGTCTTCAGGTCCAGCAACTGGATAGCGAGGGAAACCATTTTCCGGTTTATTTTCGCGTTCACTTGTGTAAAGTCAGTTGCCTGAAAAGTAAAGCTTACGTCGAATTCCGGTAGGTTATAACTAAGAACGTTAGGGGTATCTGGCCACAAGCAATATATTGAATCTGGGCCACCCGGTTGCAACATAATG
>JAOUNW010000074.1 GCA_029880755.1 Gammaproteobacteria bacterium
ATCACGAGCTCTGCCGAACTCACTAAGAAGCTGATTGTCTCTGTTATCCAGCTCTACGAGATGACGAAACACCAGTGTTGCACTGGCGTCACCCGCTGCAATTTCAATTTGTGCAATTTTGTCAGGACAGGATAATTCCGAAATAACCCGATGTAGATCTGGCAGTAAATCCGAAAAGCGTTTATCCATAACCAAGCAACTCTTCAGGCTGGTAAGGTACGAACTTCGCTTCTCCCGAAAACCGACCAGCACCCCACCCTTTTTCGTTACAAAACGCACACCAAGGCGGGCCTTGCGCCGATAGCCGGAGGTTGGGCCGGAAATGGGGGTTAACCATTCCTCGGGCTTTGTACAAGCCAGTCGCTGGAGGTTATCACGCAAGATCGTTTGTTTAGTGGAGATCTGAGCACTTGATCTCATATGCTGTAGACTGCAACCCCCGCATACACCAAAATACTCGCAAGGTGGCGCTACCCTGTCTGCTGATGCATGAACAATATCAATAACGACACCACTATCATGTTTGCGCTTGCGCCGCACCAGTTTGACGATTACCTCTTCTCCCGGCAACGCGCCTTCAACGAACATTACCTTGCCATCGGCAAGACGCCCGACGCCACGGCCATCATGGTCAAGGCCGCTAATCGTCAGGCGCGCTGTATCGTCGGTTGTCTTTTTGTTTGCAGGGATAGCGGACACAGAAATTCTGTTTATAGTTTACAGTGAAAAGTATTAAATCCAGGCATCAAGAAATGCCAGTAAATGGGATTGGTTGGTCTGTTTTAATGTGGTATGTATCAGGGCAATTTCTTTTTCCCAGGCGGTTTTTGTCAGGTTGCCGCGGGTAAGTTCCCAGCGCAAGTAAACAAGATAGGTATTTAGTACGTCTGTTTCGCAATAATTACGAATGTCCTGAATATTTCCAGCCTGGTACTGGTCCCATACTTTGGCGCCGCTCATACCCATTTTACCCGGGTATCCGAGCATAACTGCGATTTCATCGAGCGGCGCATTGGCCCGCGGTTGATATCCGGCAAGCACATCCATGAGGTCGGTGTGGCGATGATGGTATCGACTAATGTAATTATTCCACTTAAATTCCCGGTCGTCCTCTCCGGTATCCCAGTAGCGTGATGCGTTAATCCCGTGCTTTAGCGCCCGGTAGTGCAGCACTGGCAGATCAAATCCCCCGCCATTCCAGGATACCAATGTTGGTGTAAATTTATCTATCCCATCAAAAAAACGTTGCACCAATTCAGCTTCACTGGAATCTGGTTCACCCAAAGACCAGACCTTCAGGCTATCATTGTTTCTAAATACTGCTGATATCGCCACAATGGCATGCATATGCAGTCTAAGAAAATCAGAATCCCCGGTTTGTTCCCGCCGCTTCTGAAACATAACACGGGCGACATCCTTATCACTTAATCCTCCAAGATTGTAAAGACGACGACCAAGATCCACATCAGGTATTGTTTCAATATCAAAAACGAATACATTCACAATTTAATATTTCTCTTTAATTAAACGAAGACCTTGACTTCTTTTGCCACACCCATTTTGTGAATGGCGTCTTCCAGGTCGATCTGGTCAGCGTTTTCGCTACTTTGTCTATTTAGAATGTCCACCAGCTCTTGTTGCTCCAGTGTAAAAAATGAGTCATCCCGGTCCTGCACGTATGCTGCCCAGGGAACAAATTTTGTTAGTGGAAACAACTGTCCGGGTTGTGGCGATATATCTATATTAAGGCCGGCAATAAAAACTAGTTTTTTCCCCCTATAACCATGTTCTTTTGCGATGGTGCGAAATGTTCGGTCGAATTCCACCTGGGTATTAACTTGTGCCGCCATTAACAGTGGAGCCGGGGAAGTTACGATCCAGGGCATTGGGTTAAGCAGATTTTTTTCCAGAAATCTGTCATTCTCCATATCTGTAATTGTTTCATCGATAATTCGTTTAAACTGGAATAACTCCGGTACCAGTCTGTCACCAATTTTTTGTCGTTTTGATCCTTGCCATTCAAAATCACCTAACATTTTCTGAAATCTGCTTGATACACGATATGATTTTGCTGTGCTCAGGGTCTTGATTGGATGAGTTTCTCCATTCTCATCAACTTCAACGATGCGTTCCAAATGGAGAAACAACCCCTCTTCGCGATTTTCATTAAGAAGTTGGTTATCGATTGTAATTAACCTATCTTTACCGTTTTGAGATAGGTATATATTATCTTTGGCAAAATTATATTCATTTATATACCAGCTCAATACTGCATGCACCTTTCCGCAGCTTGGGCTGTTGTCGTGGCTACTGGTTTGCAAACGTTTGTAACAACCGAAGTGATGACTGCTATCGTCATATCCTACATGGCTCGCCTGGATGATTACCATGTCTTGGCCATGTTCCGCATGAGGTCCATGCCGATCTGTAGCAACAATACCGCCTACCCGTCCATGGTTAAACGGAAATGTACCGAAGTGCTTTGTAATGAGAATTATCGGGTAACCCTGGCTTTCATCTGAGCAGAATGCTCGCGATGGCATAATTTTGCCAGCCTCAAAGCCCAGCGACTTGCACCAGTTATAGAATTTCGGCACAAAAATACTGTAACGAAACATAGCGCCGTTAATTTGAAAATCAGCCAATGATGCACCAAAACTTGTAATTGAAGAGTACATGGTATTTATAATTAATTAATTAACTAATCTGGAAATACGCCGGTAGACAAATAGCGGTCGCCACGGTCACATATAATAACCGCTATGACAGCGTTCTCAACTTCACGGGAAATCTCAAGGGCCGCCGCCACCGCACCACCCGAAGAGATACCGCAGAATATACCTTCCTCCCGCGCTAGTCGTCGAGTCGTCTCCTCTGCGCTCTCTTGCGAGACATTGATGATCTTGTCAATGATAGAGGCGTCATAGATTTTTGGGAGGTACTCTTCCGGCCAGCGCCGGATACCCGGAATGCTGGCGCCGTCCACGGGCTGCACGCCGACGATCTCCACGTGTTGCTGCTGCTCTCGCAGGAAGCTGGCCACACCCATAATAGTGCCCGTAGTGCCCATGGAGCTGACGAAATGGGTAAGTTTGCCTTGGGTGTCGCGCCAGATTTCCGGACCAGTGCCTTCATAGTGGGCCCGTGGGTTGTCCGGGTTGGAAAACTGGTCCAGCACCTTGCCCCGGCCCTCGGCCTGCATCTGCAATGCCAGGTCACGGGCCCCCTCCATGCTGGCCTCCTGTGATACCAGAATAATCTCCGCCCCAAACGCCTTCATCACCGCTCTACGCTCCACGCTCATATGCTCGGGCATGATGAGCACCATACGATACCCCTTGATGGCCGCAGCCATGGCAAGGGCAATGCCCGTATTGCCGCTGGTTGCCTCAATCAGGGTATCTCCGGGTTTAATTTCGCCTCTTAGCTCGGCGTGCCGGATCATGCTTAGCGCCGGCCGGTCCTTTACCGAGCCGGCAGGATTATTGCCTTCCAGTTTTGCGAGGATTGTGTTGGAGCCGGCGCCTGGCAAACGCTGAAGCCTCACCAGCGGGGTGTTACCAACAAACTGCTCTAAGGTGGGAAGGCTCATGACTGGGGATTGTAATCAAACCCGGTCGAAACAGGAAATTACCCGGCCATATCTGGCCGGGTAAAGATTATCGCCTAAAACCGGTAGGAAACACCCAGGGAAATCACCGGATAAACATCAAATTCGCTGATGTCGCTTTCCAATTGGGCCTCTTCAGCCCCCAAATCTACAAGTGAGACCGCGCCCCCGCTTGCAGACAGCGTTACCTCGGGAGAATCCTGTATCAGTACGCCGATGTCTAAGGTAAAGCCGATGCGTTTGTTTTTACTGACGGCATTACCGAAACCGATGCCGACATAGGGCGCCGTGTCCTTGAAGCCAATTTTTCCGGTCAAAGTACCTATTTGGGCTGGCGTATAACTGGTGCCGCCGATAATCTGGTTAGTAGTAGGCGTGGCAGACATATTGATGCCGTTATCATTTTTCATGATGCCGGCACTAATTCGGAAACGCCCGCTGAAGGGATGCCAGTCAAGCAGCAAAGCCGTGGTTCCCAGGTCCAACTCGGCGTCGTAATCAATGCCGGACTCCGTGGTGGTGTAGTCATAGCTGTAGCTGTTAAGCCCCAGTCTGACATTGAGGTTGGACACAATAGAGGTGGTCAGCTCTGCGCCCAGTCCAAGGGTGCCACCTTTAACACCCAGTGCAAAGTCGGCGGCCTGCGCCGTAGTCAATGTGCCCATAGTTACTAAAATTGAGAGTATTGCCCTTAATTTTTTCATTTTGACTGTCTCCTCCATTTTTTGGTTATTTCAAGTTCGTCGAATTAACTATAGCAGCCTGACATTACGCCGGGGTTTTATCAGCTGGTTCCATGTAATTGATTATGGCCTGAAGTGATCGTCGCCCCTTGAACTCATTTACATCCAGGCGAAAGGCAGCGCGCACCGAGGCCAGTTCTGCGGCAGATAGCTTGTTGGCATAATTGAAGGCGATGGCGTCGATATGCCGGGTTTCAGTTGGATTTTCCGAGCACGGGCGTAACACCATTTTCAGATGGTTCTCGCCAACAATGCGTTGCTCAATGACATCAAACTGGCCATCAAATACGGGTTCAGGGAATCCCTGCCCCCAAGGCCCTGCTTTCTGTAAGCTCTCAGCGAAATCCAGATGGAAGTCTGAGAGCGCGAGTTCCCCGTCGCTGACGAGGTTGTGTTGCAAAATTTCTTTTGTGGCCACCTTTTCCACTTCCTCTCTAAATAGCGACTCAAATCGTTGCAGGTGTTCATGCTGTAATGTCAGACCAGCGGCCATGGCGTGACCGCCGAACTTGCGTAGTATGTCGGGATGTCTTGCAGCAACGTTGTCCAGTAAATCGCGGATATGAAGCCCAGGAATAGAACGGGCAGATCCTTTTATTGTATTCCCACCGCCTGGCGCGAATGCAATAACCGGGCGGTGCAGTTTTTCTTTTACGCGAGAGGCTACCAGGCCGATGACCCCCTGGTGCCAGTTTTTATCATAAAGACACAAGGCCGGCGGTAGTTCTTTATCTTCAATTACCAGTTGGTCGATGATCAGATTCGCCTGGTTTTGCATATCGTCCTGAATGGCGCGTCTTTCAATATTGATTTGATCCAGACGTCGCGCCATTGCCATGGCCTCAGTGGCATCATCGGTTAACAGGCACGCTATTCCTAACGACATATCCTGGAGCCGGCCTGCAGCATTGATTCGTGGGGCCAGAAAAAATCCCAGATCTGTGGCCGACAGCGATGCAGAAGTTTTGCCGGCGACTTCCGCAAGAGCAGTAATACCAGGACAACATTGTTTGCGATTGATGCGCTCAAGCCCCCGGGCAACCAGGATACGATTATTGTGATCCAGTGGTACTAGATCGGCAACGGTTCCCAGGGCTACCAGATCCAGCAGTTGCGCAAGATTGGGTTCGTTAATTTTCTGTAACGCGAACCAATTATTTTTGCGCAGCTGACTGCGTAACGCCAATAACACATAAAATATGACGCCAACCCCGGCCAGGGCCTTGCTGGGAAAACTGTCTCCGGATTGATTGGGATTAACAATCGCATCCGCCTCGGGCAATTGCGGTCCAGATAAATGATGGTCGGTGACCAATACCGATATTCCGCATTGGTGGGCCGCTTTTACGCCTTCAATACTGGAAATGCCATTATCCACGGTAACCAATAAATCAGGGGACAGGGGTAAGGCCAGCTGCACAATTTCCGGAGTCAAGCCGTAACCGTAATCAAAACGATTTGGCACCAGATAGCTGACCTGGTGCGCACCGAGTTTTTGCAATCCCCTTACCGCCAGTGCGCAACTGGTTGCGCCATCCGCGTCATAGTCTGCAACGATAACGATATGTTGTTTTTCTTCCAGCGCAGTAACCAGCAAAGAGACCGCCTGGTCCATGCCCGCCAAAAGGTCTGGTGGCAGCATTTTACCGATGGAGTAATCCATTTCCTCAGGCCGCAAAAGATCTCGGGCTGCATAAATCCTCTGCAATGTGGGGTGTAGATCGTCCGGTAATTTATGTTCGGTTGCTATATTTCTACGAATGATCTGCTTTTTCTGCAAATCCATGGCGACTTTCCTGCCTGGCAAAATTTCTATCTGGGACTGCTGAGCCTAGCATGACCGTGCACCCAAACAAACCATGCTGTAGCGGGGTATTTTCCAGTGGGTTATCATCCACTATACTTTAAAACGCCCTTCAAACTAGTGCTTGATGCAGGAGAGTGCCATGCGTAAGAGTCCGGTTTTTGTGTTTATTGTTTTTCTGACGTTGAGCTTCTCCACCCCGGTGCTAAGCGCCGAAATAGCCGGCGCCGGCCAATTCGATATTCCCTCCTGGTTTAAGGAATCATTTCTGGATTTGCGCGATGACATTGAAGAAGCGACTGCCCATAACAAGAGGCTGATGATTTTTTTTCATCAGAATGGTTGCCCCTATTGCGCCGAGCTAATTAACACCAATTTTAGTCAAAAAGACATCGTAGATTATGCCCGGAAGAATCTGGACATTCTGGACATAAATATATGGGGAGACAGAGAAATCATCGATCCATCTGGAAAGACATTTACAGAAAAAACCTTCGCCAGCGAGCTTAAGGTATGGTTTACACCTACTGTGCTATTTTTTAATGAAAAAGGAGAAGTAATTCTTCGTATTAATGGCTACTATCCACCGCACCAGTTCATGAGTGCATTGAAGTATGTTTCCGGCAGACAGGAAAAACTAATGACATTCCGGGACTATTATGCGCAACAGGTGCTGGACAAATCATCGGGAATTCTGGTCAAGGAGTCCTTTTTTCTTAAACCTCCTTATGAGTTGAAAGCGCTTGGTAAAAATAAACCGTTGGTGGTGTTCTTTGAGCAAAAGCAATGCCCGGGGTGTGATACCTTGCACAAGGAAATACTTGGTCAGAAAGAGACCATTGATTTAATAAAACAATATAATGCAATACAGCTGGATATGTGGAGCAATACGCCGGTAATCACGCCGCAGGGAGAATCCACTACAGCCAGGGACTGGGCCAAGGCGCTCGGGATTACTTATGCCCCATCAGCGGTACTTTTTGACAAAGGAAAAGAAGTAATTCGTATTGAAGCGTTTCTTAAGGGTTATCATACACAGTCGATTCTGGACTATGTCGCTTCCGGTGCTTACAAAACCCAGCCTAACTTACAGCGATTTATTCAAGAGCGCGCAGACGCTCTGATCGAACAGGGCAAGGAAGTTGATATTTGGAAATAGCACTATTTGGTGCTGCCAGGCGTTTTTACCCAGGTGACCAGTTCGAGTTTTTTAATATTGCGTGATTCCAGTTCAAATTGAACGCTTCCTTGGCTGGCATACAGCTTTTCAAAAATTAGCAGCGTTCCCTGTAGTTCTTTCAAAACCGCTTCATGGGATTTATCCGTGAAATCTGTTACCCGAAATTGTTTGCCGATGTGGTCTTTCGCGTTGGCTACATCAATTGCGGTATACACCAAAGTCTCCTTCGGATCGGACACGGCTTTATTAATGGGCGGTATTACCTTTTTGGCAACCACGGGGCTTGTTACTTCAGGTGCACCCGCTTTATCAGAAAGTGTTGGCTTTTCTTCTGTCGCCTCGTTTGTCGTTGCAGTTTCGGTCGATAATCCTGGATCTGGCTTTGTTTCGCCAGGGGATTCTTGCGCTGGGTTTGTTACCGGTACATCAGGAGGTGGCTCTGCTGTGGAGCTCGTAGGTTTGGTAATAGCTTGATCCGGATTCTCTTGTTGTTCTGCCGAATCTGTTACCACGGCACCATCTTGAACTGATGTTTCGGCGCGTTTCGCGTGTTGGCGTTCATACCACCACTCCGATGTGGCCGTTCCATAAGCCAATACCGCGACACCCAACAGGAAAAGAATGAGCGCGTCACGCCCCACCTTCCAGTGGGTAATCGCAAAAATAACAGGGCCAATGGGCGCTGTGAACACCGATAGCAACCCCCAGCTTGTGTGAACACGGAAAGCCGCCACAATCAGTACTATCAGCCCTATTAGTGTTACAGCAATTCCAAGATAACTCGCAGCATTCAAACGCGTGATCCTCTTTTTTGTCTAACGCTGTTACCCAGCCATATTTTGCAGAATAGTGTTTTTTACGGCACCAAGCTCGGCTTTGATCTTGATTAATGGAGACGTGCTTTGGCTTATGGCGGTATCCGGATCTTTCAGGCCATGTCCTGTCAATGTGCACACAACGCGTTTGCCATCAGCAATTTTTCCTGATCTGATATCCCTGATGGCGCCGGCAAGTGACGCTGCCGAGGCCGGTTCACAAAAGATCCCTTCTTTTTCTGCAAGCAGTTTTTGCGCCGCCAGAATTTCCTCATCGCTGCATTGATCAAACCAGCCCTTGGATTCTTTTTGCACGGTCCATGCTTTATCCCATGACTGGGGATGACCGATACGTATAGCGGTCGCCACAGTCTCGGGTTGGTCTACCATTTTTCCTGAAACAAAAGGCGCCGCACCGGCTGCCTGGTAGCCGACCATAACAGGACGGTTATTGACTATGCCATGGTCCGCGTACTCACAGTAGCCCATCCAGTGAGCCGTTATATTGCCGGCATTACCAACCGGCAGGCAATGGTAGTCGGGTGCCGCTCCCAGTTCCTCTACAATTTCAAACGCCGCAGTTTTCTGTCCTTGTAAGCGGAATGGATTAATGGAGTTAACAATGGTAACAGGTGCTTCATCAGCAACCTCCTTGACCAGACGCATGCCGTCATCGAAATTTCCCTGGATCTGGATAACCACCGAGCCATGCATCATGGCCTGGGCCAGTTTACCCATGGCAATCTTGCCTTCCGGAATGAGGACGAATGCAGTAATACCTGCGCGTGCCGCGTAAGCTGCAGCGGATGCGGATGTATTGCCTGTTGAGGCACAAATAATTGCTTTACTGCCCTCTTCTACCGCCTTGGTAACGGCCATGGTCATTCCTCGGTCTTTAAAGGAACCGGTAGGATTGAGTCCTTCGTATTTCACATAGATATCGACATTCTTGCCGAGAATGTCGGGAATGTTATTTAAACGGATGAGCGGTGTATTTCCTTCGCCCAGACTGATAACTCGTGTATCGTCATGGACCGGTAAGCGATCCCGGTAGTTTTCAATAAGTCCAGTGTAACGGTTTCGGAAAGGCATAAGTCTATTTCCAGTCTTTATGTAAATGTTCGAGTCGAATGCGGGTTACTTTTCCCACAATGGTTTCCAGTCCTTCAATTTTTTGGATAGCAGTGTTCATATCTTTTTCGACGACGCGTTGGGTCAGCATAATGATTGATGCAGTATCTTCCCCTTCTTCAGGTTCTTTCTGAAGCATTGCTTCAATGCTGATGCCGCGATCGCCCAGCAAGCGCGTAACATCTGCCAACACACCGGGTTTATCTTTAGCCTGCATGCGCAGATAATAAGATGTTTCAACTTCTTCTATTGGTAATATAGGGAGATCTTCCAGTGCATCGGGTTGGAAGGCCAAATGAGGTACGCGATTGTTGGGGTCAGCTGTAAGCGTACGCACGACATCAACAATATCGGCTACAACCGCCGACGCCGTTGGTTCTGCACCTGCTCCTGCGCCATAGTAAAGTGTCGGGCCAACAGCATCGCCTTTTACCAGCACGGCATTCATGACGCCATCAACACTTGCGATCAAACGGCGTTCTGGGACCAATGTTGGGTGTACGCGCAACTCCACGCCCTTCTCTGTACGACGAGCGATACCAAGATGCTTGATGCGATAACCTAACTGTTCCGCATATTCCACATCAGCACGGGTAATCCGGGTAATGCCCTCAGTATAAGCTTTGTTAAATTGCAGCGGGATACCAAAAGCAATTGCCGCGAGAATAGTGAGTTTGTGCGCTGCATCAATTCCCTCCACATCGAAGGTTGGATCGGCCTCAGCGTATCCCAACTCCTGGGCCTCTTTCAGTACATCGTCAAAATCCCGGCCCTTGTCACGCATTTCGGTCAAAATAAAATTGCCGGTGCCATTAATAATGCCTGCCACCCATTCAATTCGATTACCGGCCAATCCTCCACGAATCGCCTTTATAATAGGTATACCTCCGGCAACAGCGGCTTCAAAGGCAACCATGACACCT
>JAOUNW010000224.1 GCA_029880755.1 Gammaproteobacteria bacterium
GAAGGATACCGGCCCTTTGCGGAGCTTGAAGGCGATATCGAAGATTATTTGCGTAATGTCTGATCGCGGCTAGACATCCGGAGGTCGGTTGATTTTAACAGGTTTCAATGGGTAGTCTGGGAGGGAGAGGAATTATGGTATTGCTTTTTTTTATAGCACCAGTAGCAATGTGCCCAGTACGGTGATGAGAATGACAATTTCCATGAGGCTGGTCTGATTGAGCTGTTGCATTGGTTTGCCTTGTTTATCGAATTCGGGATAGGTCAAATAGTAACCAGTCGTTAATGTGCTGTCGGCGACATGTTTTACCTAATAAGTGTGAAAAATTCACGTTTTCGACTGTCTTTCTTCTCATCAGTCCATCGGCGAGTGAGGCGGCAATCTGGTTTAACATAAAAAGTATTTTCATGTTGTTCACAGCGCCGGCCGTTAAAGCCACCCATTGCTTTCTGTGTGTGCAATAAATTGCATTTATCGGTGCATTTTTTTCTTTACATCAAAAGGACTTTCACCTAAATTATTTCACGCATAAAACTATTTGATTAATAGATTTATGAAGTTGATGGTTCGATAAATTCGTAGATGATTTAATAGGTTGCAGTGATATATTGGCCTAGATCATAAGATAATTATAATTATGTTAAATTCGCTAGATACAATGAAGAGGAGCCGTTAAATGGTTATGGAGAACATCGCACACCTGAACAATTCAAGTTTTTTATTGCGGCTGAGCGAGCATGAGCGTAGCGATTTGTTAAAGCTGGGTAAAAAACTGCACATACGTCGAAATGAAATAATATTTCATGCCGGTGGCGATAGTGATTTTGCCTATATCTTACTGGATGGCAGAGTCAAGATTTACCAGATAGCAAGCTATGGCAAGGAGGTCATTCTTTGGTTCTGTTTTCCCGGAGAATTGTTTGGCTTGTCAGAAATTTTTAACGGCGAGTTGCGCGAAGCCCATGCGGAAGCCTGCCGTGATTTGAATGTTCTAGCTATACCTTACACGGAATTGCGCGCATTTCTTACGCAACACCCCGGCGCAGCCATGCATATTATAGACATGCTGGCCGGTAGAGTACGCATTTTAAGCAATTCAATGTTGAATCTGGTCGCTGACGATGTCAGTTCGCGGGTGATGAAACTACTGTATCGTCTGGCTAAATGTTACGGACAGCCGCAAGGCGACGCCATTCGTCTACCCATGCATTTAACACATCAGGAGTTGGCGGATATGATCGGCACCAGCCGGCAGACGGTTACCGTGGTGTTGGGTGATCTTCGGCGTAAAGGCACCATTGAAATCAAGAACCATATGATTTCGATATTGCAGCCCGATCGCATGAAACCTTCCGATGGCGAAGCGAACCATGTTCATTTTGAACAAACAGCCTCGATGGTGGGTATTGCAATATAAGGTGGAACTTTAGCATTTCGTGCCTGGAAGGTAGTCTCATCGGCGCTTCCGGGCACGATAACGGGCTGGATGGTTTTTGCGTATTCCCGTAATGGTTTAACATCGCCAGTGCTGGGTATTTGCTGCCGGATTCTGGATAGGTCCGGACCTCATCAGAATTGTTCTAGGCCGGCGCATCTCGCTGTGCAGGCGCCGGGTTATCACTACCGGTTTGCTCGTGGCTCGGTTCCGTGGTTAGGCTGGTCAACTCACTGCTTAACTGTTCGGCTTTTTGTTTGATTTCCAGGTAGCTGTCTTCTTTATCGAGATTTTTTGGATAGAAGTCAAAAAATTCCTGCCAGGCGACTTGCGCATTTTTCAAATATAATTCCGTAGGACGTAGTTTGTAAATATTATGGTAGGCAAGTGCCAGATAATAGAAGCTGTCATGGGTAAGTTCTTTCTGCTTTTCTTTCGGGAAATATCGCATTGATAATTGTGCTTTTTTAAGCGCGTCGATGGCTTTTAGGTGCGACAGCAAAGCCGCCGGGATGTTTTCTTCGGCCAATTTGCTTGCTTGTGAAAAATAGGATTTCCCCAGCAATACATAGATGGAGCTGTGTTTTTTACCAAGCTGAATGTTTTGCTGTTGTGCTTTCAAAGCCTGTTCGATATGACTGATGGCGGTGCTTGGGTCTTCTTTCTTGTCCAGATACAATTCCGCCAACATCGACTGGCCGGCAATATAGTCAGGATGATCTCCGGCAATCTGCTGCAGGCTGGAAATTGCATCATCAATTTTCTTGGATTTTATCTGGTCGGCAATCGCGTTACGAAAGTCCGCCGCCAGTTTAATGGTGTTTTTACCGGTTAAGTTGATATCGCTTCCGCCAAAATCAAGAATTTGTTGCCAGGGAAAATAGCCTTCCGGTGCCTGTAACACAACGGTATGCAGGCCGGATGACACGCCTACAGGCGCAGCCATCGGAGTTGTCCCCGCTGAACTACCATCAATAAGCACAGTCGCACCCTCGGGTTCTGAGTTAACGATAAAATTCGTGCTCTGGGGAATCATTTCAACAGTAAGTTTCTCTCCAGGGACTTTTATGGCTACCTGCCGG
>JAOUNW010000009.1 GCA_029880755.1 Gammaproteobacteria bacterium
AAGTACAGCAGCGCGTGGGGCTGTTTACAAACATAGTGGCGGTGTGCCCAGACTTATCAATTTGCTCTGCGATACAGCGCTGGTATATGGATATGCTGAACAGGCAAAGGTGGTTGATGAGCGTATTGTCAACGATGTTGTCATGGAACGGGGCAAGCACGGTATGTTGCCTAAATTTAGAGACATCGCCGCTGTGGACGATGCGGAAATACTCGATAATTTATCCGAGATCATTGTTGAATCTCAAGAATTTGAGAAGGAAGTTTCTCAGCAAGAAAATGAGCAGACGGAAATGCCTGTTGCAGCTAGCAGCGGTCGCGGTACGTCGTCACTGCACGTAATATCAGGGTATGGATCAAATACAAGTCGCCGTACCTTCTCGAATGCCTCACCGGATAACAATAACCGGGCGGAACATGTCACACAGACAGCCGAAGAGAGCGAAACAAAAATAACGGATATCGACAAAGAAAGATCAGAAAACGACTCTGCTGCAGCTGAAGTCGCTAAACTTGTCCGCGAGGGATCCAAAAAGGATGAGTCAGTATCGACAGAAAAAGACTTCTCCGGAAATATCGCTGGTGATCATTCCTTTATATCTCAGCCCAGGGCAGAGACTTTTGAAGAATTTGATGAAGTAATTGAAAATAATAAAAATAATAAACTCTCAGAAGCAGAAGATGTTAGCTTTAGGGAGGCGGAGCCAAGTGTAATGAATCGTGACAATCATGTGCCATATAAGAGTGACATTATTCCGGTACAGCAGCCAGCCCGGAGCCCGGCTAGCGGGTTAAGTGTTGGTATCCTGGGTTTCGCTTTTGGGTTGCTGTTAGCGACAGTAGTTCTAATTTTTACCTTTACTCGCGGTGGTTTTAATTCGACTCAAGAGGTAGTTAAGAAAGAAACTAAATCTAGCCCTGTCACCGAGCAATTAAGCCAAACAGATCCGAATACCACAGCGCTGGAATCCCTGCAGCGGGAGCGCGATGCAGCGTTGGCTGAAGCTCGCGCCCTGCAGCGGGAGCGCGATGCAGCGTTGGCTGTGGCTAAGGCCCAACAAGATCTGCGAGAGGCTGAGTTAAAAGCTGAACAAGCCAGGAAGCGGGAAGCACTGGCTGCTGCCCAGGCAGTCAATGCGCGGGAACGCGCCCGTGCAGCAGAGTTAGAGGCTGAACTTGCCCGTAAACGTGATCAGGCGAAAATCATTTCGTCTGAGTCTTCACAAGAGAATGTGGCAGTTGAATCGGCAGGCTCGGGATTGCGATCCATTGAGGAAGAGAAGACACCAAATGCTGTCAGCAACACGCCCGGGTCGGAGTTTGTAACCGTTCAACCCGCTGCGCCCGTTGTGGTCGTACCCGAGCAGATCACTGCTGAGCCAACAATTAACCATAGTATTAACAAAAAGGCAGAGAGCTTTTCGCCAGATCCCTGCAAAGGGCCCTCGGCAGTATTTTTGTCGACCTGTAAAAAATAAAAAACCCAAACATCACTGTTTTGCCTGAATCGGGCGCCCTTCGCGACAGGTGATTTAAAAACCCCAGCATTTCCACTATGCAGGGGTTTTTCTGCTGCTTGACCGTCTAACCCAAACAAACTATTCATTATCTATAAACACAAAAAATTATTTCATATTATTTACATGGAATAAAGAAATTGGCCTATAGCTGCAATGCCTAAACTGGTTGTTGCTCGACCACTAGTACCCGGAGGCACTAATTATGAAACTGGCAACTCACTGCCTTTTATTTGTTGTTTTTGTGGCGTTTTCCCTTGGTATAAACGCGGAGGATAAGATCTCTCCCCAGGATGTTCCCGGTGCCAGGACTATTACTGCAGCTGAAGCCAAAAAGCTGTTTGATCGGGAGGTGGAATTTGTCGACGTGCGTAATGACAAGGACTGGGATGCCGGTAGAATTCCCGGGGCGATTCATCTGGATTTAAAAAAATCCTTTACTGAAGAGGAGCTCGCCAAGATCGTCGGCAAAGACACGGAAGTCGTAATCTATTGTAATGGGCCAAAATGTCTGCGCAGCTCAGAGGCTTCTGCTCTTGCGGTCAAGTGGGGATATAAAAAGATATTCTATTTTCGTGGCGGTATCCCGGATTGGAAGGCGGCCAGCTATCCCATTGAATAAAGTGCTATCAGGCTAATATGACTCTAGGATCCCGGGTCAGCTTTGTTGCCAGTGCAACCATCTTAATGGTGGTCGCCATAATTATCATTGATGCGCGTCTGACTATTGCCAAAATCGAAGACCGATTCCGGGACCAGGCAATTCTGGGAAAAAGTGTGTTATGGCAGAAGATCATTAACAATGAAGCAGATCTTATGAGAGCCAATACCCGCAGTCTAATACGAGACAGGGAAACGCTGACCGCACTGAAAAATGGCGATACGGCAGCTCTGGCTGAAACCGCTGTAACTACCTACAACCTATTAAGCTCAAGCGGCATATTAAGTCGGTTGCAAATCGCGGATCTAAAAGGGGATATTGTATTTTCCAGTCCTCATTCCTATTCAGGTAAAACAGAAAAACAAAGTGTAAAGTCAGCCCTGGCAAAAGGAAAAGTGTATCAGGGCATTGAGCAAGATGATGATGGCAGACTGGTGGTTTCCACGTCGTTCCCGCTGTATTCCCGAGGCAATCCCATAGGTGTGGGTGTCTTCATGCGTGAATTGCAGGAGGCTATAAACGACTTCAAAAAAAACGACCAATCTGAAAATTTTATCATAAGTGGAAATAGTGAGTCTTTGTATAGCACGACAGATAACATGTTCTCGCAGCTTGAAGTGGACTTGCCGGCTCTTGGTGAAAACGCTGTCGAGGTGAAAAAATTACAAAGCACTTATTATTCTGTTGTAGTAATTCCCATCAAAGATTCCATCGGTGAACCTGTTGCTCATTTAGTGAGTGCCAGGGACCATACAGCAAGCTACGCCGCCGAGGAGTTGTTGATCAGAATTACCTATACGTTTAATGGCATACTATTAATATGCGCAGTGGCTGCACTGTTCTGGTATTTAAAAGTTATAATGAGGCCGCTGATAACGGTTACCACCGCCTTGGAGGAAATAGCTGATGGAGAGGGAGATTTGACTCAAAGATTAAAGGTCGTGGGTACTGATGAATTGATTCGTCTGGCACATGCATTTAACAAGTTTGTGAACAAAATCGAAAATGTTGTACTGCGCGCCCGCAGCGACCTTAAATCTATTACAAATTATTCCAAACAAACCGCAACGGGCAACGCGGAACTGTCGCTGCGCAATGAGCGCCAGTCCAGTGATCTCGAAAAAACATCAATGGCTATGAGAGACATCACAGAATCAGTTAAACACAATGCCGAAAGTGCGGAAAAGGCATCTGGGGCGGCAGAGTCTGCCAGGCAAAAGGCGCAGGAAGGCGCTCTCGCGTTAACAAATGCGATTGGCGCGGTCACCAGTATCGACAGCAGCAGCACGAAAATGGGGAGCATTATCAAGGTTATTGACGATATAGCTTTTCAAACCAACTTACTGGCGTTAAATGCCGCTGTCGAGGCGGCGCGTGCCGGGAGTTCGGGCAAAGGTTTTGCTGTTGTTGCCAGCGAGGTGAGAAATTTGGCGCAGAGGTCCGCTTCAGCAGCGAAGGAAATAAGCGGTTTAATTAAAACAAACATGGAGAATGCCAAGACTGGTGCTGAGCTGGTGGAAACCTCAGGAGAAACTCTGTCAGAGATTGTGGGCGAGATACATAATGTCGCCAGGGACATTGACCAAATCGCCCGTATATGCCGGGAGCAGGCAAACGGAATCGACAAGGTTAATGCATCGGTTATGAATATTGAGGAAACGACCAAGGAAAATGCCGCAATGGTCGAGCAAATCGCAGAAGCAAGTGCGGCCATGATGCGCCACTCCAGCGAGTTATCCGAGGTGATGAGCTTCTTCCGGGTCGGAGCAGGAAAATCTTTACAACACTGAGCCGGCCGCACGGTTTAGTATTTTATAAGCGCGGACAGCGTGGTATCCACCACAAACAGTCTGAGGAGTTGCAAATACGTGATTAGGACTCTGATCTGGCGCCGTAAAAGGCCCTCATGGTACTGCCCACAACAGTGCCTGCCTCAGTAGCAAAGTTCTGTAGTGACAAAGCATTTTCTTTCGAAAACTGTGTTGTTTCTTTAGGCGCTATTGCAAGTATAGCGCCAAGCAATTGAGACTTATGCATTAGCGGGGCCATTAGCACCGCTGCGCATGTACGCGAGCTGAGACACGGGCGCGAATCGCTGATTGGATTTTCAAGGATCTGCAAATCCTGGAGCACCTGGCCACAAAAATCGTCGCTAAGGGAAATGGTTTTGCCTACGAGCCGCTCCTTGTGAAAACCCCAGCCGGAAACATAAGTATAGTGGGTGTGTTCACAATTTAGCATTGGGATCAGGATGGTATTGGCTGAAACTAGGTGATGCGCATATTGGGATGTCGCCAAGAGTAGCTCATCCGGCCATAATTGCTTGTTTGGTCTCGCCCTAAAAGGAGTCTGGCGCGCAGATTTTTGGTAAACCAAGGAGGCTCGTATTAGTGTTGGCTCCAAAGGTTTAACATCGATTTGTTGTTGTGCTTTTTGGCGCTGCATTGATTATTGTCCTTTTTCCATTTATATAGTGTTTCAATTTCCCCGTTGAATTACCGGACTAGATATAGCACATCATTTTCAGTTATCCAGGTGTGCGCAAGAAAGAAAACAGAGCGCCTGATTTTATAGCCGGTATTAGCCAAGCTTCTAGCTTAACCCTACAATAAATTGCGTATTGGTCCTGGTGAGGAGTCGGCCGGTGTCCGCAGAGAGGGGCAAAGCCATGGGTATTCCGCGAGTTGCTGTTACAGGCGCCATTTTGCGTGCCATGAGCTCTTTGAAAGCTCGACCACCGCAGTGCTATGAAAGGCAGGCGATTTGTACTTTTAAAAATGAAAACCAGTACAGTGTTATGAGCCGGGGTTAGAAAGTCCCTTCCACTGCTGCTGGTCAAAGTAGGCGTAAATTGCTTTAAGGGTTTTGACTGTGTTATCCAGATCATGGTGAGAAAATTCACCGGAGGCTTTTTTAAAAATAGCGGCCTCACGTTGTTCCATGGTTTTGAAGATACGCCTTCCAAGAGCAGTCATGGCCAGCAATTGTGATCTTTTATGAAGCGGATTGCTCCTTGCTTCGATAAGTCCGAGCTCAAGCAATTCGTTAACGACTCGCTGGACATGCTGACGGGAAACCGATAAGTCTTGCGCAATTCGGGGGACTGTCTGTTCTCCCATTTTCTCCAGGCATTCCAGGACAGCTCGACGGCTGCTTGAAATGCCCAAATCCTGATGCAGCTCATTGACTTCGCTACCCAGCGCCTGAAACAATCGGCGTGTTTCGTGAATAACTTCATTCAGTGCTGTTTGTTGTTTTTGTTCCATTTCCATGTCTTTGATTCATTTATGACGCGCGGATTGTTATGATTGAGGTCTCATCTGTCAAGCATGCTCTGAAAAACGCCGTTTTCCTGCCAGTATTTTTTATCAGAAGGCGCTAGCCGGGAAGAAGCCATGTTAAAACCTTTGACCAGTGCATCAGAAAAAGCCGGTTTACCCCCAGGATCTCTGGTTTATGTGGGAGAAGAAGCACAGCAGGACAGCAAAATTACCGTTACGATTTATGACGCAGGCACCCTAGAAGAACAGGCGTCTGCTTCAATTGACGACATCCTGCAAATCCAGGACAAGGTAATATGGCTGTCAGTTGAGGGCCTGAAGAATGTCGAATTCATAGAGTCCTTGGGAAAGGCGTTTAATATTCATGCGCTGGTACTGGAAGATATCCTGAATACCCAGCAGCGGGCTAAATGCGAGGAATTTGACGACTACATCTATATCGTTGCAAAAGCGCTGGTGGCGGACCTGAGTGAAGGTGTCAGATACTACGATTTTGAGCAAATTAGCATCATTTTGCTTAAGAATATTGTTTTAACTTTTAAGGAAAAACAGGATGACTTGTTCCAGCCCCTTAAACAGCGCCTATCTATTTCCAGCGGAAGAATGAGGGTCTCAAATGCTGATTATCTGGCATATGTCCTGCTGGACAGTATTGTTGACCAGTACTTTTCGGTTCAAGACGATCTGGAATCCGGAATAGATATGATGGAAGAAGATTTAATAGAGCGCCCCACGCCAGAAATGCTGGTGAGTCTGCAGCGGATCAAGCGCACATTAATCGAGTTGCGTAAGTCAGTGTCTCCCATGCGCGATGTAATGATTTTCCTTGGGCGCGCGGACTCTCCTCTCATAGAAGAAAAGACCAGAATATATCTGCGAGATATCTATGATCACGTGACGCGCATTACTGAGGACCTGGATTCAACGCGGGACCTGGTGAATGGAATGCTTGAAATATACCTTTCTTCCATGAGTAACAAATTAAATGAAGTGATGAAGGTATTAACGGTATTCGCCTCCATATTTATACCGTTAACTTTTTTAGCAGGAATTTATGGTATGAATTTCGAGTACATGCCTGAGTTAAAATGGCGTTGGGCTTACCCGGCGCTGTGGGCAGTTTTTGTCATTACGCCGGTAGCATTGCTCGTCTATTTCAAGAGAAGAAAGTGGTTATAAGGATTTACAGAATTATTTGAGACCAACATGGCCGAACTCAAGATTCTTTTTTCGAATTATTTACCTTTCCTGGTAATTATAGCGGGAGCCTGCCTGGTGTTATGGGCGGCTCACTGGTTGTTGTTGAGAAAGCGGCTTAAATTGGGTGCCGAGGCCAGAGTGCCGAGACAACTGCTGATGCTGATCGTTATCGCTGCAGTATTGGTAGTGATGTTATTGCTAATGCCCATGTCCGAAACAACCCGAGGACAAATTCTAAGTTTATTTGGTCTCGTGATCACGGCTGTAATCGCGTTATCGTCAACCACGTTTGTTTCTAATGCCATGGCCGGTATGATGCTGCGTATACTCAAGAGTTTTCGGCCTGGGGATTTTATTCTTATCGGCCAGGAGTTTGGTAGAGTAACAGAGCGTGGACTATTTCATACAGAAATACAAACTGAAGACCGTTATCTGACTACCCTTCCCAATCTGCATCTGATTACAAATCCAGTTACTGTTGTCGATGGCACAGGCACTATTATTTCAGCGACACTTTCCCTGGGATATGATGTACCCAGAATAAGAGTGGACGAATTGTTAAAGAAAGCAGCGGAGGAGGCAAAACTGGAAGATCCTTTCGTGCTTATAAAGGAGCTGAATGATTACTCTGTTTCTTACAAGGTGGGTGGGTTTCTGGCCGATGTCAAGCAGTTGCTAACCATCAAATCCAACTTGAGGAAATACATATTGGATGCCTTCCATCGCAACGGTGTTGAAATTGTCTCGCCAACCTATATGAATCAGCGGCAAATTGATCCAAAGAAAAAAATTATCCCCGTCAGTCTCGGCTATGCCGAAACAAAACCTAAAAAGCCGGAAGTAGCGCCTGAGGAAATTATTTTTGATAAAGCGGAGGTGGCCGCTGAAATCGAGCAACTGCGCGATGAATACAATAGCCTTTTGCGGCAAGTAAAAGAACTGTCGGAAGCTAAAAAAACCGCGGCTGAACCTGAACAGCAACAATTGGCCTCAAAAATAGAATGGCTGGAACATAGACTCGAAGTCTTGAAAAAATTACTGGCAGCCGAAGAGGAAGCGACAGAGAAGAAGGAATAACGCCTAACTTATAAAGAGCCGGACGGACTTGATGGACTACAAAAAGTCCGGGCCGGCTTCGCTTGGCATGCTATCTGGCAGTCTAGATCAGGATTTTGCTAAAGTGTTCGGCTTTAGCCCCAACACATCCCAAAAATGACTGGTAAAGGCCCCGTGAACGAGGGAAAACCCCAGGGCTATTAAAATAGGGACGTAGAACAAATGTTTGTCACCCTGGTAGGTCAGCTGGGCAATGTGCTTAATCGCACCGCTGAATTCATAGAGCATGGTGTATAATAGCGTACTGGTAATGCCGTAGAGCAGCACCTTACCGACTTGCCGGTTAAAAGCAGATTCTATTTCCGGCTTTTTGATGACGCCTGTTGCGGGGATTAGGGTCTTAAGGTGCCATTCGGCAATGTACTTCATGGGCATTTAGTGGTTACCTCTCTTACACAAAAAGGGACAAATTTTCCCAATCAAAATTCCTATAAGGAATATTAAAATTGAAAATCACTCAGTTAGGAATATATTTGCAGTGTTATTACTGCGGTGAATAAACTAATTGACGGTTAATTCACTATTAGTACAGCATCATTATCGGAAATAAATCGGAAAAATACTAATGAAACCTAGCGTTAGATTATTCTTATATGGAATATTTAATCCTGGCTCGCCCTTTTTGTGCCACGGATCGGTTACGTTAAATAATCAACAAACAACTCAGAAGGCAAAGGTCGGCTAAAGTAGTATCCCTGGTAACAACCGCAACCTTTTTCCCTTAAAAATTTTAGCTCTGCTTCTGTCTCAACTCCTTCCGCAATTACGGCCAATTTCAAATGTCTGGCCATGGAAATAATAGTCTCAACAATGGTTGCGTCATTAGGGTCAGTTAATATGTCGCGCACAAACGATCTATCTATTTTAAGCACATCAAGAGGCAGCCGTTTCAAATATGCCAGAGAGGAATGACCGGTCCCGAAGTCATCAATGGCGAACGAAACCCCCATATCCCTCAACGCGTACATCTTTGTAATAACATCATCTATATCTGACATTACCATTCCTTCAGTAATTTCAAATTTAAGAGTTGTTGGTAGCAGGCCGGTTTCGTCCAGAATCTGTTTCACTTGGTCAACGAAAGCATTTTGCCGAAACTGTCGAGGGCTGACATTGATCGAAATAAACCATTCTCTCAGCTCAATCCCCATTTGTGTCCAGAGCTGGACTTGCTGCGCTGCACTTCGAATCACCCACTCTCCAAGGGAAAGTATCTGGCCGGTTTCTTCTGCCACTGGAATAAACCGTCCTGGAGCAATCATGCCTTGTTGTGGGTGGTGCCAGCGCAAAAGCGCCTCCGCTCCAATAATGCTGTTATCATTGATATCCACCAGAGGTTGATAATAAAGTTGTAATTCATTTTGCCCCGGTGCCCTGCGTAAATCTTTTTCAAGAACTAGGCGTTCAATAGCCGCAGTCTGCATACTTGGCAAAAAAAACTGAATTGACTCCCGCCCCGACTTTTTTGCTCTGTACATAGCTGTATCAGCATGCTTAAGTATGTCATCCAGGTTATGTTGTTCTCTATCATAAAGCGCTATTCCTATACTTACCGTAATGTGCAGTTCATGGCCGCCAGCGATATAGGGTGCGCCAAGTTCCACTAATATGATGTCAGCGCTAAGACGGGCAGTGTTTGCAGTTTTATCACGGTCTGTATTTATGTCAGGTAGCAAAACCACAAATTCATCTCCGCCCAGTCTGGCTACCGTATCTTCTGGACGCACACAATCTTTTAGTCGATTAGCAATCTCCTGAAGCAGCTCATCCCCTACGGAATGTCCCAAAGAATCGTTAATATATTTGAACCGATCAACATCGAGAAATAACACAGCACCACAATAGTTATGACTTGCTGCGCGGGTGAGCGCCTGCTGCAGCCGATCAATAAACAAGGTACGGTTGGGAAGCTGGGTGAGTGAATCATAATAGGCAAGATGCTGAATCTTGGATTCAGCCTTTTTCCTATCGGTAACATCGAACATATAGCCATTTAATGCTATTGGACCACTGGAATCGCTTATAACCTTTACATCATCGCGTATCCAGACAACATCTCCATTCGCTGCTAGCATACGATATTCAAAATTATGATCGCTGCTTTGAGCCGCTGATTCCTGGCAGAAACGCAAGGCCCAATTACGATCATCGGGGTGAAGGTGCTGAATCCAGAAATTTTTTTTATACCAATCATCCACTGGATAACCAAGTATTTCAACGGCCTGGGGTCCGACATAAGTAAAGCGCCATTCAAGCAAATCCATTTCCCATGGTATTGCGCTGGAGCATTCCACCAATTGTTTGTAGCGAGCCTCATTTTTTCGTAAGGCCTGTTCTGCAATACGTTTTTGCTCGATGTTTTTTTGTCGTTCAATTTCCAGGCCTATGCGTTGCCCGAATACCCGCAGCAAATCCTGATCATCCTCTGAAAAACAGTGGGGCTTGTCATCGAGCAAACATGTTACGGCCACCACTTTTCCTTCACTATCCAGAGCAGGAAAACCGCAGTAGGAAAATGCCTTATGTGTCTGCAAAAAATTTGCTGCAGGGAAGCGCTCAATCACTCTGTCATAGATGCGAACGTCTTTTGTTTTTTCCACGGTCGCACAGGGTGTTATATCCAGGGGACAGTGCCCGGCATTGGTGACCACGTCCCCATCAATATACACGCTGATAAAATACAGCTCTTCCCCACGAATTTCCGACAAACAGACTACCCTTACATCAAACAGCTCGCCGATCATCCTTGCTACGTGCCTAAACACATCGGTGGGGTCGCCTGCCAGGGTCATGCTAAGATCGTATAACTTCTTCAATCGACGAACGGGGTCTGTGGATATACGCTCATTCTGACCCGTTTTATTTTTGTTTGCTGGCATGTCCGCCGGTGATCCTATATTGCTATGGGGTATAGAATACAAGTCTACCTGAGATTAGCATTTAAGGTAAAAAACACATATTTTATAAACACCTTAATATAAATATTACTTAAATCACCAGAACTGGTGCCTTTGCAATTTGAGCGGGATAGCTGGGTACAAGCTAATCATTTAGAAAAAATATTGCAGTCCGGAAAGAGGTTGACCAAGGTCAATGCGGGAGCCCGTTATCTCTGGTAGAAATAATAATGATTTTGCGCACTAGTTCGTCCCTTTATTTTGGGGTGACAGCTCGCCTTACCAACGAAAATGGGAACGGCAAGTTCTATTACTTAAGTGAGAGAGGTGTACCATGAAAGTCCAGGAAATCATGACCAAAAAGGTCGAATATGTCACCCCAAACGCTACTCTTAGGCAGGCAGCCCGTAAGATGGGTCAGTTAGGGGTAGGATTTCTGCCCGTTATCGAAAATGGGATTCTTATAGGAATAATTACTGATCGGGACATTGCCTGTCACGCTATTGGTATAGGTAGAGATGCCAACTGGACGGATGTCCAAAAGGTCATGAAAAAAGAAGTTATCACCTGTTTTGACGATGACGATATCTCGGATGCTGCGCATTTAATGGAAGACCATCATATCCATCGTCTGCCGGTTCTGCACCATGACAACAGTCTTGCGGGCATATTGTCAGTGGACGATTTGGCGCGCGGCTCCCATGACCTTGCGGGTGAGGTTTTGGAGCGTACAGCTGCGACACATTAAACCAGGAACCAATTACAGGAGAGTTGTTATGAAAGTCCAAGAACTTATGACCCCTAAAGCAGAGTCCATAGAGCCAGGTGCACGGACCAAAGAAGCTGCGAAAAAAATGCGAGACCTCAATATCGGGTCCCTGCCTGTTATGGAGGATGGCAAATTAATGGGAATAATCACAGATAGGGATATCTGTTGCCGGGTAAGCGGGACGGGACGGGACGCCGTGGGCACCAAGGTCAATGAAGTAATGATTAAGGAAGTGGCAACTTGTTACGAGGATGACGATATAGAAATTGCCGCTAATCTCATGGAAGGCCGCCATGTTAGGCGGCTGGTAGTATTGCATCGGGATGATAGCGTGGCCGGAATATTGTCAGTCGACGATCTGGCGAGAGGGTCGCACGAGCTGGCAAGCGAAGTATTAGAGGCTGCCACTAGGCACTAACTCATAAGTATCTCGTGAACAGGATCGGTTAAACGGTCGCTTGATTTTGTAACAAGTATGACATCTTTGATTTTAATTTTTATTAAAGCTCTGTGACTATAACAAGAAGGTGGGCCATGGCTGAGTCCGAGAAACAGGTTGAATCAGATAAGGTCGAATGCAAGGTATGCCTAAAGGAAATTCCTGTGTCTGAGGCCAGGAGTGACGAAGCGCTTGGTTATGTCATTCATTTTTGTGGGCTGGAATGCTACGAGAAATGGAAAAACCAGGAGAAGAAGAACAAAGATTAACATTTAAGCTATTCTGGGTCGTGAGGCGAAAATGGACGCAGGAAATATTGCCAGGCAAACGTTAGGTTGTACGGTTATTGCGTTGGTATTGGGGCTGTCGGGCTGTGTTTATGATCACTATCATGATCACTATCATGATTATGACCATGCGCATTATTGGCCCTATTACGACTATTTTTATTACCCAAGTGTCTACGTCTACTTTCATTATCATAGCGGCTTCTATTACTATTATTCTGATAATCGTTGGAAGCGATCAAAAGTTTTGCCGCCCTATATTGTACTTGACCCCAGGGAAAGGACCCGGTTGCGCCTCGATACCGACAAGCCCTATCTGAAAAATGATGAACACCGGCAGAGATACCGCTCGAGACCAGATTACAAACCAGATCCCGGCCTGGATCGGCGGGAACGCGAAGAAAACAGAAGGTGGCAACAACAACCCGACGAAAAGCTTCGGCAAAATAATCGGCAGGACAGGAAATTCAAGGAAAAAAGTCAGGTAGCGCCGGGCGAAGACAAAAAGGATGGCGGTGTCTCACCCTATAAAAGAGATAAATCCGATGAAAATTATGGTCGTGGAAAATGACAGAAAGGCAGTTTGCCGGAAAAATCGTGTGCCTGCTTCTCTGCCGCCGACGTATAACATGTAACCTGCCTGACCATCTGTACCAGTCAGAATTGTTATATTAACAGACTGATATTTCACAAAAAATATAGTTTCTTTCCCTTAAAAATGACTTGTAATATTATTTTATCGTCCGGCAAAGATAAGTCGGATATATAATTAGTTTTCAATGTTAACCCAAGTAACAGGAGGGAGGAGTAATGAAAAAGGCTATTTTAACTGGAATTTTGTTTGCAATGTGTGGTTCGGCCGCAGTGGCGGACGAGACAAAGGGTGCGCCCGCATTTCGTGATTTGGATACAGACAAGGACGGTTTTATTAATTCCAAAGAAGCCACGGCATGGAGTGATCTCTCGGCCGTTTTCGAACATATTGATATGAACGAAGACGGAAAGCTGGACAGTACTGAATATGCTGCGTTACAGGCCAATGTAACCGAGTAAGTGCCTGGGCAGTAACGGGTTGGGAGCGTTATCTCTCAACCCGTGTTTTTACCGATATCTATAGTGATTATCGCTTTGCGGCCTTTGAAAACCACTCCAGCGCCACTTCCTGATTTTGCGGAACCCCCCGACCCAAAGAATAAGAAAGACCGATCATGTAATGTGCCTTGGTATAACCCTGTTCAGCAGCTTTATGAAACCATTTGTAGGCGTTGTTATAGTCTCTGGATTGAGTGAAATGGATACCAAGTCGATATTGTGCGGCAGCGTTGCCTTCCAGGGCAGATTCCCGCAGCTTATTGATAGTCTGCGCAATATCGTTAGGTGAAGCAGGTTTTTGTTTGGTGTGGCGAGCCTCCAGTCCCCGAATATCGTTGTCAGGTAATTCTGCAGGCGCTGTTGGTACAACAAAACACAGCACCGAAAAGATTATAATTTTCGAGCGCATGGTTTTATCCTCCATTTTCTTTCTGGTTTAACAGAAGTTTTTAGAGGCGGCCGATTAAACCTTGTCGGAAAAGAAAGCGCAATACTCTTTCGGATCGCAAGTTCTTTGGCTGGCGATTGAGAGTGGTTAGGGTATTAACCTATTTATTTCAGGGGATGGTCTTACTCGCCTCACCGGAAAAAATACTTTCGTTGGGTGGAACCGCGCTGTCGTAGGCGCTTACAACAAAGTAATAGGTACCAGATGCCAGGTTGTCCTTTTGAAAGCGTTCGCTGCCGCCGCCGGTTGGTGAGGCAGGAACCACAGCGACTACTTTGGTGGCGTCATACTGACCCGATACGGTAGACATATAAATTTTATAACCTGCCAAATCTCTTAACGTGGAACCATTGGCATTGGTTCTTGGCCCGTCCCACGTTAGGACGACGGAATTAATGGCAGGAGGAGGCGGGCTGCTGCCAGGATCAGGATCTGTTCCCAGGCCGCCTGGGTTAGCCGCAGTGGATGTCTCTTCTTCGCTACGCGTCGCACCGCATCCGCTTGTGATTATTAGCGTTATGGTAATGAGCCCAATAGCCAGTGTTTTGAAGTGGTTCATTTGTATCATCTAAAAGTGGCCTCGCATTTTCCCTTTGTCCTGATCAGTTGGCTTGCAGGTTAGTTGGAGCTGAAGGGGCAAGTGTGTCGGTGGAATCATAACCGGGGTGTCGCCCGGGCCGGGGTCCGTAGACAGGCAAGGAGTCACCAATTTCATATGCGCCAAGGTCCGGGGCGGTACCCGTATAATCGTTATTAATGTTTGGCAGTATCTGGCCAGCGTCTTGCGCGACAGAACCTGCGGCCAGGCGCAGGTCGGCGACAGGAAGCTCCGGAAACGGGCCATCGGAAGGAAATACTACAGGGGCGGCAAAGATACTCATGTCCACCTGTATGGCGTTAGTTTCAGTGCTGGAGCTGCGCATCCCGGAAAGACTGCTAAAACTGTTGCCCCCTATGTTACCTGAAAAATTCCCAGTACCAATGGATCCCCATCCGTCGTAGTTCAGGTCACAGGTGTTTTCTGCACCGGAAAGCTGGGCCACTCGTCCTGAACCGTTACCAAAGCCACCATAAGTGCCGCCACCGGTGCCACCAATAAACAGGTTATTTCGAAATAACGCGCGTGCCCAGGGATCGCTGGCATAAACAGCGAAAGCATCGCCGCTTTTAACAACAGTATTATGAAGCGCGACATCACCAATACTTCCTCGGTGCAGCTTAAACGGTGAATAAACGACGTTATACATGACATTACGTATATAGTAAGCAGGCCCTCCTAACGTGGGTTGGCCGCTGATACCAACAAAGGAATTACTGATTCGGTTTCTCATAACGCGGGTATTACCCATGGTAAAGTCGGCTTCAATGGCGTCATCGGCGCCAATTTCGATGTCGTTGTTCATGATGTCGATAGAAACCTGGTTGTGCGCCCTGGAACCTTCCAGGGTTGATATCGAATCCCGAAAGCCTCTTACGTAATTGTGAACAATGACATTGCCCGGTCCTGTGAGCTGAATACCCTCGCCAAGATTGGCGCCATTGGCGCCCACTGATTCATTAGTCCAGACGGAGGAACCAATGACAACATTGTCTGCGATATAGGCGTTGCTTACACCTCCACCTGTTGAAACAATGCCGTCAGTATCAGTGATAACAGTGCAGCCTCGGACAACAATAGCGCTAGCATCATTGAATTTGACCATACCGTTTACGGTAAGTCCCTCTATAAATATATTGGAGCGCCCATCCATGCGTATGTCACCATTCACTACTGTCGTACCAGGATCTTCTGCCCGAAAAACTATAGGAGCCACATTAGTACCGCTGGTATTAACTGTAAATCCGGTATAACTGCCGGAAGCCATTACTATGACAGTCCCGGGTGAGGCGCTGGCCAAAACGGAAGAGAAACTCGCAGGAGTTGCGGGCACAATCGCTGCTGATGCCGGAACACTGGGTTCAGCGCGCGTGCTGGCATTGAATAATCTAGTAGTCGATCCGCCATCAGGATCATTCAGTGAAAGCTCTATTTCGTATTCAGTGTTGGGTAGAAGATCAAAAATGCTGCCACTATGTTTGTTGCCCCACGAAAATCCTTCATTGCTACCAGCAGGAACTCTCTGTAACGGTAATCCGGTCTGCCAGGAACTTGTACCGACTTTGCGGTAACGCACTGTTACCCTGCCATCCAGATCATCATCGTCATTGATGGGCCAATCGATGGACAGGTTATTAAGCGTCGGGTAGCTTGAAACCGGTGTGCCTGGCGTGGTCAGATTTAACGCCTGCGCAGATTGGGACGATATACCCAGCGCCAACAGTAAAACGCTCGGCAGAAGAAACCGATGCTTATAGGGGCTGCAGAAATTATTTAAAAAAGAAGCTGAACTCAATTCACTAATAATCCATGTGTTGTCGGTTTCCCGCTATTTTAGTTATCTATTCCCACAATCAACATCTAAAGAGAGGCCGCCTGTCGCCATATATATCCTCTTGATCATTTAGTTAGAAGGCGGACACCATTTTTTATTACTTATCGAATAATAGCTCCAGGTAATTTCGGTAATGTCGTAACTGCCTTGCAACAAGCTTTGGATCATTGAGTGACTTGGACATGATAAATGCGCCTTCAAAAATTGTAGTAAGCATGTCAGCCAGGCTATTTACGTCAATTTCCAGTTTTGGCGGATGGGACTTCATAATTTCAACAATTTTATCAGCAATATATTTGCGCCAATGAAGCAACTCTTCGGCAATAACATTTTTGATTTCATCGTTAAACAGCTCAGCCTGGTAGCAAAAGGAACCAAATAAGCAGCCTGGATAAGGCTCTTCCAGTTGATCAAACATCTCCTCGAACAGGCCGACGAATATCAATAACTGTTGTAAGGGGTCACGGGTGAGCTTTTCTGCGCGCTCTTTGCCTTGAACCAGATGGTCATAATCCTGATCTGAAAAGCGTTTTACCAGGGCCAGGGCCAGCTCCTGTTTGTTTTTAAAGTGATAAAAAAAGGCGCCTTTCGTAATGCCGGCTCTGTCGATGAGGCTATCAATAGACGTGGAGCCAAAACCACTTTGCAACACCAATTCCAGCGTAGTGTCGAGAATCTTGTCCCGCGTGGCCGACCCGTCTCTTGGCATGAATTAACTCAAAATAAAATATAATTAAACCGAATAGTATGTAATATTGCGCTATATTTCAACCCAAAACGCATAATACCTCTCCCAAGTTATTGTATTTAAACCGCTAACTTAATATTTAAACTATACCAACCAGTCGGTATTGACAGGCGCACTGAATTACGCTAGTCTAACAACACCAACTGGTTGGTATAGTTTAAAACTCACAGGAGATCGATTATGTGCCTTAATCATCAACTCGCCAGATTTAATGAGCAAAAAGCCAATGCTTTTGCCCAAAGCATGCTGGATACACTGAATCGGGGCGCCCTTTGCCTGATGTTATCCGTCGGCCACCGTACTGGTCTGCTAGACGTGTTAGCGAAGATGTCTCCGGCTTCGAGCAAGGAGGTAGCCAAAAAGGCCGGTTTGAATGAACGGTATGTGCGCGAATGGTTGTGCGCTATGACCACAGCGCAGGTGTTGAATTACAACCCTGCGACAGAACACTACTCTCTGCCGGTAGAACACGCTGCTTTTCTGGGTCGGGAGGCTGGCGCTGACAATATGGCTGTTTTTGCCCAATACATTCCCCTCATGAGCCAGGTCGAGGACGACATTGTTCAATGTTTCCGAAAGGGCGGCGGTGTGCCTTATGAAAAATATCCACGATTTCAAGAGGTAATGGCTGAAGACAGCGGAGCTACTGTTTTGTCTTCTTTGGTTGATGACATCTTGCCCCTGGATCCTGGCTTAACCCAAAAACTGGAAAAAGGAATCCAGGTACTGGATGTCGGTTGTGGCCGGGGCCGTGCGCTTAACCTGATGGCTCGGACCTACCCAAATAGCCATTTTACCGGTTATGACCTGTCAAAAGATGCTATTGCCTATGCCAGAAAAGAGGCAAAAAAACTTGGCTGCGAAAACGTGGTGTTTGAAGCCAAAGATGTTACAGCTTTTGATCGGGACGTTGCAGGCAACCAATTCGATTTAATCACCACGTTTGACGCGATCCATGATCAAGCGCAGCCCCTGTCTGTATTGCGCGGAATTTTCAAGGCGCTAAAGGACGACGGCACTTATTTGATGCAAGATATTCACAGTTACAGTGATGTCAGCAAAAACCTCGATCACCCCGTAGGTACCCTGCTTTACACGCTTTCCACAATGCATTGCATGACAGTATCTCTGGCCCAGGGCGGCGAAGGCCTTGGAACCATGTGGGGCCAGGAGAAAGCAAAAGACTATTTGAAAAAGGTGGGCTTCACATCCGTAGAAGTTAATCAATTGACTCACGATTTCCAGAATGACTACTACGTTATTCGGAAGTAGTACACCAGAAACTCTCATTACCTGAACCAAAAGGAGAAACGACATGAAAACACTTACCAGAACCATCGCAACCGCAGTCATTATGGCATTAGTCACACTTACTTCGACATTTGCCGACGAAATCGCATTAAGTTTTGAGCGGGACATGAATCGTCAGGCGACAGCAGAAAGCGAGACCAGTCTGCGTCGGGACATAGATTTGCCCACCCAGCAGGCGGTAAATCAAGTTATCTGGTCTGGCAACGAGAGTGAAATTGTTGCCTCTTTTTATCGCGACATGGATCGAGAACCAACACCGAGACACGATGTTAGTTTAAACGCGGTAAAAGAAGACCCGTTGGTGCCTATCTTTCGGGCAGCGCTCGCAGGTGAGTATGTTACAAAGTTGGCACAGAAGGATTGAGCCACAGCTATAGAATCAAAAAGGGCGGTGGATACCGCCCTTTTTGACGTTACATCAAGCCAAGGAGCTCAAAACCAAGATGAACTCCTGGACCAATCACAAAAAAACTTGGATGGGTTTATATGTGGGAAACCAGGCGCGCGTCGGGGTAGATGGTTTGTAATGCCCCAGCAATTTCATGTCTGGTATTGGCCACTGGCTTGATGGAAACCCAAAGAAGATTAAGTTTTAGATTGAGATCGGCAAATACGACCACATCAGAAAATCCGGCCAGCACCTTTTGGATGTTTTTGATAGTGTGTTGAATATGCCCCTGTGGCTTATCGTGCAGGCCCTTAAACAAAATCATAAAATCACTGAGAGCCTTTCCATTTTTATCACGGACAGGCACCCGCTTGCGCAAGGGTTCGGCGGGTTCGACCTGTATACTGAGTTTGGGTGGCTTCATCAGTAAAGTCTTATGAATACAAATTGGCTACTTAACCAAATAATAGACTATCAGGTCCACGTAAGAAAACATCTCCAAACAAAATAACGCAATTTATCTCAACGCCAGCCTTGGTCTTCCTGTAAACAACGGTAAATGCCCTGGGTTTTCGCTATAATCCCATCAGCCAATTACCTATACCGATATCTATGACTGGAACTCGCCAGATGGCTTCATTTCTTATATCGATTATTCTCGTATCGTTGCTGGTGAATGTATATTTCTATATTCAACAGCCTCTTATGGTGTACTACCCCATTAGGACTCTGGATTCAACGCCAAAGAACTGGGGATATGAGTTTGAAGACATTACACTGACCACAGAGGATAAAATAAATATAAATGCGTGGTACATCAAGAGCCCATCAGCAAAAAAGGTGGTGTTGTTTTGTCACGGTAACGCCGGCAACATGTCTCATCGCCGTAGTTCAGTAGAAATCTTTCGTGACCTGAATCTCAGCGTGTTGATTTTTGATTATCGCGGATATGGAAAAAGTGAGGGTAATCCCACAGAAGAGGGTACCTATCGCGATGCCAGAGCGGCCTGGAAATATCTGGTAACACAGCGCCACATCGATCCGCACAACATAATTATTTTTGGACGATCGCTTGGTGGTGCAGTAGCTGCCAGACTGGCCTCAGAGGTTGAGGCGGGCGGATTGATTATTGAGTCTACTTTCAGCTCGGCGAGAGATATGGCCAAACAGGTGCTACCCGTGATGCACAGACTAGTAAGGCTGCGTTTTCGCTATGAGACGGTAAGGCATGTCAAAAACAGTAAAATCCCCATTCTGGTCATGCACAGTCGTGAAGACGAAATCATTCCTTATGCGCAAGGCAGAAAAATCTTCTCCGCTGCCAGTGGTTCAAAAACATTTGTTGAATTAAAGGGAGATCATAACAACGGGTTTTATGATTCTGGTCAGATATATATTGGCGGATTAAAAACTTTTTTAGCAGGCATTGATTAATGTTGAGTGAAAAAGTCTCTGGCATTTTCAATCTGAAGCTTGCGTCTCACGTTATCAGGAATAAATCCCAGCCACTTGCGGTGAAAATTCAGGTATTCATCGATTTTCAGCCAGCCGGTGTCGGATTCTTCCAGAGCTAATTCTTTTTCTACCGGCCAATATGGATCTGAGCCGATCATAAATCGATCGGGAAAGCGTAGAACAAGCTTCGCCCATCCCTGTAGCAAGCGGCCGTTGTTATCGACAATCGGTGATTGAACGTAACGCCAGTGGTCTCTTGCCGAAAATTCTATCCAGACATTGGGGCAGGCCATCATAAGCGAGCCAATCTGTTCATGATCCAGGAGGCCGCCCCCATGGGCCAGCAGAAATCTGGCCTTGGAATATCGCTGACATAGCGGTTCAAAATATAAATGACTTGATGTTTCGATATGAATGAGCAACGGTACATTAAACTCAATAGCCAGCCTAATAAGACCATTTAACACTAAATTGTGGTGAGCTGGACCAATGCCGGCAACCATATGAATTTCACCGACGCCCTGGTATGCACCACTCTCGAGGGCCTCTCTGGCTCGGGGTAGCACCTGGCGATCCTTAAACCAGGAGTAACGTTGACGATTGTTAAAATAAGGGCGAAATAGTGGAATAATCCATGGGCCACCGGCTTTTTGTAAGGTCAATGCGAGTTCGGGGGGCGTGGACGAAACGACAGCCAGCTGTACGTTCTGTTGTTTCAGTATGGCAACAGCTTCTTTAGGTGAAATCTCCGCTACCTGATCATAGTTATAGTGCAAATGAACATCAGCAATCGCCGGATAATGGGTATCCTGAGACCACGCCGCCCAAGTTGATAGCAGCAATACTGTGATAGCTGTCTTGGGCATTATATGCTTTTGTAAGTAAATCACTAAAATTGACTATAATGCCGCCTGACAGGAATTTGAAGCACCTTGCAAAGAATTGTGTTCTACAGTAGCGATAAATAGTGATGTATCAGTGCTGTTTAGAAAAAAAGCCCCACAATGAACACGCGCTGAATGTATCAACGTATGACAAATCGGCCGCCTCTTCTCTGAGCTGCTCAGGCGGCTCGTGGCATACCACGCATCAATTCTTTAAACCTGCCCCATTCTGTGGCAGCCCAGACTTCCGCTTTGGCGTGACCATAAATCCGTACCAGAGTTGAAACTTTAGTAGCAGTTTCAATATCGGGCGCCTCAAAAATATCAAGATATTCGTAGGGCCCCAGTACTGCATAACTATGAAGCCACTTGATTTCCGGACATTCAGAGCGAATCTGCTTCATAACCCGGGCCTCGAGATCCGCCAACGAATTCGGCGAGTTGGCTGCTTCCGGGGACAGGCGCGTTAACATAATAAATGTAGCCATATTTTATCTCCTTGCATGTCAGTTGTGAGAGTTTGACAAAACTTCACTTTTCTCCAAGTCAGTTTATTGAGTGGAAGAACATAATTTCATAGCCAGGACCATAACCATCGAATGAATCGCGTCACACCAAACATCTGGTTCATGCCAAGTGTTTGGCGACGCGGGCACTGTCTCTTTGCAGCATGTTACGAAAGCGTCAAGCTATGCGGTGCCGCCGGAACTGCCAATGCGCGATCGCCCAGACTGAACCAAAGAGATCTTTTCCTTCGTAATACCGGTCCAGTGCAAGGTGCCCCGTGTTGGGTATCGCATCGAGCGCCATCTATTTGACATAAATTTTAGGACTGTACAAAATAATCGAGGGCTGCCGTACGTGCCTCATCAAGCAGGGCATAGTCCTGGGATACCCACCTGGAAACATCATGCTGAAAGATTTCTACCTTCCATAAGCCTGTTTGTGGACTCTCGGAATACTCCGCAAGCCAATTATCCGCAAATGATTCAACGTATTTCCCATCCCGCCGTTTTGTAAGCATTTCTTCCACAGAGACTTCTCCGATCCACTTTTAAAATGGTAGGCAGGTACATTAGTAAAGCTTTCTTAATCTGCTTGCTACAGACTATTCACCTTCCCATGGCTCTTCTTCCATAAAACCCTCAGAAAAGTCATCGGCAAAATCCTCGGGTTCCTGGGTGAGTTTTTCGCGATTGGGTGTACGAAAATCTTTTTGTTGTTCGGACCAGTCATTCGGTTGAGTATCAGTAATATCTGTGCCCAGATCATCCTGTTCGGCAATATCTAGAGCGCCGGTCCAGTCTTCAGGAGGCTCACTTAGCTCGATATCCATTTCCTGCCAATTATCCTGATGGATCTCTTCGATGTCGCCATCAAAGTGTTGCACCTCAATAGTTCCTGTCTGCTCATCAATCGCCACTACCTGGAATAGTTGCCCCTTGTCCAGGTGTGAATACCAATAATCGACAATTGGCTCAATATTATTAGGCATTACCGCATCCCCCGCGCCCCGGGCAAACTACGATCACAATAGCAAAAAAAAAGAAATGATCTTTTGATGCGAGTCAACTCTTTCGTAAAAAAGAGTTTGTGCGAAACAATACCAATAATGAGACGAGAGGTTTATTATTGCGGGGCTAGCTATCCCGTAGGTTTTTCCCGGCATGGGAAATGCAAACGAAGGTCCAGCAAATGACCGTGCTTCTTTTAACACTTCTATTGGGAGTGATGGGTACATGATCGATAGATCAGTAAAAGAGCATGTCAACGAGCCCAGTATCATAAATGTTGATGGCTCATTGGGCGAAGGCGGTGGCCAGATTTTAAGGACATCACTTTCTCTGTCCATGTGTCTAGGAAAACCATTCCGCATTTTTAATATACGTTCAACAAGAAAGAACCCCGGTCTTCAAAATCAGCATCTGGCAGCAGTGAATGCAGCCGCGAAAATTTCCGGAGCAAGTATTCAGGGAGCAACAAAAGGATCGACGGAGATAACATTCGCCCCTCATTCAGTTATCCCTGAGGAATACCATATTTCAATTGGTACTGCGGGTAGTACGACTTTATTATTACAGACATTACTTCCGCCATTGTTAGTGGCTAAAGGTCCTTCGACCCTGATATTGGAAGGAGGTACACATAATCCTCATGCCCCGCCATTCGAGTTTCTCGAACAGGCATTTTTCCCCATAATCAACCGCATGGGTCCGGTAGTCACTCTTCGACTGGATCGTGCTGGCTATTATCCCAGGGGTGGCGGCGTAGTGCGGGCCCATATTCAGCCGACAAAAGTTTTGAGATCGATCCGGTTAATGACTCGCGGTGATATTTTGGAAAAACTGGCTGTTGCCATTGTGGCAAATTTACCGGAACAAATCGCGGTACGTGAACTGGGCGTGATAGGTCATGCGCTAGGACTGCGGGGCAGATCAACTTCGCTTATGTAAGGACAACATGGCCTATGGGCCAGGAAACGTGGTGTTGGTATTAATAAAAAGTCAGCACCTCACAGAGGTGTTCGCTAGTTTTGGAGAACGGCATGTGCCCGCCGAAGTTGTAGCGGATAACGTTGCAACCCAAGTTCAGCGCTATCTTAAAGCCGGTGTTCCGGTAGCAAGTTATCTTGCCGACCAGTTGCTTTTACCAATGGCGCTCTCAGGGGCTGGCGAATTTTCTACTTTGAAACCAAGTTCGCATACCACAACTAATATAGAGGTGATTAAAATGTTTATGGCGACTGAAATCACGCTTGATAAAAAAGGATCGGATTGTTGGCATATAGGTGTGGGTAAGGCCTGGTGATTACCTTGCCTGAAAGTACTTTTAGAATGAAAGAAAATTGTTGATTCGGATTTCCTGCTAGTTATTGAGGGGGTACGGGATGAAAACTATTGGACAATACCGATTTATGTCTTTTGTTCTATGTCCATTGGTTGCCCTGGTCTTGATGGCGTTTGCTCATACAGTTTCAGCAGATCCTGTCGAGCGTCGGCGCGATCAGTATGAGGGCGATTTTTCCTATTTTATCTATCCGATCGCAGGCGACATCCCCGGACTTGGAAGCGCCGCTGGTTTAGGAGCCACCGTGATTAACATGATGGATTCAGAACTGGATTTCACGGGTTTCAATGTCACCGGAGATTTTGAGGCAGCCGGATATGCCTTTCTCGATTACCATCTTATCAAGAACAGATTGGTCTTCGATGTGGGCTATTATGACTTCAAGGTGGCGCCGACGGTCTACACTCGTGGGCTTGATTCCGATGTTAATGATGTCATTCTTCCTAAGGGGGAAGGAAGTTATGCTGTGGGTCAGCTTACAATTACTTTTGATGAGCGCCGCGTGGAAACCTATTACCGTTTGCGTTTTGGCGATGAGCGTGTGACAGAGGTACTTGATAAGGATGGCCGGGCCTTCAATAATATCGACGATTCAGAATATAATGTTAAGGCCCACGCCCTGGGTCTGACGCTGGACTACACAGATGACCGCCTGGATCCGAGAAAGGGCATACGTCTAGAGACGGTTGCCCGCCTGCCGGTCAACGAAAATCCGTATGTAAGTGATTTCTATGTGATGGATTATAACCTGACTGGTTATATCCCGTTTCGTCGTTGGGACTCGCTGGGTTTGAACCTGTTCGTTTCCAACGCCCATGTAATCCACCAGGCGTCTACCGATTATGCAGAGCTACAAAATGCCATCGGTCTCAATTGCCTGGCCCTTCCAGTGGCAGAACAACCACAGTGTTTTTCCACCGAGGACAAGTTTATTAATGGGCATATTGCCAACAATACTCATGGTACAGCCAGCGCCCTAGGGGGCACGCAACGATTACGCTCCTTCGCGAACGGAAGATTTTATGCCGGCCATGCTTTGTTCTGGGGAGCGGAATACCGCTGGAACCTGACCGACGAGCGTACACCGTTTGATATTTATATGGCGAAAGGGATTCGTACAGGGGTACAGCTTGCCTTTTTTGCCGAGCAAGGCAGTGTCGCTGACAATACCAGCGACCTTTTTAAAGATCGTCGCACCTCGTTTGGGGCTGGTTTTCGCCTGGTACTCTCCGGTGTAATTATTCGCGCTGATCTGGCGTCCGGCGATGAGGGGAAAGAATTTGTCTTGTTTATCAACTATCCATGGAGCGTATTTTCAGTAGACAATCCCTCTTGAGTGAGCCTTGCTCGTTTAGGTGTCCGCCACCCGCTTACCATCGTAAGATCTTTATCCTCGGCGCCCTAAACCTTGCATAAACCGTTTTTTAATTAGGTATAATTTAGAATCATTAAATTATGTAGCCTTATTAAAATAGTGTGCTATACATAAATCTTCTTTAACTACTCAGTGCGTTTAGGTACACGCTAACAAGGACCAAGGGAAAAAGGACCCGCTTGAGCTAATGTTTTTCAAAAGGAAAAATGAAGATGTTGTCGAGGGGCTGGAACAGCGAGTCCACCTCCTCGAACAGGAATTAAAAGAACGCGAAACCGAAATCGAGCTTCTTCAGGACTCAGCGGAAACCGTTTGTCGTGAACTGAATATCCAAAAAGTGCTACAACGGGTGGCGCAGCACGCTCAAAAAATTATCTCTGCCGAAACCGTGTTGGTTCCTATTGTCGACGAGAATAGCAAAACCTATACCTATCGCGCCGCATACGGAAAGAATGCCGACGAAATTATTGGTGAGACCCTATCACTTGAATTTGGGGTCTGTGGTTGGGTCTGGAAAAATCGAAAGCCGTGGTGGCATGGAACGATTGATAAACTTGAAGATCCTGCAAAGACTCAATGTCTAAGCGATGGTAAAAATGTCATTATGGTTCCCATGATAGGCAAGGATGGTTTTCTTGGGGGGTTATCAGGTATTAACAAGACGAATGGCAAACGGTTTACCGAGCGCGATCTCCATTTATTATCGCTGTTTGCCGCCCAGGCCGGTATTGCCATTGAGAATGCATCAAACTTTCATTGTCTGAATCAAGCGGTCCAGTTGGCAGAATTGCTTCAAAAGGAGGCGACCA
>JAOUNW010000225.1 GCA_029880755.1 Gammaproteobacteria bacterium
GATACTGTAGAAAAATGCAGTAGGAGACATAATCCATATTCTTGATTTATACAAGCACAAGAAGGCAGGAAAAATATAGGATTGATCCTAATGAATGCATAGAAATGAACCGGGGTCGTTAACACTCTTTCCGGAATATTAGTAAAAACTGTGTTCCGACCCCGGTTTTCCTATTTACGCACTACCAAGGTGCCGGCAATCTTGTCATGCCAGCCCTGTTTTCGTTGATCGAAGGCAACCCAGATAATGCCCAGGAAAAACACCAGCATCGACGGCCAGTAGCCGATGTAGCGAAGAATCAACTGGCCGATGGAAGGTTTGCCGCCGGTTTTGGCGTCGATAATTTTTGCCTTGATCGCCATTTTGCCCGGCGTTGCCGAGCGGTAGAACCAGAAGGCAAGAACCGCGAAGGCGGGGAACAACCAGTTCAACAGGATATCCCAGATAGCGCTGGTATCCTCGGGAACGCCGGCGAGCCAGTACTCCTGCCCATATAGCGCGGTAAGCACCGGGCCGATGACGAGCATCATCAGAATCGTATCGATAATAGAGGCGCCCACACGGGACCAGAAACCCACGTATTGATATGCGGAATCCGGCTGGCTTTCTCCCAGGTCGGCTTTGGGTGATGCATAGGGATTGTTTTCCATGATTGTTCTCACTTTTCCAGTTGTACGACATCACCTTCAATCGCCACATGCACGATGACCGCGCCGGCAACACAGCGAAATTTTGAAGGATGTTCGTAGGGAATGTCTTTGGTGAAGGAGGTTATATTGATCACCGCGTTACCGCCTTCCCGTAAAGCTCTTTGCTGTAATGACTTTAATGCGGAGACGAAGGTGCGGCTGCAGGCGTCCATATCGGATTGAAACGCACCACGGCCCTTGCGGGTGGATGACCAGTGACCGATTTTCTTTTTTACTTTCGGGTGTTCCTGGCCCTTCATATAGAAATCCACATTGAGTAAATCACCCTTACCCTGGAGCGCCACGGCTTCCTTGGCATCTATCAGCACCTCGTCGCTACGTGCAAAAGCGGTTGACATGGAAATCAGACCAAACGCCAACACAAAGACCACAACGCAATATTTCACATCTACTCTCCTTTGTTGAAAACCGGGGTCAGAACTCAATACTTGCTAATATTAGAGAGAATTGAGTTCTGACCCCGGTTTTTGCTACGGTACAGCAGAATATCAATTAGCAAACTTGGAATGCGACGGACATTATAATGTGTTTAGGAGGCATTATATGCTTCTTAGAGCCACTGGCAAGTTCTATCCAATTCCGATGCGTCAAAAAACCAGCTTAGAGCGGGCTTGCGGGTATCGATAGCTGATGTAAATGATTAGGCGCTGAAGCATGCTGTGTAAGTGCAACCCGATGCGATTATTACCCGTTACGCGCTGGAGCAATGTCGAGCGTTAAAACGGTAGTAAATATTAGCGTGGAAAATGGTGATTTTGGGCTTCTCTTTAGCAAACATACTGTGTTCACTTCCCAAAGCGGACGTCTATAAAGCCAGTTTGGTCTGACAGCTGTATCGAACTGAGTAAATTTATAATTAGGTGTCAGAGAAGATGCCGTGGTGGAGGTCGCCCGCAACCTGCATATGGCGGCAGGTCAGAACTATGTTCGTAACCGCTCGGAATAAGGAGACTTTACTAAAATACCGGTGGTAGTCAAAACAGGGCAGGTCACAGACCCCTGTTGATTTGTGATAAGGCTTGCTGCAAAGCTTCGCGCTTTACCGGATACACCAGTGCCGCATGCAAGGGAAAATGTTCCGTGAGCTTGGCGATATATTGCTGTTCTGTCTTATCAACCAGCGCGATGACTCGTGCACCCGGTGAATATTTTTGCCGCGAGGCCAGCATTACATCCAGATTGGAAATGGTACATCCAGCATAATCCGAGCCGTATCGATACATGAATTCGCAAACGATAAAATCAAACGGCTGCTTTTTCATTGCGGCGATGGCCTTGCGCATGGATGTTGCCGTGGTTTCAGTAATACCCAGGCTTGAATAGGTCGCTGAAAAATTTGGGTGGATGGGGGTCTCCTTGATGGAGAGCAAGCTGGGTGCAGATATGCTCAAAGCTTATTCACTCCCACTTTCTTGAAAATGAGCTTTCATCTCTACTATTCAATGTCATATTTTCTCCTGATAAGTAATACCATGAAAAATGTACCATAGGGGGCAGACCTCAATTAATTGCTGGTCGGTAAAAATATATTCCCATTGTGTCCCCGTCTGCGTTTCCGGCAAGGATAAAAACTGATCAGTGGGGGACCCCTTTCTAGCGAACCCGGCTGTGTGCCTCCAACCCAATTGGTACAATGAAACCTGTTCCTGGCACTTGTCGCCGCTAAAAATTACCGCGGGCGAATCATTAGACCACAGTGCTACGGCCTTTTCCCAATTGATTATTCATTTGCGGCACCGTGGACAAAGGGCAAACACGTTCTGTGAAGAGCTACGAAAGTGCGTCTTAGGGTATA
>JAOUNW010000227.1 GCA_029880755.1 Gammaproteobacteria bacterium
AAAGATCCCTTATTTCGCATTTTTCGCCCACGATTCCGGGCTGCGTCCTAAGGAAGCACCCACCAATATGCTAATTGCCATGGCGCTGGCCGCGATATTGTGTATATTTATCGGTACCCAGCCCCAATATCTGTATTCGCTGCTACCCATGGAAGTAGAGTACTGGCCATATGACACCACCCATGTCCTTGCGCAACTACAATTGCTGTTCTTCTCCGCGTTAGCATTCGTATGGTTAAATAAACAAGGTATATATCCACCGGAACTGCGTTCGATAAATTTGGATGCGGAATGGATTTATCGTAAATTGCTGGTCATCAGTGTCCAGCGTGGCCTGATTTTTCTTCGAACTATAAAAGAGATTGCTATTGCCGCTGCAAAATCTCCCGTGCGCGGTATTCAAGAGTCATTTTCCCAGTCCTCCATTGCCAAGTTCCATCTAGCTCAAAGCTGGCCCACAGGCAGCATGGTATTCTGGATTGCGATTATCCTGGTCGCGTATCTGTTGCTGGATATCCTCGTCTATAGTTAAGTGCTAAGAAACTCAAGGTCGGCGGGGTCGGACCTCCGCAACTAATTGTTTAGATAAGGTATTACAGTAAATTCAGGCTTAAAATTTCGCTTAAACAGTCCATTTTCGAGGCAAAATGAGATATTTGGAATTCGAACCGTCGGGAGAAATCACACCACGTGCAAGCCACACCATAGAGGTTTCTAAGCTTTCTTCGTGGTTTTGCTATGAAAATGGGCCATTTAAGGCCAAATTCAAGAGTTATTTAGACGCTAAATACATTCAAATCAATTGTTTACACAGGTCCGACCCGCTTTGCCTGATCCCGCGCTGGGCAATGTCGCTTACGGCGATGCTAGTGATGCAGATCTGTTACGTAAGAAGGAGACGCTGAGTAATTTCGGGGAATATGTACCCTTAGGTCTTATTTTGCTGGGCATACTCGAATACAACTACGGTCAATCGATTTATGTGGTATTGTTCGGCGGTGTGTTTTTGGCTGTTCGGATTGCTCATGCTGTCGGTATGCTTTATACCAATACGCCATTACTGCGAGCCGTGGCGATGCTAACCCAGCACGCGATTTTTGTTACCGCAGGAGGTGTGTTTCTGTATCAGGCTGTAGCTTAATAAACCAGATATGCGAAACACAATCGAACATTGTAAGTTTAGAACAACCAACCCAAAATAACACCGATACCAGCATGAACATTGGTTTCGGTGTTATCGTCAAGAAACCGGATTACACTTTGGTCTTCGTCACTGGTGATAGTCTTCTTTAGTCTGCTGCGTGCTAAATACGCCAAGCCACCGGACGTAGTTATGTTGAAGCCATTTTTCCAGAACCACTGATACCCTGCCTGAACCGTATAATCCATAAACACAACTTCGGCATTGGAACCTTTTTTTGATCTGAATCGGTGGCTTTCCCGGCCGATGATGGGCTTAATGAAAAAGCTGTCAGTCCATGCGCTGTTTCTGGTGTAAGTCCATGGAAGCAATAGTCTACTGAAACTATTGTCGATATCGGGATGCGGGCTGCCGAAAGTCGGCCGGTTTGACTTGCAAGCCGCTACGCCGAGCAGACCCAGTCGGTTGTTGTCACTTACCGCGATTTCCAGGCCAACTTGGTGGCAGGAAAAAGGATCAGGTAAAAGTATGAGGTTAAAAATGCCTTGCGCAATACAATTCGGTGGTGCCAGCAGAGTTGCCAAGGCTGGCAAATATATTACGATTAGTTTCCACATTGATTGATATGAGTGCTTCTTAATAACTCGCTACAAGATACCGCATTGTATCAAGTAATGGCTTCATTGTAAGGCGCATGTGCGATTTCGCAGTCTGAAGTTACGCGGAAAGTTCTGGCCACTAAACCCTATGGTGATGAACAAACTTCTGCGGTAACGATAAGTATTTGTCGCGTCATGTAACATTTTAGGAAAACCTGAATCTGATCTCCGTACTTAGTAGTGCTTACAACGATTGTCTACAATATCAAATAAGGAGTGTGAAATGAGAAAAAGTATTGGAGTAGTGCTGGTTCTATTTCAGGTAAGTGCGCATGCCGGCAATTTGCATGTAGCGCAAGGAGGGGTGGGTTTAGCGTGTACAGATGTTGACCCGTGCGGATCAGTGCAGCTAGCGGTAGATCAGGCGGTAGAGGGAGATGTGGTAGCCATCGCGCCGGGTGTTTATCGGGAAAATATCTTAGTTCAAACTGCTGGCATCACCCTGCTGGGAGAGTCGGCTAACAATACAATTATTCAAACCAAAGGTGGACGTGAGGGCGCTGTTGGCAATGCAGGCAATCCATTGGATGCGATTGTAGAAGTGCAAGCAGCCAATATCTCGCTGATAAACCTGACATTGATGCATCCTCGCGGTAATGCGGTAAAACGAGAGGCGGCCGTTTTCGCGTGGAAAGGTGCGCCGGGCCTACACATTAAAAACTGTATCATCGAACGACAGCGCAATAGA
>JAOUNW010000226.1 GCA_029880755.1 Gammaproteobacteria bacterium
GCTTGCCATTGTACTGGATCAATTTCCGCTTAATATGTTCAGAGGTGAAGCGCGCAGCTTTGCCACTGAAGAAGAAGCCCGGCGGGTGGCAAGAAGCGCGGTCAAAGCCGGATTTGACCGCGAAATAGAGGATGATCGAAAAATATTTTTATATATGCCGTTCATGCACAGCGAATCAATGGATGATCAGAATTATGCCGTCAAACTTTTTGAAGACGCGCAATTGGCTGATAATCTCAAGTTCGCCTTGCACCACAGGGACATAATTCAACGCTTTGGCCGCTTTCCTCACCGTAATAAAATTCTCGGCCGGGAAAACACTCCCGAAGAAACCGAATACCTTCGCTCAAAAGATGCGTTCAAGGGTTAGCCTGCCCTAAGAACATACCATATCTACCGCTTTTTAGTTTATTACAGCGGTAACAGCTAAGCCTATGGTAATATAGGCCCACGGCTGAAATATCACTCCATACAAGCCATAACCCTATGCCCGACAACGACATCCCTCAATTTAGCTGGCGTTCAATTTATGAAATTGCGCTGGCTTATCGTCGTCGGATTGTTTATGCCCATGTTGTCGCTTTGATCGCAGTCGCTGCGAGCGTACCTATTCCACTGCTACTGCCTTTTTTAGTAGACGAAGTACTATTAGACAAGCCCGCTACACTTGTTTCAGCTATGCAATGGTTGTTTCCCCAGCAGTGGCATGGCCCGGCTCTGTACATTCTTGCGGTACTTGCATTAACGATTATTTTGCGTCTTATTTTCATTGTCTTAAACGTCTGGCAAACGCGTCAATTCACCCTGATCGCCAAAGAAGTCAGCTATCAGTTACGCGCCAAACTGTTAACCAAGCTTGAGCGCGTGTCCATGGCTCAATACGAATCCTTGGGCAGCGGCGCCGTTAGCTCCCATTTCGTTACCGATATGAATGCGCTTGACGATTTTATCGGGTCATCATTAGCCAAAACACTGATCGCGACCCTTACCCTGGCCGGTGTATCGGCGGTTTTACTGATCATGCATTGGCAACTTGCGCTGTTCATTATCTTCATGAATCCACTGGTTATTTACTGCACGATGCTATTGGGCAAAAAAGTAAAACACCTTAAGAAGAAAGAAAACAGCGCCTTCGAGAAATTTCAGCAATCACTTATGGAAACCCTGGAGGCGATACAGCAAATTCGCGCCAGCAATCGCGAACAACACTATCTGGCCCAGGTGGCCGACCATGCCAAAGAGATACGAAAACATTCGGCGGCATTTTCCTGGAAGAGCGACGCCGCCAATCGCTTTTCCTTCGGTGTTTTTCTTTTTGGATTTGACAGTTTTCGCGCCATCAGCATGCTGATGGTGGTATTTTCCGATTTGTCAGTGGGTCAAATGCTGGCTGTATTCGGCTATTTGTGGTTTATGATGGCGCCGGTTCAGGATGCACTGAACGTACAATATGCGTTTTACGGCGCCAAAGCGGCTTTGGCGCGCATCAACAGTATCCTCAGGCTCGATCAAGAGCCGGCTTACCCTCACCTGGAAAACCCGTTTGCCGGCAGCACAACCGTTGGTATACGCATAGAAAACCTTTCCTTTTCCTTTGACGAGACAACGGATGTATTGCGTGATGTAAGCTTAAATATTGCGCCCGGCGAAAAAGTCGCGCTGGTCGGCGCGAGCGGCGGGGGCAAATCGACTTTGGTACAAGTTATTCTCGGCATGTATCCAAGCAATTCCGGAATGTTGTATTTCAATGAAGTACCGATTACTCGTATCGGTTTGGATATCGTACGGGAAAATGTCGCCACTGTGCTGCAACAGCCCGCGCTGTTTAACGATTCGGTGCGTAAGAATTTGACGTTAGGCCAGGAGTCGACAGACGACGATTTATGGCAAGCCTTGGCTATCGCACAGCTGGATGAAACGATAAAAAGCCTGCCCGACGGACTTGACAGCCTGATCGGCAACCGGGGCATTCGGCTATCAGGGGGACAGCGACAAAGACTGGCCATCGCACGCATGGTATTGACGAATCCAAAAGTCGTGATCCTGGATGAAGCGACTTCCGCTTTGGACACCGGCACCGAGGCGCGCCTGCACGCAGCCCTGCAATCATTCCTACACGGTCGCACCACCATCATTATCGCGCACCGGCTGAGCGCGGTAAAACAAGCGGACACTGTTTACGTTTTTGAGAACGGCCAGATTATTGAATCCGGTGCTCACGAGCAACTTATTGCATCGCAGGGACTGTACACCAGGCTTTACGGAAAAATACAGCAATAGATGCGCGCAAACAACTCACTCGACTGACTGCCTTATAGTATGCTCAAATTACTTTTCGCATTACTTCTGATATTTATCGTCTGGTTCTGGCGTGACAGCATGCGCGCACGAGAAACTGTTTTGGCGCGCTGCCATCAGTACTGCAGACGCTATGATTACCAGCTATTGGACGCCACGGTGGCTATTCAGCGCATACGCCCGTGCCGCG
>JAOUNW010000097.1 GCA_029880755.1 Gammaproteobacteria bacterium
GGAATCTCAAAGGTGGTTTATACTATATTGTATTAACACCCCAGCGGCACCATATTCCTAATCACATTTTGTGTTTTTAAGATTATTTCGAGGACTATCATCCATATGCATATTGGACTATTTGATCTTCCCTGGTGGGGCTACCTGCTGGTAACACTGGGTCTGACCCACATCACCATTGCCGGCGTTACCATTTTTCTGCATCGTCACCAGGCTCACCGAGCATTAAATCTTCACCCTATTGTCAGTCATTTTTTCCGCTTCTGGTTATGGTTAACTACAGGAATGATAACCAAGGAATGGGCTGCGATACATCGAAAACACCACGCCAAATGCGAAACAGTTGATGATCCTCATAGTCCGCAAATTTTTGGTATCAAAAAAGTAATGTGGCAAGGGGCCGAACTCTACAAAAAGGAAGCAGCCGACAGGGAGACCTTGTCGCGTTACGGCCATGGCACACCGAATGACTGGCTGGAAACCCATATCTACGAGCACAACAACTATGGTATCGGCCTGATGTTGATCATTAATGTGATTTTATTCGGCCCTATTGGACTCAGCATCTGGGCTATCCAGATGATGTGGATTCCCTTTTTCGCAGCAGGTGTCATCAATGGTATCGGTCACTTCTGGGGCTACCGTAATTTCGAAGCGCCAGATGCGTCAAAGAATATTATCCCTTGGGGAATCTTGATTGGTGGCGAGGAATTACACAACAATCACCACACCTACCCCAGTTCCGCAAAATTGTCATCAAAGTGGTGGGAGTTTGATTTGGGTTGGCTCTATATCAAGACACTAAAATTACTTCGATTGGCCGAAATTAAGAGAGTTCCTCCGCAACCGGTTTACGATGTCAATAAAAAGCAATGCGACATGGAAACCGTAAAGGCGGTAATCGCAAACCGGTTTCAGATAATGTCACGCTTTGCCAGGGAAGTATTGAATAATGTTCATCGCGAAGAACTCAAAAAGGCCAATCCAAAAGACAAAGAGCACTGGGTATTATTAAAGAAGGCCCGGCGCCTGATGGTAAGAGAATCGGCTTTGCTTGACGACAGGAGCAGGAAGTGGCTTCACAAAATACTGGAAGAAAATCAGGCCCTGGAAACTGTTTACGCCATGAAAAGCAAATTACAGGATATCTGGCAACGCTCGGCCACCAGTCAGGAGAATCTTTTAAAGGCGCTGGACGACTGGTGCAAGCAGGCGGAAGAAACCCGCATCCAGGCACTTAAGGATTTTTCCCAGAAACTGAGAACTTACACACTGATACCGGCTGAGCCGACATTGGTGTAAGGCCTACTTAAATCAAACTGGCCACACGCTTGTGCAGTGGGCTGGATCGCGGGAAATGGGCCAGCAAAAATTCCATCTGGTCAGCCAATACGCGCTTTCCTTGAAGATAAATATACTCGGCGTGGGTAGGCGAAAAAGGAACCGCCAGTAACTCCATACCTGCCTGTTCCGGTGTTCTGCCTGCCTTATGATTATTACAGCGCTTGCAAGCAGTAACTACATTATTCCAATTATCCACACCCCCCTGACTCAGGGGTTTGACATGATCCCGGGATAACTCCCGGGAAAGATGCCGGGTGCCGCAATACATACATAAATAGGCGTCCCTGGCAAAAAGGGCATGATTATTCAGGGGTGGGTTATATTGCTCGTGAGAGCGTAGCCAAAAATGGGTTTTACTCTCCGTCGCGATAATAGAATTGATTTCAATGGCGCTACGGATACCGGTTACTGCATTATAGCCCCCTCTTACGGTATAAAGTGCACTGCCACAGCTATAAGCAACCTGTCCCAGGTGATAGAGCCTGACCGCATCGCGAAAGTCTATCCACTCCAGCGGCATGCCGGATACATCGGTCCTTAATACTTGCTGACTTAAGCTATCCACTGTCGACACCAAAAAAGGTTAAATCCAACTCCTGTTAACTATGCTGATTACCCTATATTGTTCGTTTATCGATATTTAACACTATATTTTAAGTGTATGCTAAAAAAAACCCCCTTGTACAGTACTGACTATCGCAAAGGCCCCCAGCCTTGATTGCGAATATCATTTTTATCCAGGCCAAGCGCCGGGCTATAATCCTCTGTTTAGCCTTCAACCCGCAATGACAGGGCAGTTATCATCTAGATCATGACCAAGGATATTCCGCTAAGCAAAATAACACCCCCTGTTTTACCCAAGGTGTACCTGAGAACCCGGCTTTTCCGCCAGCTTGACAAGCTGCAGGACCGCCAACTTATCTGGGTTGAGGGTCCGCCAGGGGCAGGCAAAACAACACTCGTTTGCAGTTATCTTGATAATCGGGACATTCCCTATCTTTGGTACCAGCTGGATAAGGAGGATTCGAATAGCGCGACATTCTTCCATTACCTCGGTCTGGCAGGAAAAAAACAGATATCCAGGAAGCGGCAAGCATTGCCTCACCTTACACCGGAATATCACGATAACGAATTGGCATTCTCCCGGCATTTTTTCAAGGAACTGTTTGACAGGCTTCAGGCCCCTTTTGCGCTGGTCCTGGATAACTATCAGGAAATTTCCAAGGACGCGAAACTCCATGAGACGCTGCGCGAGTGCCTTGGGCAGCTTCCGCCAGACAGTTTAATTATCGCCATAAGTCGGAGCAATCCACCTGCTGCACTCGCACGCATTCAAACGAATCAAGCAATGGCGGTAGTCGGTTGGAAGGATTTGGCATTGACTCAAGATGAGTCCAAAGGCATCGCAAAACTCTGGGGGCTGCGCGAACCATTAAAAGATGTTCTAAGCAACCTTCATGGTAAGGTGGAAGACTGGGCCGCCGGTCTGGTACTGATACTGGACAGTTTCAATAATGGCCGGCTTAACCCGCAAGCACTAAAGGACACCTCCCAGATCGGTCTGTTTGATTATTTCGCCAGCGAAATACTCGAGCACACAACCCCGGAAGAACAGGAGTTCCTGCTTAAAACAGCTTTTCTGAACAATATGACTGTCCCCATGGCAAAAACACTTACGGGTAATTCCAATGCCGGCAAAATTCTCAGCTCCCTAAACCAGCACCACTATTTCACGGAACAACTTGCCAAATCAGAAGTGATCTACCGCTATCATCCATTGTTCAGGGAGTTTCTTATTACCCGGGCCAAACAAAAATTTAGCCCGTCACAATTAACTGACATACAGAATCAGGCAGCGATATTATTGGAAGAAAACGGTCAAACAGAAGCAGCCGTTGCCATGCTTATGAATACAAAAAACTGGGAGCACCTCATTCCTCTTGTATGCAAACAAGCGCCGCAACTCCTGACACAAGGTCGTAACCAGACCCTCGATGAATGGCTGACCCGGTTACCGGCCAAATTATGCGACGATAATCCGTGGATAATTTACTGGAGAGGCGCCAGTCTGCTGGCATTTGATCTTCCCAAAAGCCGCAGATATTTTAACAGGGCCTTTGAATTATTTTACGAAACAAGCGATAAGACTGGAACAATGCTTGCCTGGTCCAGCATTATTGAGACCTATTTATATGAATGGGGAAACTTTCATGAGCTCGACAAATGGATTGAGATATTTGATAAATCAATCAAACCCTGCTCCGATTTTCCATCGCTGGAAATCGAGGCCCGCGTGTCCGCCAGCATATTCAGTGCGCTCATGTATCGCCAACCGCAGCACCCGGATTTTTCCTACTGGGAAGAACGCGTAAGAAAATTAATCCAGAGCGATCTGGATCTGCATCATCGTGTCATGATCGGCAATCACCTTATGCTGTATTACTCATGGCTGGGGGATTTGGCAAAAGCAGGTCTGATAATTGAAATACTGGCGCCTGCTATTCAGAAAAAAGACATTGCACCCCTAACGCTCATTGTTTGGCATTCAATGGAAGGTATGTACCAGTGGCTGACGCTAAACAGTAGCGGCTGCCTGAAAACAATTAACAAGGGTTTGGCAATTGCCAAGGAAAACGGCATACATCTTTGGGACTTTATGCTTTATGCCCAGGCTATGTACGGCGCCATCAATGACGGTGATCTGGCAAAAGCCTCCGAACTGCTGGATAACATGGCCGTGAGTATGCACGGTACCCGAAAACTGGACAGCGCACACTATCATTACCAGGCCGCCAGCCTGGCACTTAATCAGAAAAACCTGCCCAAGGCACTGGAGCATGCCCAGGCAGCGTTAACGCTGGCAGAGGAAACCGGCAGCCCTTTCCCCATCACATTAACCAGTCTCGGTCTGGCACAAGTACTTTATGAACAAGGCGAAATCAACCGGGCACAAACCTTCCTGAACAAGGCTGTCGAGTATAACCAGCAACTCAACAGCCGTTACATTGAGTACCATAAACTTCTCATCGAGTCCTATTTTTACCGGGAGACAAACGATCAGGATCAGGCAGCCAAGCTACTAACCCACGCGTTTTCCATGGCCCGGCAATACGGTTACGTCACCATGACCTGGTGGCGGCCCGCGTTCATGGCGAAACTGTGCAGCCTTGCTCTCAAACGCAACATTGAGACTGAATATGTTCAGCAATTAATCCGCAGACAAAATCTGTTACCGGAAGCAGACATAACGGAAGACGTGGAAAACTGGCCCTGGGAAATCAAGATATACACGCTTGGGCGCTTTAGCCTGTTAAGTGCCGGCGAACCACTACGGTTTAGCGGCCGGGCACAGAGCAAACCACTTGAATTACTCAAAACCCTGATCGCCTTTGGTGGCAGAGAAGTGAGTGAACATAAATTTGTTGAGGCATTGTGGCCTGATGCTGAAGGCGACGCGGCCCACCGGGCCTTCGATACGACGTTACACCGGTTACGCAAACTCATTGGCAGCGATAAGGCTATTATCCTTCAGGAAGGTCGGCTTACCCTGGATCCGCGCTATTGCTGGGTCGACGTATGGGCATTTGAACGTTTACTTGGAAAAATGGATGGCATGCTTCGCTACAAACAATGTGACGCCATTACCGAAACTGCCGATAAAATCATGGGGCTTTATCAAGGTCCGTTTCTGGGTGACGCCGCCGACATGTCGTGGGCCATTGCCTTACGCGATCGTCTTCACAGCAAGTTCCTGCGCCAATTGAGCGCCGCCGGCAAACACCTGGAATCGACAAAACAGTGGGATGCCGCTATTGAGTTCTATCGGCGAGCACTGGAAGCGGATCCACTGGCCGAGGAATTTTACCAACATCTTATGATCTGTTACCAACACATGGGCCGTCGGGCTGAAGCGCTGACAACCTACCAGCGCTGCAAAAATACGCTGAAATCGCTTTTAGACATCGATCCATCACACATGACTGAAGAAATTCGCCAGCGCATCGTCGCCGGCAAATGACCCGGCATATCCATATCTAAAGTATACGTATGCTCTACCGAAACGGTTTCCTGTAAGTTTCCTGTAAGTTGACGGTAAGTTGTCTGTAAGAACTTCCCTCTATACTCCCCACCTGTCGACGTCGCCTAGCAGGGAGGAGTGACTGGTCTCCAGGGAAGTTCGGGCGATGTTGACGCTTAAACTGAATACGCCCGATGGAGAAGCAATTCTACGGAGGGAATATCGCCTGTTATTCAGTTTGTCTCGTCAAGTCGCCGGCTATTGAATCGCTTCAATAGCCGGTTTTTTTGCCGCCATAAAAAAATGCCGGCTTATAGCCGGCATTTTTTCAGAAAATACTATTACCCTAGTTCAGATGATACACAACGTTAAATTGAAGCGAGTCAACATTGTCACGGGTAACAAATTCGCCACGTAATTGCATCTGTTTGTTGACATCAAATCCTATACCGATACCAATCATCAGACCGTCATCATCGCCAAAATCAAGACCCAATCGAGCCAACAGATCGACAGTGGGTGAGGCAGCATAAGCGGCAACGCCTGTCGCCCAAATCCCCTTGGCTTCGGTCGCTACTGTTACAGTTCCAAGAAAAGGAATGGTTGTGGATCTTTCAAATTCACCGCTATCCATATAACCGGCCTCAACAGCAAAATTAAATCCCTTGGCACCCATATCGCCCAACTCATAACCGCCAAAAAACTGAAAGCCGGTGGCATCATCAAAACCTGTCAAACTATTCAACCCCAATCCACCACCGATATAAATCGGCTCTTTGGCATTGACTGACATTGAACCTATACTGGCAGCGAGTACCATGGAGACAAGTACATTCTTCTTCATCTGTTTATTTCCTCTTTTGCTTATTCAGTGAGCGTCTTTACTTGACCAACTGGCAAGTGATTAAAATTAACATTCACAGTATAGGGCTAAATACAAAATTAAACAAAAGCCGGCCTTAAAGATTTAACCGCTGTTCCCGCAGAATCAACCTGTCATCGCCTGATTTAAGAGACAACTGGAAAAATACAACAAAAAAGCCCGACTTGAATCGGGCTTTCGCTTATTCCTTAAATTCTGGAAATACTAGGAAATACTATTTAATCTTAGCTTCCTTGTACATCACATGTTTACGCGCCACTGGATCAAACTTTCTCATTTCCAGCTTGTCGGCCATGGTACGCTTGTTTTTGGTGGTCGTGTAGAAATGACCGGTACCGGCACTGGAAACCAATTTAATTTTTTCGCGAACTGCTGCCATGTCTCTACCCTCTTAGACCGTCTCACCACGGGCACGCATGTCTTTCAACACGGCATCAATACCCTTTTTATCAATCGTGCGCAGACCCTGATGGGATAAACGCAAATTTACCCAACGTTTTTCGCTCTCAACCCACAGACGGCGGTAATGCAGGTTCGGCAGGAACCGGCGCCGGGTCTTGTTATTGGCATGGGAAACGTTGTTTCCGCTCATGGGTCGCTTACCAGTGACCTGACATACCTTTGACATGTTAAATCTCTCCAGAATATGGCTGGGCATGTTTCCCAGCGAAGGGCGGCTTTATACCAAAAAGCCGGGGATATGGGTAGCCCCCGGCATCAAATAGCCCCACTACAGGTGCCCGGGAGGATATCTCGGGCATTTGGCGATGCCTAAATCAGCCCTCTTTCGGCAAAAGACACCGGATCCCCCTCGCCTACAATAATATGGTCGAGCACCCGTACCTCCACCAGCGCCAGGGCATCCTTGAGCCGCTCTGTCAGGGTTTCGTCGGCCCGGCTGGGCTCAGCCACACCACTGGGGTGGTTATGCGCCAGAATCACGGCCGCGGCATTATGGGCCAGTACCCGCCGGACCACCTCGCGGGGATAGACAGATGCACCATTAATGGTGCCCTGAAACAGCTCTTCAAAGGCCAACACCCGGTGCCGGTTATCCAGGTACAGACAGCAGAAAACTTCCTGTTTACGGCCCCGCAAGCGGCTGGCCAGAAACTGCTTGCTGTCCCTGGCCGACGACAAGGAGCGCCCCTTTTGCAGGCGTT
>JAOUNW010000228.1 GCA_029880755.1 Gammaproteobacteria bacterium
CCATTAACTTTCGCTGCGTCGGCGGAAAGGATGATAGCAATTCCAGCTTCTCCTGATCAGTCGCCAATCGGGTGACGGGGAGTTCGAGAACCACGTGCCCGGGAAAAACTATTTTTTGCACAGCAATTTCATTGCGGGTCAGAGTGCCGGTTTTGTCTGATGCGATAAATGTACAGGAACCCAGAGCCTCAACGGTAACCAAGCGACGAGCAATGACGTGACGCCTCGCCATGCGCCGAATAGAAATCGCCAAGGCCACTGTAAGTGCTACCGGCAAGCCCTCCGGAATAGCAGCCACGGCCAACGCTGCCGCCAACATAAAAACCTCAAACCACGGCATACCCTGATAAAGAGCTATAAAAGCGAGCATCGTGATAACCACTGTCATGGAGATAGCCAGGCGAAAGGTAAACCGCTCCATGCGTTGGAGCAGAGGCGGCTTGGCCCGCTCCTGCTGCAACACATCTTGTGCAATTTGACCCAGTTCTGTCGCCAACGCCGTTGCCGTTACCACGCCCACAGCACGGCCCCGCACCAGCAAGGTACCGGAAAAGGCCATGTTGACCCGGTCCGCAACCAGGGTATCCGGCGACAACAACGCATCAGCCTTTTTTAATACAGGTAAGGACTCACCAGACAACAACGATTCATTGATGTAGGTATCCTGAGCCGTTATCAAACGGATATCCGCCGGCACCCGGTCACCGGATTCCAGGTAAACGATATCTCCCGGCACCAAACGTGCTGCCTCAATCTCATAGGCTTCACCGCTACGCTGCACCCTGGCGGTATCAGTAATGAGCTGCTGCAGCGAACTAGCGCTACGCTGCGCTGATCTTTCCTGAAACGCGCCAATCAATGCGTTTACCGCCAATACAGCAAAAATAAAAACAGCATCCGTAATTTTTCCTACGAACAGGGAGAGCATAGCGGCAAACAATAAAACATATATCAAGGGGTCTAAAAACTGTCGTAAAAATATCAGAAGGAAACTGACGTAGCGGGCGGGAGGAAGCTGGTTTGGCCCATAGACACTTAAGCGACGCTCCGCCTCTTCAGTAGTTAGTCCACGAGGATCGCTAGCAAGAGCCCCTAACACTTCTTTAGAAGTTAAATGATGGGACATCAAAACAGCATTTTGCGGTGTCGGCATAGTTTCCCGAAAAATAAAACCCGAGACCTGTTAGGTTATCGTTAGATGCGTGGTATTAAAAGGGGCAAGAAAAGACTATTTGTCTGACGTATACAACCAGTGCGTCAATGGGGGAAATAAACAGTGCTACTCAAGGCAAAATACCTAGTAACAAAAAACGACAACATCCTCCTGCATACTCAGCGCCACATAGGTGGCAGCACCGATGGCGCCATCCAGCTCGGGAATACAATCCTGCAGAGTCATATCATGTATTTTTAATGATGAGGGGCAAACGAAGAATTTGACCCCGGCTTCCCTGGCTTCCTGGATATAGGTGTAGACTGTTCTATCTGATCCTTTTTTTACTTGTAGGTTTTCTGCCACACCTTTCTTTAGCAGGCGTGTCCCCTCCATGGTAAACACAATGGTCACCTCCTCGGCATCCAGCGCCGCTGCCGTCATTGCCTGGTGAAAAGGTGTACCCAAACGAGTGGGTGTATCCGGCCCACTGGTCATCATAATTAACATCTTATTAGCCAAACTGGCTCACTCCTTGTAACACGATTACCACACCTCTAATCCGCTAAATACTTAACTCCGATACCCCGATCGGTTTTTCGGGCAACCATTGCCGGCAACATGAGCGACTGATCCACGAGCGCGAATTCCCCCAGACCTAAACTGACAATATCCCCGGGCTCAGGCAACGGAAAACCATTAGAAATCAAGAATACTCCACTTTTGCTAAGGTTTGCTGTTTTTAAAGTGACAGACCCGCAAACAGGTGCGTCGACAATGATGTCCAGGGTAGCTGCTACTCTTGGGTCTTTGCGTCTTTCTTTCATCTGCTTCCCTCCATTGTTGAGTTTTATTGGTTATAGAAGTACCTCAACCCCCCATCCATGATTGCGGAAAACACATAAAACTTCTGCAAAACGACTCCCTAATGTTCACTATAGTTAGCTATTAAAAAAGCTCAAGGTAAGTCAAACAATCCGGCTCCAGTTCACGCCTGGCCTTGTCTAATATACGTTGCTCCTGCTGTTCGGAAAGCATGGACTGGTAATCTCCAACCACGCCCTTACGAATAAAGGTTCCGGGTTGAAACGTTGGCCGGGATTTTCCTTCATGGTTACCAAAACGGTCTGCGTTAGTCTTCATCCATGCAAAAGAACAATACTCCAATACATTTTTTCTTTGAAGCGGCGTCAACGACCAGCCCAGAAACCCTAAAATCACATCGATACTGGCTGAAAGATTTTTTTTCATATCCTCATAACGCAATATGAGTACATTATCTGCCTGTCTGTGAGGCCACCAACTGGCAATATTCCGGTACCAGGCG
>JAOUNW010000098.1 GCA_029880755.1 Gammaproteobacteria bacterium
TTATTGGCGCTTGATACCGGCGAGACCAATAACAGAGAAAACGAGATAAAAACAAATAAAATTGTGTGGCGCATGGCGGTTACCTCCTGGGATCCCGGTTGATAACATAAGCCAACCGACCTCCCTATTCTGGGTATTACTGGCCGGATTGCAAGGACAGGATGGCATCTTTTATAAAGTCTGCAAAATTTGAATTGGGGTCCCATTTCAACAATTGCTGGTACAATATTAACGCTTCTTTGGATTTGCCGGCATTGGCGGCAGCCCGTGCCACCTCGATTACTTTTTTTTCCGCCAATACCGCATCGTTGACCTTCATTCCCGCATAAAGAAGCACTCCTCCTTCCAGAAACTGCCCGTTAGTCATTAAATATTGACCCAGAGCTATCTTGTCCTCCGGCACCAGTGGTGTGTGCATCCTGTCTTTACCCAGGCCATGAAACAGTTTTTCAGAGCTATCCATATCTTCCATGGCAATTAACAGCCCAAGAGACTGAGCCGCCTCCTCGCGCATCTCCTTGTCCTTGTTCATTTTCTTGTAGGTCAGGGTTAGCTCAACTGACGCACCAATATCAGCCGGGTTGGTTTTAATTGTCTCCTTGAGACGGTTCACCTCGGTCTCCAACTGATCCGCTGCTGTGGCCCGAACCTTCGCTACCACATCGTCAAAAGAGAATCCCGGAGTTAACGGCGAAACCGGGTCGCCGATGGGATTCGTCGTGACTTTTGCAGTAGCCGCGTGGACCTGTTTACTTGCTGCGCTGGATACCGTGGCCAAATGAGGTGCCGGATCACCGGCGCTACCAGAAGGTTCTGCGCTAATCGCCCAGTCGTACGTAACAAACATGCCACAAAGCCGGCCAAGATGTACCACAGCCACGGCCAACATGAGCAGATAGATAAACGCTACCATAAAGGTGCCCAGTCCTGCATGCATGGCAAAAGCAACAGCGATGACAACAACGATGGGGATACTGTACACAAAATAAAACAAGGTCATACCACCGGACAGTACTGCCAGAAAAGCAAAAAAATCCCCCGGCCGTTCCTGTATCAACCATGTCCAGGCCTCCATACTGAACAAGTCAGTCACCCTGTCTACGCGGATGGCGATAATGAAAGATGCGATGACGGCAAGCATGGATAGGAACATAACAACAATCATCGCGACACCCCTGAACCCCATAGCTGCTACAGCCATTAGATTCATCATGCCGAATAGTGAGGCGCCTATATTCTTGGTAAGCAACCACATTAAGCAAGCGACAATTAGGCCGACAATTGAAATCAATACAGCATAACGAATGGCATATTGCAGCGCTTCTCCATGGCTGACGGAGTTATCAAATATGCCGGCAGCAGGATTCCCCCTAGCGGCACTCAAGGATATTCGCCCCACGATAAATCCGGTGGCAAGCAATCCGAAAAACATGCCCAACCACTGGCTGTTGGCAAATCCCATCAGGCCTGCAATTAAACCGATAATGAAAAACAGGACAGCGATAGGGGTTGCGGTGAAAAACACCCAGGGGCTTAAAAGTGAGACAGCGACTTCCCCGGCGGTCCCCCGGAAAATCGTAACATTCACCATCGGCACTCTCCTTATTCTTATGGTAGGAACGAAACCCCTACTTCTTGTCTTTTAGCATATTTTTAAGCGCGGCAAAGGGTTGGTGGGTAGCGCCAGCACTCTGCCTGTTGCTACGGGTACTGCTGGCTTGCATAATTTCCAGTTGCCGCTGGTGTTCGTTGTCATGGCAATACAGACACAATAACTCCCAGTTGCTTCCATCCGCCGGATTATCGTCGTGGTTATGATTCTTGTGATGAACGGTTAGCTCCTGAATATTGGAAGCAGTAAACTCGCGGCCACAGCGGCCACAAATCCATGGGTACATCTTCAGGGCTTGTCCACGGTAGGAAGCGGCACGCTCATCCTGCTGGCGCCGGGTTTCGGCTACCAGTTTATCCAGCTTGCTACCGTCTCCAATTTTATTTTTCTGTGTCATCAAGGGCTCCTGTCACGCGATCCGGGGCAGCACCCCGACAAAAATCATAGGCAACTATAGCCAATCACAATTTTCCGTGCCAGCGCAAAAAAGAGGCTTTATCCAGCAGAAATCCCTGGCTAGCTGACCGAGTGAACGCCTGGACTGGCAAACGGACGAGTGGTGTAGCCGAGTTCCAGCGACAAGGAGTAAAATAAAACCTATATGCCGGACAGGCAGGACATGGTCAATTTCGGCAGAAAGTGGAATTGCCAGCTTTCTTTTCATGACACACCTGATAGATAAAAAGCTGGCAAAAACGTGGGGCAATCAATGCTGCGAAGGTGGCATTTGCATTAAAGGTTGCTAACAGGAGGTAATTCAATGAAAAACAATCACTTTACGTTAACACTGACTGCAGCGCTTTCACTGACTGCCTGCGCTTGACCTGAACAAACCAGTGACGTGTCACTCTATGTTACCGATGATCTGGGCAGCTATAGCCAGGTGAGCGCAACAATTAACAGTGTCAGCCTGACCCATCAAAACAAGGATGTCCAATGCGTCTTGTTTGATTCACCACAGAGTTTTAATTTTGCCGATCTTGGCGTACGCCATGTATTGGAACTTCTCTCTGTCACATCCTGCGAGGTTTCCGACTACAATCGTCTAACGATTTCATTGGGCCGCGATGTGTTTCTGACTAACGCCGGAGGCACCAATTACCAGTGTGTTTTCAGCTCTTACAAAAACGAACAAGGTCAACCCAACGTGCTTTCCTGTGATACCAACAGCTGTACAGTTTCACTGTCTGGCGCCATAAACCTGTTACCCAACACACATTCCGAGGTGGCTCTCGCCCAACCATGGCTCTTGCCTCCACAGATTTTGATCAAGCGAAAAGACTGATTGATCGTGGTGTAGCCTCAGATAATACTAGCCCTGAAGGTACTGCCTTTCTAGTGAGTACAAGCGATAAACATCGTAACGTCAGATCCGTACTGTATCCTTTTATTTATCAACAATTCCAAGGGCTAGTTAACATTGAACAAATTAATGCGGATTACCTTGAGCACAAAACTGATATTCTATTTTATTTCACCGGAATCAAAGACGTTGAGAAATTGGACACCCTGGAGTTTCTTCCGGGCGCCATTGCCGATCATTTGACATCTACCGGTGGAGTTCTGGATGGTCGTTCCCAGATGAGCATCCTGCGCTGGTTAGAGGCTGGAGCCACGGGCAGCTATGGAGCAGTTACTGAACCCTGTAATTTTCCAGCAAAGTTTCCCAATCCCGCTATCGCCATTGCTTCGTATGCTTCCGGAGAAACCCTGATCGAGGCCTACTGGAAAAGTGTATTGCAACCAGGTCAGGGAATCTTTGTCGGTGAGCCTCTGGCCAAGCCCTTTGGCGGCTATCAAGTATCGAGCGTAAAAGACCAAATCACGGTCAAGACGCGGACATTAAAACCCGGCGTTTATTTGCTGCTCTCTGCTGAAAACGAGGATGGGCCTTTCCGGCCTGAAAAAACACTCATGATACAGTCCCCGGCGAACAGAGTCTTGCAGCTTCCCAATGAAAAAGGGAAATATTATCGTATTACCCGGATCGGCTCATTGCCAGCGACCGGCTCAAAAGCCGTTTCCCATCAAACAACTCAATAGCTAATTTGAAAAATAGGCTTTGGTGTTGCCGTGAACATCGGGACTAACGAGCAGTTCTTCCTTATCCCACCAGACAAAGCGTTCGTGCTGATCATCCGGAGTCACCTGATCTCCGTTGCTTAAATTGTATTCATAAGCCAGTACAACATAGTGAGTGCTGACACCGGCAACACCCTGGTAGTTGTCATCGTAAATATGATCATAGACACCGAGCAACCTGGCACTATCCGGAGACACCGATATCCCTATTTCAGACTGAGAAATCCGTATCATGGCCTGTGCTATTTTTTCCAACTTGTGGATTCTGCCGCCGGGTACAAACCAGCACCCCTGGGCCGGGCGATTACGTCGCCTGCCTAATAATATCTGGTCAGCGGGATTTATCACTATCAGGTCAATCGATACTAGCGGCACAAGGTCGACGACCGTGAGAAAACTGGCACCGGTTAACATATCCGGCACATCAATGCGTCCTTAAGAAATCCACAAGTTGCTCAAATGGAACTGGTCTGCTGAAATAGAACCCCTGGGCCATATGGGCCCGGCTTTCCTTCAGTATGTTCATCTGCTCAGATGTCTCCACACCCTCGCCCACCACAATCAGATCCAGGCTCTCGGCCATGGCGACAATAGCCTTGCATAATGCCGCATCACTGGGGTTCTCGGTGATATCCATAACAAAACTTCGATCAATTTTAACCTCACTAAAGGGGAATCGTTTCAAATAACTCAGAGAGGAATAACCTGTGCCGAAATCATCAAGGGAGAGCCTGACGCCGCTCTTCACAATATCGGACAACAATGTGACATTCTCATGTTCCGCTTCCAGCAACAGACTCTCGGTAATTTCAAGCACAATGTTCTCCGCAGGCGTATCGGCACCAACCAATATTGTGTTCAGCATATTCAGGAACTCCGGTTCTCTTAACTGCCTTGACGAAATATTGACAGACATATTTAGCTGAGCATAACCCATGCCTCGTAACACAGCTAAATCCGCGCAAGCTCGCTCCAGTACCCATCTCCCTATGGGTACGATCATTCCACTTTCCTCAGCCAGAGGAATAAACACGTCGGGAACGACCTTTCCCAAACTGGTGTTATGCCAACACAGCAAAGCTTCGCAACCGGTGACTTGCATAGTATTCAGATTCAACACGGGCTGGTAACACAATTCGAACTCGTCTCTTTCGATGGCGTGCCGAAGATGCGATTCCATCAGCATCTTCCTTGCGGCGTATTCATTCATATCTGAAGTGAAAAAGCGGAACGTGTTCTTGCCAGATGTCTTGGCCTTGTACATTGCAGCATCTGCATGACTAAGCAGTACATCAGGCCGTTCACCATCTTCCGGATAACCGGATATCCCCAGGCTAATAGAAATATTAAACTCACGCCTATCGAGCACAAAGGGTCTGGAGAATTTTTCCAATACTTGTTCAGCAACATACTCCGCATCCATCAAGTTTGTCAGGTCTGTTACTATAATAATAAACTCGTCCCCTCCCCAGCGGGCGACAGTATCACTTTCTCTAATTGACTCAGCTATGCGCTTGGCTACTTCCACCAAAATTCGGTCGCCAAAACCATGTCCCAATGTATCATTAATATCTTTAAAATTGTCGATGTCAGCAAACATCACGGCTGTACATTTTTTCTCATGCCTGGCGCGCTTGATCAGCATCGTTAACCTGTCCGTCGCTAATGCCCGATTTGGCAGATTTGTTAACGGGTCATAACTGGCCTGATAAATCAGCTCCTCTTCTGCCTTTTTTCGCACCGTCACATCGGAGGAAACATGGACCATACCGGTCAGGTTACCCGGCGCTTCAATAGGCGTCAGTGTAAAGGCACGCCATCGATCTTCCTTTGGGAAGTGCAATTCCAGATTATGAAGCGTTTCCCGTTTTTCTATTTGCTCACATACCGGGCAATCTTCCAAAAGGATATTTTCCGGGTGGAATAAATCATGGCAATGACGGTCGATAATTTTACCTGGGGAACTACCCACGTCGGCACAAGCCGCACGGTTTACCTGACGAATAATACCGTCCTTATCGACCACTATCGTGGCATCCGGGACTGCATCGTAGGTACTGAAACCCCTGGCCATAATCTGGTAAGGCTCAGTTAAAGTGGTCCGCACCACTGCCACAAAAATAAACCAATAAGAGAACATCTTAAATATATGCCCGACAAAGATCGGAACACTTTCTACGTGTACATATAGCGTAAAACAAATCTCGGCCAAGACTGTAAACAATACCGATAACACTAACAATCGAGTGATAATTTTACCCATGAGGTCACGGTAATAGACCATAATTATAATGGCCAGGGACAGCATACCGATAATGAGATATTCACTTATTATTTTAAAATGAGTTAAACCCATTCCCTCGATATATAACTGCGGAAAATAACCTGCAACGATGACCCAATAGACAATAACTGAGCCGACACCAAAAACAGTAAACATTGAAATTTTGGTAACACGATGATTCAGAAAATAGGGAGCGATTAACAACAATGAAGCCTCAAGATAGCGGGCAACAATCCAGAACTGGATCCCCATGTTGGCGTCAGAACCGGCAATAATGTTCACTCCTTTAAAGGTAAGCGTATGCAGCAGATTGAGAACTGCGATCCAGAAATAACCGAGGCCGAGAAACATGAGAAAGTGGTTCTTGGAAAAATCATAGGTATACCAGGCAACCACCGATAAAATTATGGCTACAATAATGGAGAATAATTCTGCGTAGGTATGAAACAGGAGGAAATTCTGTAGGCTTACCAGGGCAAGGAAGGCGGTAAGAAATACCGGTGTAATCCACGTCCACCAGTCGATGGCTATTTTATCGCCAAGCTGCGGTATTCTCTGTTCCAAATTCGTATTCTGTTTTTTTTGTTGTAAATCTACTTCCATATAGCGCCGCCTGGTTAACCAGCAACCATTACTATATCGTTTTGTGTGGGTATTCGCTACATTGTCCTGTAGTAAATAATATTACCAATTTCTAATTAGCGCCTCAGGCGCTCCAGGCGCAAGCGCTGGCGCTCGTCAAACAGGCGTTTAGAGCTCAGCCATACTGCCGTAAGCGTGCCGAATCCAGTGCCTGCCGTAATCATAAACATAATCAGTATTTGGTATTTCACCGCTTCCATTGGAGGGGTGCCGGACAGGATCTGGCCCGTCATCATTCCGGGCAAACTAACAAGGCCCGCTGCCGCCATGGCATTAATCATGGGGATCATTCCTGTGCGCATACTCTCATGGCGCAAATCCTCGAGCGCCTGAGCACCTGTTTGACCCAGAAGCAACCGGGACTCAATCATATTGCGCTTTTCCCATGCCGCATGCAACAACCGGTCCATGGCCAGGGCAATGCCGTTCATGGTGTTTCCCAACATCATGCCCAGTAATGGGATGGCATATTGTGGTGCATACCAGGGCTCAGGACTCACCACCACCAGCAACACCAGCACGGTAATGCAAAATGTTGATATAAACATGGAGCCGGTGCCGACACCAAATCCCCACCATCCCTTCAATTTGTATTTTTGCCGTGCCATCACTTCCCGACCGGCAAACAGCAACATGACTAGGGCCATAAGAGAAATCCAGCCGAACCGGGCATTTTCAAACAATGTTTTTAATACCAGTCCCACCAGCAATAACTGAAGCGTGGTTCTC
>JAOUNW010000044.1 GCA_029880755.1 Gammaproteobacteria bacterium
AAACCCAGTTTGGTTATCATTTGATCAAACTTACCGATTACAAACCCAGTGTCAAACTGCCTTTTGCCAAGGTCAAGGAAAAAATCAAGGAGTTGGCGCTGAAACAAAAGGCGGAAGAGCGTTTCTATGACGTTACCGAGAGTTTTCATAACCTGACTTTTGAAAATCCTGATAGCCTGAAGCCAGCGGCAGATGCGCTTGACCTGAAGATCAAGCAGAGCGGCTGGTTTGCAAGAACGGGCGGTGCCGGAATTGCGGCAAATCCCAAAGTATTGGATGCTGCCTTTAATCCGGAGGTTCTGGAGCAGGGTCGTAACAGTGAAGTGATTGAACTAAGCGAAACATCCCTGGTATCACTTCGCGTTATGGGACACAGGAAACAGGAGCCGATGCCGCTGGCACAGGTACGCAGTCAGATTGTTGCTCAACTGAAACAGCAGTCAGCCCTTGAACGGGCATCGGCCTTACGTGATAGCTTAACACAGACATTGCAAGCGGGTGGCGATCTCAAGAAGCAGGCTGCCAGTCACAACCTAAAGTACAGTGAAGCGAAAGCCCTCCGGCGCAACCAGACCGGCGAAGTTGATAGTCGTATTGTTAAGGCAGTGTTTCAGGCAAAACGTCCTGAAGCGGGTCAGCCAGTCTTTGGAAGCGTGGATTTGGGTAATGCCGGTTACGCCGTATTCGTGTTGCAGCAAATAAGAGAGGGCGATCCGGCCCGTGCCGATGCCAAGACAAAAGAAAGTATCAGTGGGCAGCTAACCGGTTATCGTGGTGTTGATTACCTGCAGTATTACAGCGCCGGACTCCGCCAGGAAGCGAATGTCCGGATTTTTGCTGATAATTTATAGAAGACTTTATTCGGTAACGGCAACTGTGCTGAAGCCGGCATCCACGTAAGTAATTTCCCCGGTAATGCCAGAAGCCAGGTCGGAACACAGAAAGGCCGCGGCATTACCCACTTCATCAATCGTGACTCCCCGACGAAGCGGCGCGTATTTCTCAAAACTGCTGAGCATTTTCTTGAAATCACTGATGCCTGCAGCTGCCAGAGTCTTAATAGGACCGGCAGAGATACCGTTTACCCGCGTTCCTTCAGGGCCCAGAGAGTACGCCAGATAGCGCACATTGGCCTCCAGACTGGCCTTGGCCACGCCCATGACGTTGTAGTTGGTCAGGGCGCGCACCGCTCCCAGGTAGCTTAGGGTCAGTATGGCGCCGTTGCGGTTTTGCATCATGGCGCGGCCGGCTTTGGCCAGGGCCGCCAAGCTGTAGGAGCTGATATCGTGTGCCAACTGGAAGCCTTCGCGGGTGACGCAGTCTATGTATGAGCCGTTTAGCTGCTCACGGGGAGCAAATGCCACTGAGTGGACGATAATATCCAGGCCGTCCCAATAATTGTCGAGCTTGGAAAACACTTCGTCGATTTCCTGATCGCTGGCCACGTCGCAGGGCAGGGCAATATCGGAATCCACCTGACCGGCCAGTTTTTCTACCCGGGACTTCAGTTTGTCTGTCTGATATGTAAAGGCAATTTCAGCGCCTTCGCGATGCATAGCCTTGGCAATGCCCCAGGCGATGGAACGGTCACTTGCAGCGCCAACGATGAGTGCGCGTTTGCCGGCCAGAAAACCCATAGTAATATCTCCCTCGGTAGCGATTGTTGGCGCGGATTCTAACCGGAAAGGACAAGATGCTCCAGCCTGTGTTTTGAGGTCACAGATAAAACAAGGTTTTGTTCCCTCGCATAATCCCGGTTATGATTTGGCCCTGGAGGAGTCGCCATTATAAAAACGCAATGAGGCACACCAGCTTGGGGTATATGAAAGCATTGGCAGCAGGCCTGATGCTAATGCAGTCTGTTTTGGCATTGGCGGCCTGGAACAATCCCTATCCCGGCGTTGATGCCAAAAAGAACATTCTGTACACGGCATTTGCCGAGCGGCCCAAGCATCTTGATCCGGTGCGCTCCTATTCGTCCAACGAGTACGCGTTTATCGCTCAGATTTATGAGCCACCATTTCAATATCATTACCTGAAACGCCCCTATCAACTGGAGGCGCTCACCGCTGAAACAGTGCCTGTACCCAGTTATTATGATAAACATCAGCGCCGCTTGCCGGAAAACGCCATTGCCGCTCAAGTAGCCTATAGCGTCTACACTATTCGCCTGCGCCAAGGCATTCATTATCAACCTCACCCGGCCTTTGCCAAAAATAAGGATGGCGGTTTTCGATATCATCCTTTAGGCGAAAGTGATCTGGATGACATTAACGCCTTGAGTGATTTCCGCGAGAGTGATACCCGGGAACTGATCGCCGCTGACTATGTATACCAGATAAAAAGAATTGCTGATCCAAAATTGCATTCACCAATTTATAGTGTCATGGCTGAGTATATCGTCGGACTGAGAGAACTGGCGGACAATATTAAGCAGGCAAGACAACAGCAGAAAGATAGTGTTGGCAGGTATCTCGATCTAAACCAGTTTCCGCTCGATGGAGTCAGCGTAATTGATCGCTATACTTATGAAATAAAAATTAAGGGGAAGTACCCGCAGTTCCTGTATTGGATGGCGATGCCGTTTTTTGCGCCCATACCACAGGAAGCCGATATCTTTTTCTCCCAGCCGGGTATGAAAGAAAAAAACCTGACCTTGAACTGGTATACGGTTGGCACCGGGCCTTACATGTTAACGGTGAACGATCCCAATCGAAAGATGGTCATGGAACGCAACCCGCATTATCACGATGACTTTTATCCATCGGAAGGAGAACCGGGCGATGCGGATACAGGTTTGCTGACAGACGCCGGTAAACGCCTGCCGTTTATCGATAAAGTGGTTTTTAGTCTGGAGAAGGAGGGCATTCCTTACTGGAACAAGTTTTTGCAGGGTTACTATGACCGCTCCGGCATCAGTGCAGAGAGTTTCGATCAGGCCATCAAGGTATCAACCGGCGGTGATATGGAGCTGACGGAAGACATGAGAGCCAAAGGCATTCGCTTGTTAACCAGTGTTGCAGCATCGACCTATTATTTTGGTTTCAATATGCTGGACCCAGTTGTGGGAGGATACAGCGAGCGTTCCCGAAAATTACGCCAGGCTATTTCTATCGCCCTGGATTTTGAAGAACGAATCTCCATTTTTCTCAACGGTCGCGGTATTCCCGCGCAGGGTCCGTTGCCACCGGGAATTTTTGGTTATAGCAGTGGCCAGGATGGAATGAATCCCTATGTGTATGACTGGAAACAGAGGAGGGCTCAGCGTAAGTCCATTGAAGATGCCAGAAAGCTGCTGGAGCAGGCAGGTTACCCCAATGGCCGGGACGCGGAAACCGGGAAACCCTTGTTGCTGTATTTCGACACCACGGGCACAGGCCCCGAAGAAAAGGCCAAGCTGGATTGGATGCGCAAGCAGTTTGAAAAACTGAATATTGAGTTGGTCATACGTAATACAGATTACAATCGCTTTCAGGACAAGATGCAAAACGGCAGCGCCCAGATGTTTGAGTGGGGCTGGAACGCCGATTATCCGGATCCCGAGAACTTCTTGTTTCTGCTTTACGGCGGCAATAAAAAAGTGGGTAACAATGGCGAGAATGCCAGTAATTATGAGAATCCAGAGTTTGACGCATTATTCAGGCGCATGAAGGACATGGACAATACGCCGGAAAGGTTCAGGATCATTGATGCCATGATGGAAATCGCACGCCGTGATGCTCCGTGGGTCTGGGGGTTCCATCCCAAGCAATTCACTTTGCAGCACCAGTGGATGTTTAACAGCAAGCCCAATCTTATGGCCAATAATACACTCAAGTATGCACGCCTGGATCCTGAGGTGAGGGCGCAGCATCGGGAGCGCTGGAACCAGCCGGTGCTATGGCCCATTGTTTTGCTGCTGCTATTGGTTGTGGTGTCACTGGTGCCGGTGGTGATTTCCTATCGGCGAAGGGAGTACGGGACAAAGCCATGACTGCCTATATCGTACGTCGAATATTGTATGCCATCCCTATTTTGCTGGGGGTTAATATTCTGACATTTGCCTTGTTCTTTGTTGTTAACAGCCCTGATGATATGGCGCGCGTGCATCTGGGAGTGAAGCGCGTAACACCGGAGGCAATCGACAACTGGAAATCGGAACACGGCTATGACAGGCCGCTGTTGTTTAATTCGAAAGAGGCCGGACTGGAGAAGATCACTGATACAATATTTTTTCAGCACAGCGCCAGATTGTTTGTGTTTGATTTCGGGCAGTCTGATGATGGCAGAGATATTGGTTATGATATCAGTCAACGTATGTGGGCCAGCCTTGCCATTGCCTTGCCGACATTTATTGTCGGGGTCCTGATCAATATCACTTTTGCTTTATTGTTGGCCTTCTTTCGGGGCAGCCTGTTCGATATTTCCGGCGTTATTCTATGCGTGATACTCATGTCCATATCCGGCTTGTTTTATATCATTGGTGGACAGTATTTATTAAGCAAGCTTTGGCATCTGGTGCCGATCTCCGGATACGATAGTGGCGTGAATGCCTTGAAGTTCCTGGTATTGCCGGTGATTATTGGTGTTATTGGGGGCATCGGTGCCGGCACCCGTCTGTACCGAACCTTTTATCTTGAAGAAATCAACAAGGACTACGTACGCACGGCGCGGGCGAAAGGATTGTCCGAGTTGCAGGTATTATTTCGTCACGTACTCAAAAACGCCATGATACCTATTCTCACTGGCGTGGTAGTTGTGATCCCGCTGTTGTTTATCGGCAGTCTGATCATGGAGTCATTTTTCGGTATTCCGGGATTGGGCAGCTATACCATTGACGCCATTAACTCTCAGGACTTTGCTATTGTCCGGGCCATGGTGTTTCTGGGCTCGGTGCTGTATATCCTTGGCCTGGTGCTGACTGACATCAGTTACACCCTGGTGGATCCCCGGGTGAGGTTAAACTGATGTCCTATTTGCCTCATATACTTATTACCGACGCCCTGATTTATTTCTTGCTGGTGCTTGTCGTGGGTTTTGCTGTGTATGCGTCACGTCATGAACATTTGCGTGCACCCTGGCGCCAGGTGTTTAATCGGCCCCTGGCGGTGGCGGCATTGATGGTATTGTCGGTATACATCAGTATTGGTTTAGCGGACTCTGTTCATTTGCGAGAGCGAATTAGTGATACCGGCGCCGATAGGGCAGACATGGAAGCGCAGTACTCCCATCAGGTAATCAGTCTGCTGGATATTTTTTTAGGCTCCCTGCGCCAACACAGCGAGAAGACATATTCCATGCCGTTCGCCACGCATGCCTTTTCCATGGAGACTGTGATTGGACAGGACGGTAGTGTGCGCCGGGAACACCCCCGGTTGCTCTATGGTGGCGCCCACCTGAAGGACATTTCAAAGCGCGGGCAGGATATCGCTGTAAAGACGGTAACCGGAATACTTGTGGGCTTGATCGCCTGGCTACTTTTCGCGGTACTGATTATTAAGGTTGTTGCTGTGCGTACGCACATGGCCGCTGGCGCCCTGTGGCTGAGGATAAAACGGGGAGACACCCGTTTTCCCTGGCGCAGCGCCTTGAGCACTGGTGCTGTGATATCGGCCATCGTCAGCGCCTTGATTGTGCTATCGGGAAATTATCATGTTCTGGGAACCGACCAGGTGGGAAACGATGTGCTCTACAAGTCTCTCAAGAGCATACGCACCGGCTTGTTGATTGGCACATTAACGACGCTTGTGATGTTACCTTTTGCTGTGAGCCTGGGCATTATGGCCGGTTATCTTCGGGGCTGGGTGGATGACGTAATCCAGTACACCTATACCACGCTCAGTTCCATACCCGGGGTGTTGTTGATCGCAGCGGCCATTTTGAGTCTTCAAGTGTATATGACGGCTAATCCGGAACAGTTTACTACCGTGGCGGAACGCTCGGATATGCGCCTGTTGTTTTTGTGCATCATTCTTGGCGGCACCAGCTGGACCGGCCTTTGCCGACTGATGCGCGGTGAGACGCTAAAGTTGCGGGAGGTGGATTATATCCAGGCGGCAGTCGCGCTGGGCGTGCCGACACGAAAGATTATGTTACGGCATATCTTTCCCAACGTTATGCACATTGTTTTGATTAGCGTTGTTCTGGATTTCAGCGGGCTGGTGCTGGCAGAGGCGGTGCTGTCTTACGTTGGTGTCGGCGTGGATCCGGCGATGGACAGTTGGGGTAACATGATCAACGGCGCCAGATTGGAAATGGCGCGTGAGCCCATGGTCTGGTGGAGTCTTAGTGCTGCCTTTGTGTTTATGTTTGGTCTGGTGTTGTCGGCGAATCTGTTCTCCGACGCAGTGCGCGACGCCTTTGATCCTCGACTCAGGAAACGATAGCCAATGAGCGACCTGTTACTGGAAGTCAACGATCTGAAAACCTGGCTCGACACAGAGTCGGGAACGGTGCGGGCAGTGGACGGTATTTCTTTCACCATGCAGCAGGGTGAGACGGTGGCAATTCTGGGCGAATCCGGCTGCGGCAAATCCATGTCAGCGTTATCCCTGTTGCAGCTTGTTCCTTCACCGGCAGGCCGTATTGAAGCCGGCAGTGTCCGGCTCGAGGGCCGGGACATATTGCAGTTTGCCGAAAAACAAATGCGCGAAGTGCGAGGCAAACGCATCGCCATGATTTTTCAGGAGCCGCAGACATCGCTCAATCCGGTGATGACTATCGGCGAGCAGATTCGGGAAGTATTGCCGGACCGGGAGTCGCTGTCCCAGGAGGCAGCCAGGACAGAAGTGTTACGGCTGTTAACGGCGGTAGGTATCTCCGATGTGAAACGGCGTTATGATGAATATCCCCATCAACTTTCCGGTGGCATGAAACAGCGAGCCATGATCGCCATGGCGTTGGCAGGCAGTCCGGATATCCTCATTGCTGATGAGCCGACGACGGCACTGGATGTCACAATACAGGCGCAGATTCTGGATTTGCTGAAGAGTATACAAAACACGACCGGTATGGCGGTGTTATTGATTACCCATGATCTTGGCATTGTCTCCCAAAGTGCTGATCGGGTGCTGGTGATGTATGCAGGCCAGATTGTAGAGCAGGCGCCCAGTGATTTGTTTTTTTCGCGGCCACGGCACCCTTACTCGCAAAAACTGTTTCGCGCGCTTCCAGGGCGCGGAAAGCGAGGCGCACGCTTGGAAGTGATTCCGGGAGCAGTGCCACCGTTGACCACCCAGTTTTCCGGCTGCCGATTTGTACAACGTTGCGAAAGAGCCCAGCAGATATGTCATGAAACAGTGCCTGCATGGCATGGAGAAAACAACTGGGGCGTGCGTTGCCATTTTTACGATACCGAAGAACCGGTTCGGAATGCGTCAGAAACCAGCGCCGTTACGACAGCAGAACAGAAGTCACCGGGCGAAGCATTTCTCAAAGTTGAATCCCTGAAGATACATTTTCCGATTCAAAAGGGTATCCTGCGGCGCACGGTCGGTTATGTGAAAGCGGTGGATGATATTTCCTTTGAGATCAACAAAGGCAGAACACTGGCCCTGGTGGGCGAATCCGGTTGTGGAAAAACCACGGCAGGCAAGGGCGTACTTCAATTGATTCGCCCCACCGCCGGCAGCGTTAACTATCTAGGCAAAGAGCTGACACAATTGTCCAGAGGCGAATTGCGGGCACTGCGCCGCCAGTTCCAGATTATTTTTCAGGATCCCTATGCATCGTTGAATCCAAGGATGTTGGTGAGTGACATCGTCGCAGAGGGACTGGACGCACTTCAAACGGGAATCGATGCAACGTCACGGCAACAGAAAATCAATGCCCTGTTGGAGAAGGTCGGGCTGAATGCGGAAGCCGGATTGCGCTATCCTCATGAGTTTTCAGGCGGCCAGCGCCAGCGTATCAGTATTGCCCGTGCACTAGCGGTGGATCCGCAATTAATCGTGTGTGACGAGCCTACCAGTGCCCTGGATGTATCGGTGCAGGCGCAGGTATTGAATCTACTGAAACAGCTTCAGGATGATCTCGGGCTCAGTTACCTGTTTATTACTCACGATCTGTCCGTGGTCGAATATTTGGCGCACGATGTGGCAGTCATGTATCTGGGTCGCATTGTAGAAAGTGGAACGCTTCAGGAAATTCTTGATCATCCGGCGCATCCTTATACCCGGGCATTGTTGTCTGCGGCGCCGGTGATAACCCGAGGTGGAGACAAACCCGTGGCTCATGAAGTCATCAAACTGGAGGGCGATATTCCCTCGCCCAGTGATCCGCCTCGGGGATGTCACTTTCATCCGCGTTGTACTGTGGCGGAATCGCGTTGCCGGAAGCATTTTCCGGAGACAACAATGCTCACGACAACGCACAGCGTGCGTTGTCATTTGCAAAAGTGATAATTAATTTTTAGGTGCTTGGTACGCCGGTAGAGATAGAGGCAGAATCAGGCGCGTTGGTTGGTTCTACCCAGATTTTTAACTTCTGACCCAGGCGCAACACAGAGCGCCGATTGATCAGGTTCCAGCGTGTGATCTGGCTGATATAGACATTGTAACGCGTGGCAATGTTCCACAGCGTGTCACCTGCCTTGACCTCATGCACAACGGCAACATGACCTGATGGGGGAGGTGCCGGCCTGGTAGCCGTCGGGCGTGGACGCGTGACATTGGCGACTTTGGTGCTAATACTGCGAGTTGACATCGGGATCAACAAATCATGTCCGGCACGAATCTGGTGGCCGCGAATCTTGTTTGAGCTTTTAATGGCCGCAACACTGACGCCGTAGTTGCGCGCAATCGTACTCAGAGTTTCACCGCGCCTGATGTTATGGCGCGCCCACTTTGTGCGTTCGTCGATAGGCAGTGCTTCCAGTGCGGCAACAACCGCTTCTTTTTCCTTCACAGGCACAAGCAAACGATAAGGTCCGTCAGGCGCGGTAGCCCAGCGGTTAAATGCCGGGTTCAAATCATAAAGATCACCGATAGGCACACCCGATTCCTTGGAAAGTACCGCCAGATCTATTTGCGAGCCCACATCCACCACATCGAAGTAGGGTTCGTTGGGAATGGGTGCCAGCGTCAGGCCATACTTTTCAGGATTACGAATAATATTGGCAACCGCGATGAGCTTGGGTACGTAGTTACGGGTTTCCGGTTTCAGGACCGTCAGGTCTTCGTAGTTATCGGGACGATTCTTGAGCCGATTGTGTCGGCGTGCACGCATGACGCGGCCTTCACCGGCGTTGTAAGCTGCCAGGGCCAAATGCCAGTCGCCATCAAAGTCATCGCGTAATTTTTCCAGGTAATTCAGCGCAGCGTCCGTTGCCGCAACGATATCGCGGCGTCCGTCATACCACCAGTTTTTCTGCAGTCCATACAATCTTCCGGTGGAGGGAATAAACTGCCACAGACCTGCGGCCCGCGCACGCGAATAGGCGTGTGGTTTGAATGCGCTTTCAATGGCCGGAAGCAAAGCAATTTCAGTGGGGATGTTGCGCTTCTCGACTTCGGTAATGATGTGATGAAGATACAGGCTCGCACGCTCCACCATGCGTTGCATGTATTCGGGATTGTTGGCGAACCATTGCTCATGACGGGCTATGTAGGGGCTGTCCAGTTCAGCCAAGCCATAACCGGCTCTGACGCGATCCCAGACATCATCATAGTCTTCCGGATTTTTTTTAACGAACCCATCGGGCAGGGAATTGCTGCTGAGCGCTTCCGGGGCAATGGAGCTGGAGGGGATTCCATTTACTTCCACGCCTGCCGGGGGTTGATTGGTGTTGATTCCGGCGCAGCCAACCAGGCTCATGGCGACCGCACACATCCTTGCCTGTCGAAGCCAGGCGGCTATTTGATTTTTCTTTTTCATATAGGTAAATACTAGGAATATCTCGAGGTTACGTCAACTTGAGATATTAAGAAAAGTTGTCCTTCCATCGGCGGATTTCTGCCAGTACCTCGATATCCGAAGTCAGATCTTTTCCGCTGTGACGGCAGGCGGCTTGTTTGACTGTATCCACGTTGGTACGCAAAAACGGATTAATTTCCAGTTCCAGGCCAATTGTTGAGGGGAGGCTCGGTTGATGTTCCTTATCAAGCCGGGTAATTTCCTTGATATGGGTATGGATTGCCGGGTTCTTGGGTTCCACCGTGCGTCCGAACCGGAGATTGCTGGCGGTGTATTCATGGGCACAGTACACCTGGGTATCAGTAGGCAGTGCCGCCAGACGGCTTAGCGATTGATGCATTTCTTCCGCCGTCCCTTCAAACAATCTGCCACAGCCGCCGGAAAAAAGGCAGTCGCCACAAAACAACATACCGTGCCCGAAATAAGCCACGTGTCCGCGCGTATGACCGGGCACACCGATAACTTTGAATTTAAGCTTTAGTTTGTCCAGATCAATTTGGTCACCGTCCCTCACGGGATGCGTGACTTCGGCAATGTTCTCGTTGGCGGGACCAAAAACCGGGATATTGTGGTATTGGCTGCGCAACTCTGTCACGCCACCCACATGGTCCCAGTGATGGTGGGTGCAAAAGATGGCTGCAGGTACCAGATTCTCCCGTTCCAACAGCTTTATGACGGGGATTTCGTCGCCGGGATCAACGACAACAACGTAATTGGATTCCGCTTGCTGGATTAACCAGATATAGTTGTCATCGAAGGCTTTGACATATAATACACGTATCATTCGTGTCAGTTTATAGTGGCAATTAATAGTTGAGTCAACTCTAATGTTAAATTCCGAGCTACCTGACAGCGTACTGTCCCTGCATAACCAGATTTTGTACTGGTTCGATCAGCCCCTGGGCCGGTCGTTACAGGCCCTGGAAGCACGGCACATCCGTCAGGCCTTACCGCGGCTCTATGGTACTGTCGCACTGCAAGTGGGCCGGGTGGGACGTCTCGATTTGATGACCACGGCTGTACCACCCACACGAATACTGCTTGATCGGGACATTGGCCGGAGTCGGTGTAGCGTTAAGGGAACCCCGGACAGCCTGCCGTTTGAAAGCAAAAGTGTCGATCTGGTGATATTGCCTCATACCCTGGATTTTACCGAACAACCACGTCAGGTATTACGCGAGGTTCACCGGGTATTAAGTCCCGAGGGCCACGTCATTATTCTGGGATTTAATCCCATGAGTGCCTGGGGCCTGTGGCGTCTGATCGCGCGTTACAGGTCGGCCATGCCCTGGCGCGGCAATTTTCTGAAGTTGTCGCGCATTAAGGATTGGCTCGATCTTCTGGATTTTGAGTTGGCCCAGGGCCGGATGCTGTATTACCGGCCGCCATTACAGAAATCCCGCTTTCGCGATCGCCTTGCCTTTCTTGAGAAGATTGGTGATCGCTGGTGGCCCATGGGCGCGGCCGTTTATATGGTGGTGGCCAAAAAACGGGTGCTGGGCATGACACCCTTGCAGCCCAGTTGGTACGGAAGAAAAGCAGTTGTCAGCGGTATGGCCGAACCTGCCGCCAAGGTGATTTATCCACGCATTCCCCATTGGCTACGACGTGACCGAAGTGGTTAAGATTTTCACCGATGGTGCCTGCCGCGGAAATCCCGGTCCCGGTGGTTGGGGCGCTGTCCTGTTTTACGGTGAGCACGAGAAGGAACTTTACGGCGGCGAAAGGGAAACCACCAATAACCGCATGGAACTCATGGCCGCCATTAAGGCGTTGCAGGCATTAAAGAAACCCAACTGCCAGGTAGAACTCACGACCGATTCCAATTATGTGCGCCAGGGCATCACCGAATGGCTCAATAACTGGAAGCGTAATGGCTGGAAGACCGCCAATCGTAAACCGGTGAAGAACATGGAGTTGTGGCAGCAACTGGATCAAATCTCACAACAACACACCATTTCCTGGCATTGGGTAAAGGGCCATAGCGGTCACCCCGAAAATGAACGGGCTGATCAACTGGCAAACCGGGGAATCGACGAACTGCTGGCGTAGTTGCGGGTTCTGTCTCCCGAAAGTACGCGGATTCCGGTACCCACTGTCCGGCTACCAAGATGCACGAACCCATGGGATAATGGCGGCGGTGTATCAGTATTATTAAAAGATTTGGGAGGAGTAATGGAACGTAAAGCCAATATGCCTTTATGGGTGTTTCTGGGGTTAATGAATATCGAAACCCGCAAAGGGGCATTGATTCTGGTTTGGACATGTTTTGTCTTTAGTGTGTTGTGTGTACCGTTATCCTATTATTTGAAAGATTGGAGTTGGGCGGCCATGATGTTTCCAGTGACGCTTTGGTACTGGGCGTGTCTGCGTTGGGTCGACAGCCATTCACTATGGCCTGATCAGGTCACCGTCAAAATCAAAACGGAATAAATACGCGATGCGTCAAATTGTGCTCGATACCGAAACCACCGGTCTGGATCCCGCGCTGGGCCACCGGATTATAGAAATCGGTTGCGTCGAGCTGATTAACCGCCGATTGACCGGTAACAATTATCATCAGTATTTGCAGCCCGACCGGGAGATTGATGAAGCTGCCATCGAAGTCCACGGCATCACCAATGAGTCGTTGCTGGATAAACCCCGTTTCCCGGAAATCGCCGCAGACTTTATCGAGTACATCAAGGGCGCAGAGTTGATTATTCACAATGCGCCTTTCGATACCGGTTTTATTAATAACGAATTTGGATTAATGGCGCAGGCGGATGCTGCGGGCGCAGCGCAAACCATCGAGGCGCTGTGTTCCATAACTGATACCCTGAAAATGGCTCGCACCATGCATCCCGGTCAGCGGAACAGCTTGGATGCCTTGTGCAAGCGTTATGAGATCGATAACAGCCAGCGCACATTGCACGGCGCCTTACTCGACTCCGAAATCCTGGCCGATGTTTATCTGGCAATGACCGGCGGCCAGACTGGTTTGTTTGAAGACCGCCTGGGCGTGAGCAAAATGGGTTCCGACAACACCAGGATTCGTCGATTACCCAAAGATCGTAAACCATTACCGGTATTAAAGGCAGACGATGAAGAGCTGAAAGCCCATCGCGCCTGGATTGAAAAACTCAACGAAAGCGCCGGCGGTCAATGTCTGTGGGCGCAACTGGAACTGGATTAATTCAGGTCAGTGCCAGTAATCGTTGCCGTAATCCTTCCCCAAAACCCAGTTTGTTGCATAAGTTGTTCACACGCCGCGTATTGACCGGCTGTTTTTTCAGTCGATGACTGCTGCAACGCAGCGGCACGGTATCGACGATTGTCGCAAGCCGTTTTGACAGGTACGCGGAGTCTTTGTGTTCAGTGAGAAGATTGGCAACGCGTTGACTGCCCCGTAACGGTAATTGAGGAATCTTGTCCAGGTTGCGGTAAATGTTATCGAGATTGCGAAAACGGGATAGCAGGGTAACGGCGGTTTTTTGACCAATGCCGGGTACGCCGGGAATGTTGTCAATGCTGTCACCCATTAAGGCCAACAGATCCACCATCTGCGAGGGTTTGACACCAAAATGATCGGCGGCCGTTTTGCTGGTCAGTTTCCGTTGACGGCTGTAGTCCCAGAACGTATCGCCCGCGTCTAACAGTTGCGACAAATCCTTGTCGCCGGTAACAATCACCATCTTGAACCCTTCCTGGCGCAGTTGTTTTGCAACAGTTCCTAACAAATCGTCCGCTTCATAACGTTTGCTGGAAAAGGTGGCCAACCCCAGTGCCCTGGTCATGGTTTGGCAGTGTGTAAACTGCAGCTTCAGTTCGTCGGGAGCCGGTTCCCGGTTGGCTTTATAGTGAGGATAAATCTTGTTTCGAAAGGAACTGGTGAGGCTGGCGTCAAAAGCCACGGCGTAATGAGAGCCCCGGGTCTGGGTCAATAGCTGGTGTAAAAAGGTGCTGAAGCCGTAGACGGCATTAACGGGGTTACCTTCGGGATCGGTGATGGATTCCGGCAAGGAAAAATAGGCACGAAAGACATAGATGCTGGCATCAACGAGATACAGGGTTTTGGGTTGACTCATGTAGGCCCAAGTCTAGCGATTAGGCCATCCGGGATCAAAACCTGATCCAGGCGCAGGTAATCGGGAAATTGCCGGGGTTATTACCCGGGAGCGGGTTGTGGCCGGGTCTGTTGGATGTTGGTATATTTCGGCCCCGTTACGCATTTTCGGAGAAATGGAAAGTTTTATGCCTTATTTTGTTTACAAGATATCACCCGACCGTAAAACGCTGACCCAAATTGATGCTCATGAGAAGTACAAGGCTGCCAAAGACCAGTGCCGGCAACTGCGCCAGGCGCAGGACCAGGGTGATATGGACATGATTCGTCTGGTTTTCGCCAAAGACAAGCGCGAAGCCGAGGTGTTATTGAGCGAGAAGCACAAACCTTCGTCTCCGTTGGAGGAATGGGAAGGCTGAAATCCGCGGTTTTGGCGTACCCGTTTCGGTTGCCCCAGGCCTGC
>JAOUNW010000229.1 GCA_029880755.1 Gammaproteobacteria bacterium
CCATTTCTGGTGTAATCTGTTTGCTATATAGTTTCTGAATTAAATCATCAAGCTTTCGACCGTCATTGAAAAATGGGCTTGCATCAGATTGTGTGAAACGAAGATCTTTAGTGTTGGCTCGATAAAAACCAGGAGACAAATTCCAATCGGGTTTTATTGGCGCTCCTTTTGTCCCCCTCCAACTCCCCCACTTATCCCGCAGGCTACTCATCTGTCTAGTGAAAAATTCACGCGACTTGCTCGCCATAGCGGTAATGGCCTGCCTTGAGAAAATCTGCCCTCCTTTCTTGATGGCGGAGCCGGCCAGAGTTCTCAGTAGTTTGAATCCTCCCATTCCGCCAAGGCTTCCCGGCATGAGAATGGACAGCCCCAGCATTTCCTTGCCGGCCCGGTTTTTACCCTGCTGCAGCCCTTCCTCCATTCCGAGAATCAAAGCGGCGACCTTATACGGATCTCCTCCGGCCTGTTTCATAACGGAATTGAATTCACTCTTTATTTTTTTTCTGTAGTCCTTCAGCCATACGATAGTGCTGGCGTTGATCCTCTCCTGCCTTTCCTTCCTGGTGAGATTTTCGTCGTTGCCTCCCCACAGAGTTGCCATAATCTTCAGAGTGGAATCGACGCCTTCCAGGTATGCTTCATTTTTTCCCATGGACTTGAAGCGCGCTTTCGCGTATTTCTTGAACAGGGCGAACTTCACCATGCTTTCATCCGCGTCGCCGGCTCAAACCGGTCCCTATCGCCCCGCTCAGACAGACGCCTGCGGCGTGACTCGCGTTGCGACAGGGCCGGTTTTCGCGCGGGTTTTAGGGGGAATCCGCGCTTCGCGCGGACCGGGCCGCTGCGGGCTTCGGTCTTCGCGTCAATAATCTGAACTTCTAGGAAAGGCAATTCCGCGAGACCGCTTCGCGCCCTCCGCGTCCCTTTCCCGGTTTTCGGTCGCGCCGCGTTCTTTTGGAGGCAGCACCCCTCCTCGAATCGCGTCAACTCTTCGAGATAACGCGATTTCGAGGAGGGGCTCATTGGCGGGAGCGGGGTTTTATGGATTTCTGTTTTTTCGCGTATTAATGTTTTTCGTATTTTTTGGAGAAAAGTGTATATTTTTATTGAATCAGTCTTTAGAAAATGCTATAATACGCGGTTTTTCAATTTCGATTCGCTTCTGATCCGCCCAGCGGAGGCGAGTCCGGGATGCCCCGGATCGCTCCGCAGGGCGGGAGGTGAGTTTTTATTTGTGGAGATGGGGAGTGAATTTTTAGTCGCGGAGGAAGGAATCGGTGGGATATTGTTTTGTACCCTACAGGCTCGTTTTGGAAATGTATTCCGGAGGGATTTCGTCAGCAAGCCAAACCTTATCGTTTCCTTTGTAAAATTTTATTCCTTTGTTATGCGCGAGCAGGGCTGTAACCTCAAATATAACAGGATTTCTGCTTTTACGCTTCCCAACTTGAATGGCTGTTACAATATCAACTGACAGGTGAACATACTGGCGTCCCATTGGAAAGAGACCGTTTTTTGAGATTTTAGTTGCCGCCCCGGAAGAAGTTCCGTGATATAAAATCTCCGGGGGAATGCTTGATATTTTTTTGAGTTTTTGAGGTGTCGAATGTCCATATAAAGCGCGAATACGTTTATTATTGTATTCGTGGCGCTTTTTTTCAGAATTTTTTATCATGAAAATCAAATCTAGCTGAGTTATATCACTCCATTCAGATTTTTCTCTTCTAATCGTCTCCAATAATTTTTCCGCATCTACCCATCCTTCGTCATCCATTTCAATTTCAAATAACAAGGGATCATGCCTCAAGGCGTACGAAATAATTTTGCTTAACTTGTTGTAGTCAATCAATTGTTCATTGCGATGACGTTCCAACTTTTCCCGTTGCGCCTCGCTGTTTTCTTCTTGAACCATATTGATTAATTTAAAACCTTGTATAAATAAATTAAAAAACGGTGCGATGGTCTTCCAGGTGCTTGCGTAAAAATTCCAGTAGCTCCCAATTCATTCCCTTGGGAAAATAGCAATATTAAAATACCGCGCCATAGGAACATCGTAAGCTGAATGCGCTGAAATTTGCACGGAAATGGTCAAGCCGAATAAAATCCAGTCATGCGTTTGAACAATTTCGCAGTAAGCCTGGCGACGAAAAATTAAAATAATGTTAATGCAGGCTAAAGCGGAATATTAAATGAATCTGTAAAGTTGTTATAGCCGTAATCTTCCCAGTCGAATCGAGTTTCATATACCAGTGGAAACATATCTTTAAAGACGTTTATATTCTTGGATTTAAAAAAATCAGAATAATCATTGAAGCATTGAATGGCAAGATCAGCCAAGTTTTTATTAAAATATGCTGGCGTGGTATTTGTAAAAATACCAACAGATATTACATTTTCAATTCCGGTTATAAATCCTGATAGCTCTACTTTATTTTTTAGGAT
>JAOUNW010000230.1 GCA_029880755.1 Gammaproteobacteria bacterium
TTCAAGTCTCATTAAACCCGCAGGCGCAACAGGCCATGGTGGTTGCACTGGGCGCCATCCCGGCCGCCATTATCGGCAAGCAATCATTGCCACCGGAACTGGCGCTGATACCGTCGAGCCTTACATTATTGACATCCATGTTTCTCCATGGCGGCTGGATGCACCTGATTGGCAACATGCTTTACCTGTGGATATTCGGGAACAACATTGAAGATGCAATGGGCCACGGCCGTTTTATTATTTTTTATTTATTGTGCGGTGTCATTGCCGCCTTGGCCCATGCCATCCCCAATGCCGGTTCCGCCGTTCCCATGATTGGCGCAAGCGGCGCTATCTCGGGCGTGCTCGGCGCCTATCTGCTGTTGTATCCCCATGCCAGGGTGTTAGTGTTATTGCCGCTGGGATTCTTTTCCCAGTTAATACGCTTGCCTGCCGTGCTGGTATTGGGGTTCTGGTTCGTCCTGCAATTGATTAGCTCCGCCATCAGCACCAGCAAAACCGGTGGTGTCGCCTGGGGTGCACATATCGGGGGATTTGTTGCCGGCATGGTCTTGATACCGTTCTTTAAACACAAGTCGGTATCACTGTTCTCGCGAAAGGGGCGCTGAATAAACTTAATGGAATAAGCGCATCACATTAATGATGGCTGCCGGCGTATCTCTCTCGCTGAATCAGAGCCGGCTTAGGATCCGAACCGGGAATTAATAGTGCTGCGATTGGGTAAGGGACGTGGACCGCTACCATTACTACCGTTAGTGCCGGCTGCCTTGTCTTCCTTTTTTACCAGCAGGGTAATGGCTTCCGCCACCATATAACTGACCATCAGCGCGGCGATACCGATAAGTACCCCGGAAATCATGAACTCAATTCCCGCGATAAAATCCACGTTGCGCTTTACCGGAAATAATTGGCTCATGGGTCCCAGGATGGAGGCGACATTCTGACTGGTAAACCAAACAAACAGGCCGCCACCTATTGCAATGAGGGTGACAAACGCTGCGTAGGCCTCACCGGCCAGGCGCACCAACATTGCGCCCAGAGGCAGCATAAAAATCGGGCCCGGTTTACTGTCATCGATATCCTTGGCCCGGATAATCAGAATATGAACCACCGAATAAATCGCCATGATATAAAAAATCTGGAACAAAATGCCGCCAAATATGGCGCCTGTCGTGGGGAGATCAAAGATGGTTTTTCCGGCCTTAAAAAAGGATGCCAGGCTACCCAGCACCACAAGTCCGGCACACATGCGCAAGGTAACAGTGGCTATCTTGTAGACAAATGCGCCGTCGCCCAGCCGCCGCAGAAGCGGGCGGATAAACAGGTAGTTACTCAAGGCACTGCCCGGTTTGGGGTCATTTTCATCAAAGCTGCTGCGCATACCCTGTGAACCAGATATAATCTCGACTTTCAGTAAGGTTGAAGAAGCAGGTTGCCGCAACATCGTGTTAACTTCTTATTTTAAGCAACCTTTTTCATTGTAACTGATATCATTTTACAAACCAGTCTCCAGAGCGACCACTCATCGGGAATATAACGACATGCGACAGTATCTAGACCTCATGCGCCACATTCTGGACAACGGAACAAAAAAAACAGACCGAACAGGGACCGGTACACTTAGTGTCTTTGGCCACCAGATGCGCTTCGATCTGGCACAGGGCTTCCCGGTGCTGACAACGAAAAAGTTACATCTGAAATCCATTATTCACGAATTACTTTGGTTTTTAAGTGGTGACACCAACACTCGTTACCTTACAGAAAATGGAGTAACTATCTGGAATGAGTGGGCGGATGAAAACGGTGATCTTGGTCCGGTTTATGGCGCCCAGTGGCGATCATGGCCCCAGCCTGATGGCAAACACATCGACCAGATCAGCCAGATAGTAAAACAGATCAAGGAAACCCCTGACTCCCGCCGCATTATTGTCAGCGCCTGGAACGTGGGTGAACTCGACAAGATGGCCCTGCCCCCCTGCCATGCCTTTTTTCAGTTTTATGTGGCAGACAACCGGCTTTCCTGCCAGCTCTATCAGCGTAGCGCTGATGTATTTCTGGGTGTACCTTTCAACATTGCCTCGTACGCACTATTGACCATGATGGTTGCTCAGGTCTGCCAGTTGGAACCCGGCGAGTTTATCCATACACTGGGTGACGCCCATCTTTATTTAAATCATCTTGAACAGGCACATACCCAACTGGGCCGCACACCCAAGACATTACCTACCATGCGCATGAACCAGGAAGTGACATCGTTATTTGATTTTACTTACGATGATTTTGAATTAATTAATTATGCGCCGGACCCCGGCATCAAGGCACCTGTTGCAGTGTAAGGGCCGACATTACAATTAATAAACATTCCTAACCCATGCCCACTCTCTCCGCCATCGCCGCCATGGCGCGCAACCGCGTTATTGGTATTAACAACCAACTTCCC
>JAOUNW010000231.1 GCA_029880755.1 Gammaproteobacteria bacterium
GGAGCAGTATTCTCAGAATATCTCCCTGGACGCTTTATCTATATATGGGCAAATGACAGCGAGCCTTTCGGGAAAAGGAGAGGCCGGCGAAAACCTAATTGGAGAACGTTTTGATGAAACCGTAATGTTGCAGCGACTGGTTGATACGGGGAACTTTACTAATGTTTTTCAAATGTATTTTAATAAAATGATTCTTGCCTTTCTTTATAAAAAATATGAAAAAGGGTATGAGTATTTTCTGGAGTCAAATAAATATATTGAAGCATCTCTTGGGCATTTCGCGTTGCCTAAACAAGCGTTTTATTCCGCGCTTGTCATGCTGGCCCTGGCAAGAACTTCGCCGGATGGCCGCAAAGGGAAGCTTGTTAAACTGGCGAACAAACAATTAAAAAAGCTTAAAAAATACAATAAATTTTCCCCGGAAAATCATGAGCATGCCGTAGCTCTTGTAGAAGCCGAAAAAGCTCGCCTTCTTGGAAAAGAAGGCGAGGCTATTGAGCTATACGATATTGCGATTAAAAAAGCCAACGAAAATGGTTTTCTAAATGAAGAGGCGCTGGCGAACGAATTGGCGGGCGAACTTTTTTTTGAATCAGGAAAAGAAAAATTCGCGAAAATGTATTTTATGGATGCCCACTATTGTTATGGCAAATGGGGCGCTGCCGCAAAAACGAAAGATCTTGAGGAGCGGCATGCCGGGCTTATAAAGAGAAAATATGCAATGGGTTCCGACACTCACACCCGAAGCGGCGCCACTCTCGCGGAATCCATGATGACGACTGAAGCTACCACTTCCGGGGCAACCAGTCTTGCCACTACAAGCTCCCTGGATTTCGGCACGGTAATGAAGGCTTCCATGGCGATTTCCGGAGAAATCAAACTGGAAAATCTTCTTGGAAAATTGATGAAAAACGTCATCGAAAACGCGGGGGCGGAACGCGGATTGCTGATTCTGGATAATGACGGAGAATATGTAATTGAAGCGGAAGGGGAGGCGTCAAAAGATTCAATTAAGGTGATGCAGTCTCGACTTGTTGAGGAAAGCGAAGATCTTTCAAAAGCCGTATTGAATTACGTAGCCAGAACCAGAGAAAATATTGTGCTGAATAATGCGGCGAAGGAAGGGCAATTCGTCAATGATACCTATATAAAGGAGAAGCAACCGAAGTCGCTTCTCTGTTCTCCTGTAATCCACCAGGGTAAACTCATCGGCATGGTGTACCTGGAAAATAACCTGGCAACAGGGGCATTTACTCCCGATCGATTACGCGTACTGAATTTACTTTCATCTCAGGCGGCAATCTCCCTGGAAAACGCGAACCTATACGCGAATCTAGAAGAAAAAGTTGAAGAACGTACACAGGAACTCCGAGAATCCAAGAAAGAAATCGATGATATCATGGAGAATGTGAGTCAGGGACTTATGACGATTTATCCGGACGGTTCCATCAGTCCGGAATATTCAAGGAAAGTCGTAGACATTTTTGAACGCGATGATTTGGGGAATTCAAAATTCGGAGATCTGTTCTTTCGGAAACCGGAACTCCAGAAAAAAGTAGCGGATTTTATAGAGCAGATGTTTACGAACGTTTTTATGACGGAAAAGCTATTTGAGGCCACAAACCCGGTAAAAGAGCACCATTTTGCAATGGTTAATAAAGAGAAGAAAGAAATAGAAAAAGTTCTGGAATTCGGTTTTTCACGGATCTATAAAACGGATGAATCCGGCAAGCCTATCAAGGAAGTAGTTAAATTGATGGCTGTGGTCGACGACCGGACGGAAGAACATGAGATAAAGAAAGAACTGGAGCAAAAAGCCGAGGAACAGGCCAGCAAGGTGGAAAAACTCTATCAGATTCTTCAATTGCAACCTAGCGTGTTCAGCGGTTTTATAACCGAATCTTCGGAGATCCTTGGCGGAGTATACGCGGACTTAAACAGCCTGGGAGCCGATGAAGCGCAAAACAAATCGTTGTTGCAAAAGTGTTACAGGGAAGTTCACACGCTAAAAGGAAACGCGCGCGCCTTGAATCTGGATTCCATAGCCAAGACCGCTCATGAACTGGAAGACGTCTTTGATGAACTCAAGGAAAAGCCGGATCAGATTACTGAAGAACTCAAGGAAAGGGTGTTCAGCGCGGTATCTTCATTGAAAGACGAGGTTCATGACGGGAACGCGCTTTTTGAAAAAATATTAAACATGCAAAGAGCTCTGCAAACAAAATCGCAAGACGTTATGGAGGAATTCGAGGAACGCTTCCGTAAAATCGTTGAAAAAGAACAGCAGACGACCGGGAAGGCCGTGAAATTTGATTTTGTGAATGAGCTTCCCGCGCCTCTGCCCGGGCCCGTAATGATCAAGCTGCGAAATCCCCTATCTCATATTATTCGTAATTCAATGAGTCATGGCATAGAAAATGCGGAAGAG
>JAOUNW010000099.1 GCA_029880755.1 Gammaproteobacteria bacterium
TGGACATCGGCGCCAAACCGACAGATCTGGCGCTTCCTGCCAAGGTATGAGTTGCCCGAATAAGATCCGGCGTTGCAAAACAGCTACCGGTTTCCTGGCAGGTCGCTACATGCTCTCGAATAGTGCTGATATGTCCTTCTGTCTCGCCGGTGAAAATTTCCAGCAAAGCGGGATCCATTGTAATAGTATCGTCACCGGCAGTATCCGTTACGCCTCCCGCCACTTCAGCAACCGGTTTACTTTCCTGAGTTGTTGCCGTCTGTTCTTTCTGCGCATTCGATGGGGCAGCGACGCCGGAAAGCGCTGCATCGGCGGTTATCTTTCCATCTGCTATATCGTGGGCGCGAACACGCAGGCCCTCAATGTCTGCGCTTACCGCTGGCCCGCCTTCCAATTGGACGACCATGCCAGGCATAACTTCCATTACCTCAGCAACAACCGATACCATTGCGTCGTTTGGCGTCAGCTTGTTGTCTCTTACCTTATTGAGCATACTTTCGTAGGCCCAGGCCAGCTCGGCAATTTCTGATGCGCCCACCATGCGCCCGCTTCCCTTGATGGTATGAAAGCCTCTTCGTATCTCCAGCAAGGCGTCATTGTTGGTGACATCACTTCGCCACAGCGGTAAATTTTTCGTAATCGTGTCGATGGAATCCCTTGCGTCTTCAATAAAGATCTCCATGATCTCTTCGTCGAAATCTTCATCCCCGCTGCTTGGCTCTTCCGCGCTGGGAGGCGGCGCCAGTTCCACCGCTTCATCTTCCGATTCATCTACTATCTCAGCGGGCATCTCTTGAACCGCACCTGCATCATTAACCGATAATTCGCCAGTGTCTTCCGATTCAGGCAGCTGCTGAGGCGCTGAGACTTTTGCTGACTCTGAGGCAGCTGGAGCTGAGGAGGACTGTGATCCTGTAGCAGCAAACTCGATCTCCTTAATCGCCATATCAAGCAGAGCATCAAGATTGGGTCTGTTGTAAAGCAGGCCGTCTATATATGCCCCTATGGTGCCAATACATACAGCAAGCGCATCCAGTACTGTTTCGGTAACAGCAAGATCACCCGCCTTGATATCATTAATATATTCTGAAGTACGGCGCACCAGATTTGACGCACCTTCCTGATCAATTATCTGCAGAGCACCTTCCACCTGGGCCAGGTACTCAAGCATGATATCCAATCTATCCTTTTGGGTGGGATCACTGGCAAAGGTTTCAAATTCATCTTCTACCGTGGTCAGACTTTGCCGAACCTCATCTGCAACAACGCCTAGCAGCTGACGGAAATCTGCCCCCGTCAAATCGCCACCGGAAACCTCAATGCCTTCGGCACCCGCCTCTTCCTCTGATACCAGGTTGTGCAGCTGCCTAACCGCGTCTTCGATCTGACGTTTCCAATCAGTTGCCGAACGGGAAATATCCCGGGAACTGTTCTCTATCAGCAATAATGCTCGCGCCATAATCATGGATATGGCATCGGTCTCCTGCAACTTCTTGTCATCGATAGCCACGCAAACAACCGATAGCTCGTCAGTCAGCGACTTCAACAATGGAGTTCCGAGCATTTCCATTGTCTTCGCCATTTTGGCTAGTAATTGCACCAATGGAGCCAGCGTCTTGATATCATCCTGCTCAGGATCGAAATAGCCGGCTAACAAATCCTGAGCATCACCAATTTCCCTGGCCAGGGCAGACGATACAGACTCGATAACCTCGGGTGTTGGCAGATCCTGTAACTCAGGCTCGCTGGCAACATGTCCCAGGAGCAGATCAAGATCAAACGCCTGCTTTAGCTGGGCAACCTTAGGGTTGGCTGCTTTGGCATTTCCTAACTGAAATAAAATATTCTTGACAAGATCCTCTGCAGAATTGCGCAAGTCTGTTTTGCCCGCACCATCTATCAATCTTTTTATTTGCTGATCCAGCCGGGAAAACAGTTTCTTTCTGTCATTGGTTGCCTCCAGATCACCACTCAACATCGCTTCCAGCAAACCACTTGCCACCCAAAACAGCTGCTGAATAACACCCAGATTGGCCTCAGATTTAAGTTGCTCCAATACCACCGCCATATTATCCATCGCGTCCTTGCTGGCGGTATCACGCAGCCACGTTAACAATGCGGTCTGAAATTTCGGGCGCAGCTTCTTCGCCATCTCCCTGTATTCATCATCAGAAAGATTTTGTTTTTCCCCTTCCTCTCTTGGCGGACGAACAGACAAATCAGGGTTGAAAAACTCAATTTCCGGCAGCGGCTCCACACTACGCGCCGAACGGAGTTCGTTCACCATGGGCAACAGCCTCAGTGGAACATCAGGCTGACCCACTTGCAGCCGGGAGAGATAATCTGGCAGGGTTAAAATACCACGGGTAAGTACTTCAAATATTCTGTCTTCTACTTGAACGCTCTCATCAAGAATGGCTTCGATCAATCTTTCGGTTTCCTGAGCGAGCATGGCAGCACCATCCAATTGCACCATTTCCAAAGTGCCAACGACCTGATGCAAATGAGTGGAACAAAAACGCAGCTGACTCTCATCATCCGGATTATCGGCGTACGACTCCAGCGCCTGCCGGGCCTGCCGCAAGCTTTCATCGATTTCCGTCTTTACCCATCCCAGGGTACCTAAATCAACGTTGCTGGTTATCGCCATATAAGACGTCTACTGTTGCCTGAAACCAATTTAAATAAACACCAAAACTAAAATGTCGCCGATACTGGTGTGTCCCATCGGAACCCTGTGAACACTATGCGGGTAATTTGAAGCCCGCCACAGAAGCCTGTAACTCGCGAGCCAGATCGGACAGCTTTCCGACCGATTCTGCGGTTTGTCTGGTACCGGCAGACGTAATATTGGTTGTCTCCTGAATCTTTTCCATACTACCCGTTATTAAAGAAGCATTTTCAGACTGAACCATAGCGTCCTTAGCGATACCTACAATCAGGTCCGATAACTGTTCGGATACAGACTCAATTTCGCCAAGGGCCTGACCGGCGGCGTCCGCCAGTCTCGTTGTTGCAACCACACCATTTGTCGCTTCTTCCATTGAGGCCACCGCTTCATTGGTATCCGCCTGAATTGTTTTTACGAGTTCAGATATCTGCTTTGTCGCTTCACCGGAACGTTCTGCAAGACGCTGTACTTCGTCCGCAACCACCGCGAAACCGCGGCCTGCCTCACCGGCCATGGCCGCCTGAATCGCCGCGTTAAGCGATAGAATGTTTGTTTGCTCGGCAATGTCATTGATAAGCTCAACGATTTCACCAATCTGTTGTGAGCTCTCACCCAGGCGCTTGATACGTTTCGCCGTTTCCTGAATCTGCTCGCGCATATTATCCATACCGTTGATCGTATCCTGCACCGCCTCGGCACCACGCTTCGCTGTTTCCACAGAACCCTGCGCCACTTCGGCTGATTTTTCAGCGCTCTGGGACATTTCATCCATAGACTTGGCCATATTGGTAACGCGATCTGTTGTCTCGGTAATCTGTGCCGCCTGACGCAACGCCGCTTCGGTAAGTTCGGTTGCGGTTTGACGACTGGTTTCCGATGCCACTGCCACCTGTTGCGCAGCGCTTTGAATTCTCTTTACCAGGTTGCGCATTTCTTTGACCGCAAAATTAATAGAGTCCGCGATGGCGCCTGTTATTTGCTCGGTTACCTCCGGTTCCACTGTCAGGTCACCATCAGCCAGGTTACCCATTTCATCCAGTAGCTTCAAAATAGCGTCCTGGGTCGAACGGTTCTGCTCGGCTGTCATCTCTGCGCGTACTTTTTCGTCGTGAACAAATCGCCAGCCCAGTGTTAACACCAATACCATCAGCACGATAGAAAGCACGATCGTTGCCAGCTGATAAGGCGCCCGCAATTGTGCGAGAGCACCATAAGATACAATCAGTTTTTCCACGCTTTCGAGCAAACTATCACTATCTTCAAATACCTGACGACTCGCGCGTTGTGATACGAACAGTTCAGCGGCAGTGCCCAGAATGCCTTCAACATGGGCATTTACCTCATCAAATATTTCAGAGACTTCCCCAAGCTTGCTGCGAACAGTCTTCGGCGCGCCACGCATCAAACGCGCCTGTATTTCATTAAAGAGTTTGGCGTCCTTACCAAATTGCGCCGCAGAAACCGCAGCCTCACTCCCGCCTTGCGCGAACAGGTTAACGTCCTTAGTAATACGCTGACTAAGCATGCCCTGGCGAGACGCCAGATAAAGGTCGCGCTGGCTCATGCGCGCTGCAGTTGCCAGCTCAATAACCTCATCGGTCATTCCAAGTAGTAACGGGCTCAACTGGTTAATAGCCAGCACATGGTCACGCAATGCAAAAAGAGATTCCTCTTGTTGCAGAATCTGGTCCACCTGCGTCCGAACACCTGTTTTTCTGCTTGTAATCCACATCTGGTTAAGCGTCTCAAGTTCTTGACGCACTTCTGTCGGCGACGCTGGTATACCCATGCTCTGATTTCCGTCACGCAATGCGTTCATGATTTTCTCAAAGGTATTGCGCGATTCCCTCAGCGTTCTGAATGCATTTTCATCACCCTTTACTGCGGACTGAGTATCCTTTGCCAAACGTTGCGACAACATCAACAACTTACTGGCATGCTCAACATAACGGCTGTCACGTTCTGCATCCTGCGTGGTCTTAAGGTACAGGCTGATAACCGCACCCAGCACCAATATCATCATCGTCGCCAGCATTTTGACGCTTAATATGGTATCCCGGAAACTGCCACGAACCTTTTTTTCTCCGGCATCGCTCTCAATAACTGATTCCAAATCTCCAATATCATCATCACTCAGATCGATGATATCTTCCGAAATCTGGTCCAGCGCGTCCGAACCACTGTCGCCTTTTTTAAACTTTAGAAATGCCATGCCCAATTCCTCTCTGGCTAACGTGTCTTAATTAAAAAATCACTCGTTGTCTTGATGTTACGCATGCACATGTCTGAATGATTCATTTTGAATCAAGGTGTACATGTCGTAGACACCCCACAATACGTTGTCACGCAAAAAGGCCATTTGCACTTGCGCCATAACCGGATCATCTATTCCGGTAACTTTTTGCTTCTCCTGCTCCTCATCAAAATGCCGGAGTCCAAACACCTCATTTACCAATAAGCCACACTCAATTCCTTCAAGATCAATGATTACAAGCCTTACCCTGCTATCAATAAAAATTGGCTCTTTACTATAGAAATCAGAGAGATCAATAATAGGGACAATATTGCCCCGAACGTTCGTCGCACCTTTCACCCATCTTTTCGCCCCCGGAACATGGGTGATTAAAGACGGGTATTGAATCACTTCTGTGACATGATCGAGCGGGGTTACCAGATGGATGTCGCCCACTCGAAAACCAACGCCCGTCCACATCTCAACTGCCTGGATTTCATCAGGCAATCCTGGCGCTGTTGCCAGGCTTTGTTGCTGCATTTGTTGCAGTAAATTAATCGGATCCTGTGTCATCGTTTCCAACTTTTTTACAGTGCCTGTAATTTACTCATCAGAATTTTTTCATCTACAGGCTTAACCAGATAATCACGGGCCCCCTGCCTTAACCCCCATGCCTTATCAGTCTCCTGATCCTTGGAAGAACAGATTATGACCGGTATACCGGAAGTCTCCGGATTCTTTGATATGGCCCTCGTGGCCTCGAACCCGCTCATACCCGGCATAACAACGTCCATCAAAATTAAATCAGGTTTATGCTCCTTTGCCATCTCAACACCTTGCTCTCCGCTTGATGCTGAGATCACTGTGAATCCATTTTTTTTCAAAATTTCCGTTAGCACATGCGCGTCGGTAGGGGAGTCATCAACCACCAGTACGTTTTTAATTGCCATTTTTCCTGCTCCTAAATTTTAATTTTCGTAATCTCAATGGTTACTACCGTGATTCAACTAGTGAACGTACTTCGTAATCACATCAATCAACTCTTCCTGGGTAAAAGGTTTATTCACATGCTCCGCGAACCGGCTATTCGGCCACGAGCCCGATCAAATAAACCGTCTTTACTGGACAACATAATGACAGGGGTATCCCTGAATTTCTTATTATTCTTAATAAGCTGACAGGTCTGATAACCGTCGAGGCGCGGCATCATAATATCTACAAATATGATATCCGGCTGATTACTGGTAATTAGAGACATCGCCTCAAAACCGTCGCTGGCAGTAAAAACGTCATACCCGGCTTTTTTCAGCAATGCCTCTGCCGTACGCCGTATGGTGTTACTGTCATCAATAATCATTACTTTAATGGTCACAAACGCCCTGCCTTACTCCCGGTGCACCGCATCTCCCTGGCTGCCAACATGGCAACAATTTTCAAGATGCTGAATCACACGACAAATATTGAATGTAATTTCTACGTTTATTGGCCTAACTATAATGATTTGTTAGCATAAATTATGCCTAAAATCCATGTTGACCCTGAAGCCGCTGAATTTAGTATGGCTCAGCCAGTTGCCGCCGCAAGGGAAATCGAGCCAAACCGGACTACCGCAACCCCATGAGAAATGAAAACAGCAGAATTCCATTGTCTAACGGGTCACAATGTTTTAAGCATGAACTATGCCAACCCTTTTCTTATGGTTAATACTGCCCTAATTGATGCGAACATCTTGATTCCTTGGATTTTTTCCCCATTAGACGTATTGTTAAACATTATGAGGTCTTGGAGAGGGACTGGAACCTAAAATGACGATAGAACACCTGCATGCGGTACCCCACCTGACCACTGCTTTAACAGGCCCACTCAGAGACATTGAGAGCAATCTGCTGCAAAACCAGGTAGAGATCGAGCAATGGTTCCGGCAACAATGGCTGGATACCCCGGCACCCTTTTATACCTCCGTAGATTTGCGCAATGCCGGCTTTAAACTGGCCCCGGTTGACACCAACCTGTTTCCCGCGGGCTTTAATAACCTCAATCCGGCCTTTCTGCCCCTGTGCATCCAGGCAGTCCAATCAGCGGTAGAACGCATTTGTCCGCGAGCCTGCAAGGTGTTGTTAATTCCTGAGAATCATACGCGCAACCTGTTTTACCTGGAAAATGTCGCCGCCATCCAGAACATAATGGTTATGGCGGGGCTTCAGGTGCGAATCGGGTCCCTGATCCCTGAGCTAGAGAGCCCTCGATCCATCGAGCTACCCTCAGGGACAACGATCACCCTGGAACCCATCATCCGCACCGGCAATAAGGTGGGATTGTCCGACTTCGAGCCCTGTTTTGTCTTGTTAAATAACGATTTATCTGGAGGCCGCCCATCCATATTGGAGT
>JAOUNW010000045.1 GCA_029880755.1 Gammaproteobacteria bacterium
AGTTGGGGCCCGCGGATTCGGCCACCCTTTCATCATCTCTCTGATCATGATCCTCTGCTGATTGTTCTTAAGGCAGGGTATGCCCCCACAACTTTGGCTAATAAGTTTACGATGGATTGGAAAAACGACAATCGAGGCATGTTTCATACCTCTGATTGGAATGGAAAAACCCTTAAGCTGGAGAAGGCGCCTAGCGATCTTAAGATTTTAGCGGGGCTATATGCTGACGCTCAAGTTACTTTGCATTACCAAACTGGGGACTGGCGAAAATACCCAAGAACCACACTCTTTATAGATAAGCAAGTTGAACGGCTTTACCAAATGGGGCTGAAGTCTACCATTCTTGACCGCATGTTTGTTACTGAAGAACTGAGTGAGGCGGACAAAAAACGTCTACAAAGGTATGAACCATGAAAGCTTACGTCATAACATCGTTTATAGCATTTGCCACAATATCCATTTCCTGTTTTGCCTATAAGATCCCTACGCATGAAACTATGACTCGGGTAGTGGTCGACAAATCTTCCCTCGGGAAGACGTTGCCCTCATTGGGCCTCGTCTCCGTGAACCAACCACTGAAAAACAGCAATGAAGTCTCTCGCTCGATAAAGCGTTGGCTCTCTTATGGTGCCGAGGCGGAAGACAGTTTCATCGTTGTCCGATTTTTAAATCACTTTTATGATCCATTGACCGGTGAAGGCTACCACAATGGAGGTCTTAAAGGTCACCCTAATCCCTCCTGGGCTCTGGAAGACGGAGATAAACCATACACGTTACAAACTTACTCGTGGCGAGATGCTCGACAGTATTTTTATGATGCGTTGACATTACCCGTTAACCGCGAACAGCAACTGAGTGATATGTTCAATGCCCTTGGCCATATCGTCCATCTGGTTGAAGACATGGGGCAGCCTCAACACTCCCGAAATGACTCTCATGGGACAGACCCGGTGTATGAGAGATATACTCGTTCAAAGCATGAGCGTAATAATAGGACTCAATTTAGAGCCTTACTGGATAGAGAATATGGCCCCGTGGAATTTAACACCGCGAGAAGCTTCTGGCACACGACGGATTTTCGTGGATTGGCGAGCTATAGCAATCTTGGGTTTGTGACTGATGGGACCAACTTCGAGCAGAGGAAGTATCCCTTTCCCGAGTTTGACTCTAATAACAAACAAGACGTTCAAGTCGAGCCATTGTTTCTTAATGCAGGAATCTACGACAAGGTGCCTGGCAGCTGTTTCAACGCGGCCAGCCCTTGTTATATGACGTTTTATGGCAGCCAGGTTGTTGATAACTACAATGCGGGCTTGGTCGAAGTGAATCAAAGAACTTCCACCAAGTCTATTTTTGATCAAGATCTCAAAGCGTATAACAAGACTTACACCTATGTGGATCCGGAGACCAATCAGACAATCACCAGCGAACGATTTTTCAGTCTCAATCGGTTTAACTATGATTCGGCGCACGAATTACTGTTGCACCGACTGATAAATTATAGTGCCGGGCTTCTTGATTATTTCTTCCGTGGCCGCCTTGAGATTACGCCGCCGGATGAGGGTGTTTACGGCATCGTGGATCACAGCGCAACCAACAAAGCCAATACGGACGGGTTTAAGCTCATAAAACTCAAATTGCGCAATACCACAATGCCGATTCAGGATGGGGGTCTCCAGCCCCAACATATGTCGGGCGGAAAATTGGTCGCCGTTGCAAAATTCCACCGAAATCCCTGCTACGAGCCCGATCTTACCGGCGAGGTGCAGCCAGACACGCTTCCAAGACAGACCTGGGACGGGTGCCGCGTATATCCCACGCAAATGGCAGATGAAGAGATTGTTGTGTCGGTCCCGATCGAGAATTTTAAACTGAGCTACGATCCCAATTCGACAGAGGGATTTCCAGTCAGCTTCGTCTTTGATACGCCAATCCCGATCAATGCCATTGATCTTCGCTTGCAGGTTGTTTACCGCGGGATGTTAGGAACCGAGCAGGACGCTGTGGTAGTTAATACCATTGATCTGTACGAACCCACGTTCGCCACCGTGTTTAACGGTACCGATTATTTTGGGCTGGACGGTGAGTTTTATACGATTGATGAAATTAAGCAGATGCGCAGCAACGATCCGGTGTTAGATCAGAAACTAAAAGACCAAAATGCCTATGCAGTGGATTTTGAGAATCTTAAACTTTGGGTAAAACCCGGTAAAACACTGGTGAAGCTGGGTCAGCTTGCTCCCGGAGCCTATGCACGAATCGCCTACCTTACCGATCAGTCCAAAGTAACAATGCAGTACGGGGGAACCGGGTATATCCACGACTATTACCTGCAAGGAATCAAAGCCATCGGGTGGCTCGTGGGCACCGATAAGTTCTTTGATTCCAAGAAACACCAGACCGACTACTCCGAAGAAAACAATGAAATCAAATCATTTTCCACCTACAGTGCAGCGGGCGCTGCGCGGAAAACCTATTACGGGACATTGGAGTACTTAAAAAAATCCGCAAACGTTTATAACGATACCGTGATCTCAGAAGAACTACTCAAGACGATTCTGGCCAGCGACGCCTTGGGGCCAGCGGCTGATCTTGATCCGAAGCCCGCAACTATCTGTTTTTATAAAGACAGTGCTTCGACCGTCTCAGAATGTGACAGCTAATGGTAGAAAGGAAACTCCGCCTTGCTCGTTTCATTGTCGGGTTGGTGCTTGGTGTAAGCGCCAGCGCCTGCCTTGCGGGGGAGACGACTGGCCATACCTATTCAGCCATAACCGGGAAAATCGTTAGTGCCCGTACGGGTCAACCCATACCCAATGCCATCGTGAGTGCGTCCTGGTTGTTGGAGCGCGAACGTAAGACGACAATACCGAGCGCTGCCCCAGATTCAGCCTTGCGTCTGATGATTCGGCAGGCAAGAACCAATGAGGCAGGGCTGTATGTATTGCCGGCATGGACCGCACCCGTAAAGCCACCGAAGGGTTGGGCGTTTAACACCAAAAAGCCGCCTACCCTTGCGGTGTTTTCCGCTGAGTATGAACCCTTAACGGATTCCGTCTTTGCGAAGGTTCTAGAGTTATATCCCTATCATCAAACCAACGACCAGAAAGCACCTAGCGATATCGATTCGGATAATACCGAGGTAATTTTGTGGACTATCCGAAAATACATTGAGCAAGAGACAACGTTTTATCGGTGGATAGGCAATGAAGACCGGGTTGCGAGCAGCCAGACGCTCCTGTTGGTACTGTCGGATGAGTTATGCCAAACCCGGGTAACCAAAGACGCCTCGCGCACTGATCTAGCAGCAATGGCGCGGCCGAGCCCCTGTTTTGAGAAAGAGTCTGTGTACGGACAAATACAGGCCCGCCAACGCAAGGTGAAAGCAGCGGTGTTGTCGGCTTCTAGGACACCGCCCAAAAAAGAGAGTCCGAATGACATTGTGCTACCGCCGTCTATCGCTGAGAAAGCGAAGAAATAGATTGGTGGGCGAGACTGGTCTTGCATTCAAAGACTATCTATTGCCATTCTTTATGGTTTGTTAGAGGCTTTAACGCGAAAAACTACAAGCGCGAGCGCCACAAACCCAATGTCCACAATGATATCCGTGAGCACTGAAATACCCAGCTTCCAAAAACCAACTCCCATCACCACTGTTGCGATACGAAGTTTATGCAATGTGCCGAGATATTTAATTAAGCCAGTAAGTTTTTTACTGCTGCCCCTGGAGTTAGAACTTGAATCTCGTAGTGCTTGTTTCGGCTGCGCAGAGGGTGATACTTATGACCTAGTCAACGTTGCCTCATTAGGTTGGACCAGTTCAGTAGATAATTATTGCCTATGTCGGACAGGCCACGCCCCCGATTTTTCTCGCCTAAGCGTGAACGCTTGTTCACATTTGCCGGTCAAGGCTGCGGTATTGGATGGCTTCCGCCACGTGTGATTTAGCGATTATTTCTTCATTGGAGAGGTCAGCAATGGTGCGCGCAATCTTGAGTGTTCGATGGTAAGAGCGCGCGCTGAGATTAAGCCGATCCAGGGCCTTTTCCAGTAACTCTCTGGCGTCTTTTTCCAGGGAGCAATGTTTATCGAGTTGCTCATTAGACAATCCGTAGTTGTAACAGTTACTGCGTTGCCATTGTTGTTTTCTGGCACGAGCTACCCGTGTTCGCACCACCTGGCTCGACTCGCCTTCCCCTTTTGGCTGGAGCAAGACCTCTTTGGGCACAGCTGGTACTTCAACGTGCATATCGATGCGGTCCAGCAATGGCCCGGATAGGCGAGAGTGGTATTGCCTCACCCGGTCCGGTGTGCACCGGCACAGGCCCGAAGGGTCACCATGATATCCGCAGGGGCATGGGTTCATGGCGGCGACCAGCTGAAAGCGGGCCGGAAAATCGGCGTGCCGCGCTGCCCGGGAAATAGTGATCTGTCCTGACTCCAGCGGCTCGCGCAGGACCTCGAGCACACGCCGGTCAAACTCGGGCAACTCATCCAGAAACAAAACGCCATGATGGGCCAGAGATATCTCGCCGGGCCGCGGATGGCTGGTGCCCCCTACCAGGGCGACGCCTGACGCCGTGTGATGGGGTGCCCTAAAGGGACGCTGTTTCCAGGTTGTCGGAGAAAAGCCCCTGTCGCTGATGGACTGCACTGCCGCGGCTTCTAGAGCCTCGTCATCATTCATGTCAGGAAGAATTCCGGGCAAGCGGGTGGCGAGCATTGTTTTGCCGGATCCAGGGGGTCCGATCAGGAGCAAGCTATGTCCGCCGGCGGCAGCAATCTCAAGCGCTCTTTTCGCCTGGTGTTGTCCTCGAATGTCTCTCAGGTCCGGTAGCTGCGGCCGGCCGGGCGCGCTTAGGGTAATTTGATGGGCTGGCAAGAGTGTTTCGCCAGCCAAGTGAGCGCTCACTTCCAGGAAATGAGAGGCCGCCAGTATGGCTGAATGGCCGGAGAAAGCGGCTTCGTCCGCGTTGCCTTTGGGCACAAATATGCCGCGCTGGCTTGCTTTGGCTTGGGCAGCAACGGTCAGGGAGCCTCGTATCACCCGCAGCTCACCCGTCAAGGCCAGCTCACCGACAAACTCGTAGCCTTCCAGCCTCTCCGAGGGAATTTGTCCGCTGGCGGCAAGGATACCGACGGCAATGGGCAGGTCAAATCGCCCACCCTCTTTCGGTAGATCGGCTGGCGCCAGATTAATCGTGATTCGTTTGGCCGGAAACTCGAAGCGGCTATTCAATATGGCACTGCGAACCCGGTCCTTGCTTTCACGCACTGCCGCCTCAGGCAGGCCAACAATGGACATGCCCGGCAGACCATTGGCCAAATGGACCTCAACCGTGACCAGGGGCGCGTCAATGCCGGTTTGTGCGCGGCTGTAGACAACTGCGAGTGACATAATTTCCATCCATGGTGAATATATCCTTTCTGAAGACTCTTACTTCCTTTGTTTTTCCAGCTCTACGATCTTCTGTTCGAGTTCCGTTAACTGTTGCCGTAGCCTTGATAACAGTAGTTCCTGTACTTCAAGTTCTTCACGCGTAACCAGGCCCAGCTGATCCAGTTTGCTCTTTAGTGCAGCGGCGATATTTTTTTTGATATCGTCCGAAATCCCAGGCGGCACCGCCTTTGAGATTGCCGACATTAATTGCTCGATTGTGCCGTTTGCCATCATAATTTCTTACTATCCCAAATTTCGCGCCGCTGATCCCGCATAATGTTGTATCACATTTTAATCTGCGGGTTAATTCCGTAGAATGCCCGGCAACAATAAATCGAGGAGACTGCTTTGGGATTTTCTGCAAAATCGACAGTATTGGTAATCACCCTGGTTTTTCACGGTTTGGTGGCACAGGCCAATGACGACTTGACTGCCCAGGCGGGCATCGTAAGCGATTATGTTTTTAGGGGTATCTCTCAGACCGACAATAGCGCCGCTCTTCAGGCGGGTGCAGAATATCGTCACAGCAAGGGCCCCTATTTTGGCGCCTGGGGCTCCAAAGTGGATTTGCCATCCGGATCAGATGTGGAACTCGATATCTATGGCGGTCTGAGCAATGAGCTCGTCAAAAGCAATATTGGCTGGGATCTGGGTTATATACTCTACCGCTACAATGAGAGCATGGATAACTTTGAAGAGTTTTACGGCAGTCTTAGTTTTGATGCCGCGCCTACGGTTACCTTAATCACCAAACTGTCTCGTGATCAGGATAATGGCGTTACCGTTGCTGAAATGATGGGCGTATTTAAGGTAAAGGAAAATATCAGTTTTAAAGCTCGCCCGGGCTACGTCAATGCCAGTGGCTCCGGTAACGACTACCGGTTTTTCCAGTTAGGCGCTGGGCTTGATATTCCTCTCAAACGTTACGCAAAAAAGCTGGCGGCCGAGCTGTCTTTTAGTGATACCGATATTAATAATCGGTCGTCACGCACCGAAAGTATCTGGTGGTTATCGTTGATCGCGCATTTTTAATCGAAGCGGGCCGCTTTTCTAAAATCCTATTTTTCCTTTGTTTAGCCACAAGAGGTTGCACTGCCCAGGTGCAACCACCCCTACCGTGTTCTCCTTATTGGTGCAATCATCTCGTCTCACGACCCTTAATAATCGTTAACTGGTTGTTTTGTTGAGTAAAAACAAGTTGGCACGTTAACTGCTATTTCATGGTTCATGCATAACTGCATAAGAGATTTCCAAGGGGTGTCCTTGAATTTTTTTAACGTTTTTTATGTATCCAGGAGATTACAAAATGAAAGCAATTAACATGAGAAAGGCAGTGAGTGGTGCTGTGATGGTATTGGCGGGTGTGGCTTCCCTTCCGGTAATGGCGGACTTCACAGGCAATGTCGGCGCCACCAGTAATTATGTCTGGCGTGGCACCACCCAGACCGCCAACCAGGCAGCAGTATCTGGCGGTTTAGACTATGCCCACGAGGTTGGTATTTATGCCGGTGCTTGGGCTTCTAACACAGTGTTTGGTGACAAGCTTGCTGATCCTGCCGATCCGACATCGGTCATTCCTTCGCAGGAGCTGGATTACTACGCTGGTTTTTCCAAGGAATTTGGTGATTTCGGTGTTGATGCAGGCGCTATCAAATATGCCTACCCTCAGGCGGATGCTCTTGACTGGGTAGAAGTGTATCTGGGTTTTAGTTTTAAGAATTTCAGCGTCAAAGTGAACTCCTCCAGCGATGTGTTTGCCACCGACACAGATGGCATGTATGTCGAGGCTGCTGCTGACTTCGAAATGCCTGGCGGATCAACGTTAGGTGTCCATGTAGGTAGCTACAAATTCGATGCCGCACCTGCGCTGGATTACAAGGACTACAGCATCAGCTTGTCCAAGGATGAGTTTACTTTTGCCGTGAGTGATACCGATGCAGAGGATGTTGACTGGCCATATGATGCAGATATGAAGGTTACGATCAGCTGGGCAAAGGAATTTGATTTGCTGAAATAGTCAATTATTGAATTTCCAATTTTTAAGGAGACACGCAGATGAAACTAGTCACTGCAATTATCAAGCCCTTCAAGCTGGATGATGTGCGGGACGCCCTGTCCGAAGTTGGGGTTCAGGGTATCACCGTCACTGAAGTCAAAGGCTTTGGGCGTCAAAAGGGCCATACCGAGCTATACCGTGGCGCAGAGTATGTCGTGGATTTTTTGCCTAAGGTGAAGCTGGAAATTGCCATTGATTCATCGCTGCTTGATCAGGTTATCGAGGCCATTGTCAAGGCAGCCAGGACTGACAAGATCGGCGACGGCAAGATATTCGTATCCGATATTGAACAGGTTGTGCGTATCCGTACCGGTGAAACCGGTAAAGATGCACTGTAACCACGAGGACATGATCATGATGAATATAAAATTGTTGAAAAACCTGGTGGGTCCCGCCCTGTTTGGGTTGCTCTTTTTCCCGGGCCTGGTCCTGGCGGAGGAAGCGCCAACACTGAGCAGTGGCGATACTGCCTGGATGCTAACAGCAACTGCACTGGTTCTGTTTATGACCATTCCCGGTCTGTCACTGTTTTATGCCGGTATGGTGCGCTCCAAAAACGTGTTGTCGGTAATGATGCAATGTTTTGCTATTACCTCACTCATGTCGATTCTATGGGTAATCTATGGTTACAGCATGGCGTTTACGGATGGTGGGTCTCTGCAAAAGTTTGTTGGTGGTTTTGACAAACTGTTTCTCAGTGGCGTGACCGTTGATAGTTTGAGCGGCACCATTCCGGAAACGGTGTTTATGACCTTCCAGTTGACCTTTGCTGTTATTACACCGGCATTGATAGTCGGCGCCTTTGCAGAACGCATGAAGTTTTCCGCCATGCTCTGGTTTATGGGTATCTGGGTCACAGTGGTTTATGTGCCAATCACGCACTGGGTCTGGGGCGGCGGCTTCCTGGCCGACAAGAGTATCCTCGATTTTGCCGGTGGCACTGTCGTGCACATCAATGCCGGTATCGCCGGTTTGGTGGCAGCGCTGGTATTAGGCAAACGCAAGGGTTATCCCAAGACTGCCATGCCGCCACACAACCTGGGCCTGACGCTCATGGGTGCCTCCATGCTGTGGGTCGGTTGGTTCGGCTTTAACGCTGGCAGTGAGCTGGCTGCCGATGGCACAGCTGGCATGGCAATGGCTGTTACCCAGATCGCAACTGCGACTGCCGCTCTGGCATGGATGTTCAGTGAATGGCTGTCACACGGTAAACCCAGTGTATTGGGTATTGCCTCCGGCGCTGTTGCCGGTCTGGTGGCGATCACACCCGCTTCCGGTACTGCCGGTCCGATGGGCGCATTAGCTATCGGTGCTGCCGCTGGCTTGGGCTGTTTCTTTGCCTCAACAACGATCAAGCGTGCCTTGGGTTATGACGACTCCCTGGACGTATTTGGTGTGCATGCGGTTGGCGGCATTATCGGCGCGATTCTAACTGGTGTATTTGCTGCCACCAGTCTTGGCGGAGCTGGACTGGGTGACGGTATCAACAGTATCGGTGAACAGGTGGGCGTGCAAGTCTACGGCGTTGCTGCCACAGTTCTTTACACGGCAATTGTCAGTTTCGTTATTCTAAAGGTGATTGATCTTGTTATTGGCTTGCGTGTGACAGGCGAACAGGAAACCGAAGGATTGGATCTGGCTCTGCACGATGAGAGAGGCTACAACCTGTAAGAGCTTAACATTTCTTGAGGAAGTAACGGACAGACGGGCAAGGACGCCCGTCTTTTCATTTATGTCGATAGGTTGTTGCTTGCCTATTTGTTATGGCTGCCGTCACAAAAAGGCGGGCTGCTGGTTTTTTTGCAGAGACACAGAGCAACCGTTTGTTTTTCAGTAAGCACTAGCCTCTCTGGGGTAAATTCGGTGCTGGTGTGAGAACCATCACAAAAGGGTTGTTTCTTGGACTTGCCGCATTTGCACCACCAATAAGTGCCCGGATCCAGATCCAAAACAATGGGAGAGATGGTTGGGCTATTGCCTGTCATGATAGATCCTCAGTCGTTATCGATTAGTAAAAAATAGAGGCTGGGCAGTGCTAATGCAAACCCGGGGTTACTGAGGCTATTTCCTGTTGATGGGTAGGTCGTTTAGTGGTTTTTATCAAGCGCATTACGCAGGAATTCAGGTTGCGCCAGCGCTCCCTGGTGAATATCGGCATTATAGTAGCGCGTGGCGAAGCGTTTGCCGGCCGCGTCTTGTGCCCTGAAATCAGAGAGCGAACCTTGTTTGCATCCCATGGTGGCGCTCCACCAGCCGGAAGGATAGCTGCATTGAGCAAACTGAAGGGTGGCGGTATCGACAAACCCGGCATCGTGCAAAGATTTGTGCATCTTGGTAATAATATGCGCGTGAATCAGCGGTGATTCACTTTGGGCGACGATTACACCCTGAGGCCCCAGCGCCTGCAGGCAATTGTGATAAAACTCTGAGGTAAACAATCCCTCGGCCGGTCCCACGGGATCAGTTGAGTCGATAATGATCACGTCATATGTTTCCGGAGCACACTCCTCTATCCATTTGATACCATCGGTGAAATGTAAATGAGCCCTGGGGTCGTTATTGGATTTACACAGATCGGGGAAAAATCTTTCGGACACACGGGTGACGCGCTCGTCCAGCTCTACCTGGTCCGCGTGTGTCACTGATGAATGTTTGAGCACCTCAAGCAGGCTGCCGCAGTCTCCGCCGCCAATGATCAAGACCTTTTTCGGGTCCGGGTGACTGAATAATGCGGGATGGGCCATCATTTCATGATAAATAAAATTGTCTCGATCCGTGAGCATGACAAGGCCATCCAAAGTCATGAGATTGCCAAAGGTTTCGGTCTGGTAGATTTCCAGCAGTTGATAGGGCGTCTGTTCCTCATGAATCTTGTTGACGATCTTGAGGGACAAGGCGCAGCCGGCGCCCGCAGCTTCTTCGGTAAACCAATTTTTGTCCAATGACATGTACATCGCTCCGGATTCTGGATTACATTCAGACCGCGGATATTAGCGGAGGAAGGATACCGGTGACAAACCGGGATTTTCCTGTTTTCATTGGCAGCCAACATAAGCAGAAAAGGCCGAACGGGTATGACACACTGGACTATTGAGCGCACACGGGAAACCTACAATCTGGGTCAGTGGGGTGGCGGCTATTTTGATGTGGATGAGGCTGGACATTTGCTGGTTCGTCCTGACCCGGAGGCGGCGAAGGCAAGTATCGATTTGCACGCTTTATCCACGCGGATTCACGAACAAGGCCTGTCGTTGCCGGTATTGGTGCGGTTTACAGGAATTCTACGGCACAGGGTTGAAACGCTGCGCAGGGTATTTGCATCGGCCATTAACGAGTATGGCTTTGAAGGTGCCTATACACCTGTTTATCCCATTAAGGTGAATCAGCAGCGCAGCGTAGTGGAAGCTATTATTGGCGACGGTTTTGCCAATGTGGGCATGGAGGCTGGCAGCAAACCAGAGCTTCTGGCTGTGCTGGCGTTGGCCAGCCAGGACAGAGGCGTAATTGTCTGTAACGGTTACAAAGACCGGGAATATATCCGCCTTGCCCTGATTGGTACGGCCCTGGGCCACCAGGTTTATATTGTGGTGGAAAAACTGTCCGAGCTGGAACTGGTTATTGAAGAGTCCCGTAAGATGGCTATCACGCCTCTGGTCGGAGTACGCATGCGCCTGGCGTCCATCGGGGCCGGCAAGTGGCAGAATACCGGCGGCGAAAAATCCAAATTTGGTTTGTCATCGGCGCAGGTATTGGCAGTGGTGGAACGACTCCGATCCGAGCAATTACTGGGCTCGCTGGGTATGATGCATTTTCATATGGGTTCGCAGATTGCCAACATCCGCCACATTCAGCTGGGAATGCGCGAGGCAGGCCGCTACTACAGTGAGCTCATTGGTCTCGGTGCCCCCGTTCGTTATGTTAATGTGGGCGGTGGATTGGGAGTGGATTATGAAGGCACTCGCTCACGGAATTTTTTCTCGGCTAACTACAGCGTTCAGGAGTACGCCAATAACATTGTTCACGCCCTTTCCGATATCTGCAAGGAAAACGGCTTACCCCATCCACACATTGTTACGGAGGCTGGCCGTGCTATGACGGCACATCATGCGGTGTTGGTAACTAACGTTGTCGAGGTAGAGCAGATACCCGGATTTAGCGATGTGCCTCCTGCAGGCGCTGAGGAATGTGGTTTGGTGCAGGATATGTGGCAGGCGTTGTCGCAGATCAATCAACGTAGCGCCATTGAAACCTATCACGATGCCGTGAATTGGATGTCAGAGGCGCAAGACATGTTCGGTCACGGAATTATGAATCTGTCCGAGCGGGCGCGGGCGGAACAACTCTATTTCGCTATTTGCCATAAGGTTCGGGATACGTTGAGTTATGAAACCCGCGCCCACCGCGAGGTGATCGATGAGCTCAATGAAAAATTGGCCGATAAATACTTTTGTAACTTCTCATTATTTCAGTCGTTGCCCGATGCCTGGGCTATTGGCCAGATTTTTCCCATCGTCCCTTTGGGTGGGTTAACCGAGGCACCGACACAACGGGGTGTGCTGGTAGATATCACCTGCGATTCTGACGGCCGCATTAATCATTATGTGGATTCCCATGGCGCCGAAACTAGTTTGCCGCTACACAAGATTAAGAGGGATGAGCCCTATTTGTTGGGAATATTTCTGGTGGGTGCTTATCAGGAAATTCTGGGCGATATGCATAACCTGTTTGGTGACACCGATTCCATAAATGTTGAGATAAAGGACGGCAAATTGGTGCTGGATCAGGCGCAACGGGGAGACGACGTTGCGTCGGTGTTGCGTTACGTCCATTTTAATCCTGAAGATTTGCTGGCGTCCTATCGTAAAAAGATTACCGGAACCCAGTCCTTGTCAGACCAGGAGCGTGAAAAATTTCTTCAGGAACTTGCCGATGGTATGGAGGGGTATACCTATCTCGAAGACTAGGTGTCAGACTGTTTGACGCTTAGGCGTAGTGCCGGGATGCCCAGTTGTTTCAGGCGCTTGCTCGTAGCATCCAGTTCCTTCAGATTTTTATAGGGCCCCAGGCGTACGCGATGAAAGTCTCCCTTGTTATCGATAGAAATTTTCTGGATGTGGGCTACCAGCCCGTTTAAAGCCAGCTTTGCCTTTAACCGGTCTGCATCTTCGAAGCTCCCGAACGATCCAGCCTGAAGGATGTAGTGAACGTCTTGTTCGGTATTGATGCGGGATGCTGGTTCCGCGCCCAGGTCCGGCAGCACGGTTTCCACCTCAGGCAGAATGGTATAAAAGTCGTATTTTGCCACCTGGGGTTGGGTGTTATTTGGCTGTGTTGCCGATTCCTTTCCAGAGGTGCCGCTCGAATTTTTATTCTGTGTTACCAGATTACGTAAACCGCTATCAGGCTGGCTGGCGCGAATTACAATGAGCTGAACCAGTCCCGCTACTACCAGGCCGGCCACAAGCCCGGCTGATAGCAACGCCCATTGAGGAAAAGGCTTGCTTTGACCTCGGCGTGTCGCCGATTTGCGCCGCGCCTTTTTTTTGCCGTGTCGCTTGATGGCCATTATGAATTACATGCTTTCAGGTGCTGATACGCCCAGCAAGCCGAGTCCATTAGCGATGACCTGCTTTACTGCCAGAATCAGATTGAGGCGCGCATTTCGAAGCGGACTTTCCTCGCCTATAAAGACGTGGGCATTGTAGTAGGTGTGAAAATCATTGGCCAGGTCACGTAAATAGTGGGCCAGCTGATGGGGATCATGATTCAGGGCGGCATTTTCCAGAACCTCCGGATAACGGCTAAGTGTCGCCATCAAATCCAGCTCATGTTCCTCCGCCAGCTTATCAAGATTGGCGTCGCCTTCTTCTTGGTCGTAGTCAAACTTTTTCTCGGCAAGTTGTCGGAACACGCTGCAAATACGTGCATGGGCGTACTGGATATAATAGACGGGATTATCGTTACTTTGGGATTTGGCCAGATCCAGATCAAAGTCCATGTGTTGCTCGCTCTTGCGTACCACATAGAAAAATCGCGCGGCATCGTTACCCACTTCGTGACGCAGTTCGCGCAAGGTCACAAATTCGCCGCTGCGGGTGGACATCTGCACCTTCTTGCCGCTGCGGTATAAAATGGCAAATTGAACCAGCAGCACATCCAGTTTATCGGCCTCTTGTCCCAGGGCCGCCAGTACTGCCTTGATCCTGGGCACATAGCCATGGTGGTCGGCGCCCCAGATATTGATAATCTGATCAAATCCCCGCTCCAGCTTGTTGACGTGATAGGCAATGTCGGACGCAAAATAGGTGGGTTGGCCGTTGTCACGCACAATCACCCGGTCTTTCTCGTCACCAAAATCCGTAGACCGGAACCAGAGAGCGCCATTGTTTTCGTAAACGTGCCCTGATGCCTTCAGGCGGTCAATGCCATGCTGCAGGGCGCCGCTTTCCATTAAGGATCGCTCGGAAAACCATTCGTCGTACGTGACACCAAATTCTTCCAGATCACGTCGGATGTTTTCCAGAATTTCCATCAGACCCTGATCGAATACAATACGGTAATTCTCGTTTCCCAGCAGCGCTTTCGCTTTCTGGATGAGTGCGTCAATGTGCTCTTCCTTATCGCCACCTGCCGGCTCATCGGCGGGGACGCCCTCATAGATGTTGGCTACGGTGTGACGGAATTTATCGCCGTGTTCACGGTGCAGACTGGCGCCGATATCCCAAACATAATCACCTTTGTAGGCATTGCTGGGAAACGGTGGTTTTTCACCACACAGGTCCAGGTAACGCAACCAAACACTGACCGCCAGAATATCCATTT
>JAOUNW010000046.1 GCA_029880755.1 Gammaproteobacteria bacterium
TTTCTCCCCGGTTGCCGCGTTGTTGACCATAACTGCCACGTTTTTGAGATTGCTTGGCGGAACGGTGGCGTGGGTGACCCCCTTCAGGTCTTCGCTGAGGGCGTGCAGGTTTCTTTTCTTCGCCCAGGCCAAATAACTTTTTCAGTAGGGCAGTGAAGAAACCGTCTCCTGTTTTCTTGGGAGCGGGCGGCGGTGCGGCGACGATATGACTCAGTTGGCCAACAGCCGGTTTTTCCGGTTTGGCTGCTGTTACGCCGGGCACTGGCTCTTCTTTGGTTTCTTCTATGGGGGTTTCAACCTTGTAGCTGGGTTTATCGATCTCCGCTTCCAGCTCTTCTGCACGCAGGCGTCGAATCAGGTAATGAGGTGTTTCCAGATCCGCTGTCGGAAGAATTACGATGGGTGTGCCGATCTTGGATTCCAGAGCGGTAATATCCCGTCGCTTTTCATTTAGCAGATAGGTTGCTGTATCAATCGGCAAGTGCACATGCACGGCGGCCGAATTTTCTTTCATGGCCTCATCCTGAACTACGCGCAGAATGTGCAGCGCGGATGACTGAACGCCGCGAATATGTCCAGTGCCGTCGCAGCGTGGGCATACCTTTGTGCTGGCCTCGCCTAATGACGGGCGTAAACGTTGACGTGACATTTCCAGTAGGCCAAAACGGGAGATGCGTCCCACCTGTACCCGCGCCCGGTCTTGCTTGAGCGCCTGGGTAAGACGGTCTTCCACTTCCCGTTGGTTGCGCGGCGGTGTCATATCAATAAAGTCGATGACAATAAGACCGCCCATGTCGCGCAGACGTAACTGGCGCGCAATTTCGTCCGCTGCTTCCAGGTTTGTGTTCAAGGCGGTTTCTTCAATATCGCCGCCTTTGGTGGCACGGGCCGAGTTGACATCGATAGAGATTAACGCCTCGGTGTGATCCAGCACGATGGAGCCACCGGATTCCAGTTGCACTTCCCGCGAGAAGGCCGAATTAATTTGATGCTCAATCTGAAAGCGTGAAAAAAGCGGTGTCTCTTCCTGGTGTAGTTTGAGTTTGTTAATGTTATGCGGGCTTACCTGCTCGATAAACTTGCGCATACGCTCATGGATTTCCGGATTATCGACAATAATTTCACCGACATCCGCCTTTAGGTAGTCGCGAATGGCCCGAACCACCAGATTGCTTTCTTGATAAATCAAAAAGGGTGCGCTGCGCTCAGCGGCTGCCTTGGTGATGGCTTCCCAGGTATGCACCAGAAAATCCAGGTCCCATTGAAGTTCTTCCGCGCTTTTGCCGATGCCGGCGGTGCGGGCAATCAGTGCATAGTCAGACGGGATAGTCAGTTGGGCCATGGCCTCACGCAACTCTGCGCGTTCTTCACCCTCAATGCGCCGGGAAATACCGCCACCTTTGGGGTTATTAGGCATAAGCACCAAAAAACGGCCGGCCAGGCTGATAAACGTAGTCAGGGCGGCGCCCTTGGTGCCACGCTCTTCCTTGTCAACCTGGACGATAAATTCCTGACCTTCCTTAATGACGTCCTGAATGCGCACCTGGGAGATGGGCGTATTGCCCGCTCCCTGAAAGTGGATGCGTGAGATTTCCTTCAAGGGGAGGAATCCCTGGCGTTGAGTGCCGTAATCGACAAATGCGGCCTCAAGACTGGGTTCTACGCGGGTAACTTTTCCTTTGTAGATGTTTCCTTTTTTGCTTTGGTAGGCAGCGGATTCGATATCCAGATCCAGCAATTTCTGACCATCAACCAGGGCCAGACGCAACTCTTCCGCCTGAGTTGCGTTAAACAACATTCTTTTCATTGTCGTATTCCTAAACGTACCGGCTAGGGCGCCACATCAACCGCGCTATTTTTTGATTTTGCGGTTTTTCTTCGGACAACAGCGTTATCGCCGGTTGTCTAATGCGTCCGGGCACAATGCCAGCGACGTTTTTGTTCTGGTGTCTCTTCTCAATGGGTGAGTGACACAAAACCCTTGTTAGGACCGGGATTTCGCCAAATGAAGGCGTATGCTCCGTATCCTGGCTGCAGGCATCTAGCCTGGAGCTAAAACCGTTACAGGCTGCGCACTTAGCTACAAGTCCTGAGATCGGACCTAAATTGGCAGCACTCGGCAATATATCAAGCCAGCGCTGTTTCGGCAATCTGTTATCATCGGCCCATGCTGAAATCGCCAAAAACCCCTCAATCAGCCACTGTTCAGTTCCTGGAAGTGGACGAAGAGCACGATGGTCAGCGGTTGGACAATTTCCTGATTAAGAACCTGAAAGGGGTGCCTCGGGATCACGTATATAGATTGTTGAGGAAGGGGGAAATTCGCATCAATAAGGGGCGCCGCCAGGCCAGCTACCGGCTACATCAGGGGGATGTGGTCAGAATTCCGCCTATTCGCCAGAGCTCTTCCGTACCGGCTCGAGGTAAAGCGGCTGATCTCCAGTGGCTGCTGAAATGTGTGCTTTATGAGGATGAGGCGCTAATGGTGATCAATAAGCCGAGCGGCTTGGCTGTCCATGGTGGCAGTGGTGTCAGCTTGGGCCTCATTGAGAGTTTGCGTAGCCTGTATCCTGAGGCCAGGTTTTTGGAGTTGGTGCACCGGCTGGATCGGGATACTTCCGGTTGCCTAATGGTGGCAAAAAAGCGCTCGACGCTGGTGGCCCTTCACCGGCAAATACAGGAAGGTAAAATGGATAAGCGCTACCTGGCTCTGGTACAGGGGAGTTGGGGTAAAGCGAAAACGGTCAAGGCGCCCCTGGAGCGGGTGCCCCGTCCCAATGGGGAGCGCTGGGTAAAGGTCTCGGAAGAGGGTAAGGCAGCTCAGAGCCGAATGATTCCTGTCGAAGATTTTGGTCAGGCGACTCTGGTGGAGGTGCATCTGATTACGGGCCGAACCCATCAGGCAAGGGTGCATGCAGCCCATGCCGGTCACCCCATTGCCGGCGACGAAAAATACGGTGACAAAGACTTTAACCAGGAAATGGCCCGTTTGGGACTGCGCCGATTATTTTTGCATGCCAGCGCCCTGACTTTTCGGCACCCGCGCAAGAATTGCAATATGACCTTTGAAGCCCCATTACCTCTGGAACTTAAAACCCTATTAAAGATATTAAAAGATGCGACAAAATTATGACCTGATCGTATTTGATTGGGATGGGACACTGATGGATTCCGAGGCCAAGATTGTGCGATGTTTTGAACAAGCGGTTGCCGATGTTGGTTTAAGTTACCCAGGAAATGCGGCGGTACGACAAATTATTGGTCTGGGATTGAAGGAGGCCATTGAACGGTTGCTGCCAGGCACATCCGCGAAGGAACGGGACCAGGTGGCAGAGCAGTACCGCCAACATTTTTTGCATCTGGATACAACAACCATGGAATTTTTCCCCAAGGTGCACGAGGGGCTGCAGCAACTGGAATCCCACGGTTATATGATGGCGGTTGCTACCGGCAAGGCCAGGCGTGGACTGGACCGCTTGCTGAAACAATGGGATATGGCAAACCGGTTTGTGGCCACCCGTTGCGCAGACGAAGCCTTTTCCAAACCGCATCCCAAGATGCTGGAAGATCTATTGGACCAAACAGGTGTCAGTGCTGAGCGTGCCATAATGGTCGGGGATACTACATTTGATATGGAAATGGCGAGGAATGCCGGCACCGATAGGCTGGCCGTCTGTTACGGAGTGCACGCCAGGGAACAGCTTATGGCCTACGATCCTCTCGCCTGTCTGGATTCGTTTGAAGAAGTGTGTCAATGGCTGACAAAGTAGAAGAGAAAACGCATTTTATATGTGACAGCAATCAGCTGGTAAATGGCGGCAAAGGCATACGATTTATGGTGAGTCGCCATGGTGAACCAACACCAGCATTTGTTGTACGGTTTCGGGATCAGGTGCATGCTTATCTTAATTTATGCGCCCATCAGGCAATGGAGCTGGACTGGAACGAAGGTGATTTTTTTGACAGAAAGAAAGAATACCTGATTTGCGCTACGCATGGTGCGCGTTATTATCCAGATAGTGGCCGCTGTGCCGGTGGCCAGTGTGCGGGAAGGCAACTGGTGAAGCTGGAGATTGAGGAGCAAAATACACAGGTATTTCTAAGAAAAAGCAATGACATACACTTAATCGCTTGAAACCTAATTTGGAGCAAGCGAATTCAGATAACGTATTACTATAGTTAGAGACAACACTATGATGGATAAAGATGAGAATGCAAGCAAAGAAACCAGTGGTCCTGAATGGGAACGCAATTTGCTGGAACGATTGGCCTTTGCTTCGTTGAATGAGCAGCGCCGGGCGCGTCGCTGGAGTATCGGGTTTAAATTGTTTTTCGCCGGTTACCTCGTGCTGTCCGGTTACCTCGTGCTGTTGTTTGTCATTGCAAGTACTGAAAGATTGCCTGAAACACCAACCGGTGAATTTACTGCCTTGGTGGATATGGAAGGCATTATTGCTCCCAATATGCCGGCCAGTGCGGATTATGTCGTGGACGGTTTGCGCGGAGCTTTTGAGAGTAAAGCCAAGGGCGTCATATTGCGAACCAACAGCCCCGGCGGCAGTCCGGTGCAGGCCGGTTACATCAGCGATGAAATCAATCGCCTGAGAGAAAAATACCCCAAGAAACCCTTTTATGCTGTGGTGGGAGATATCTGTGCTTCCGGTTGTTATTATGCGGTGGCCGCTGCCGACAAAATATTTGTCAATCAAGCCAGTATTGTGGGTTCCATTGGCGTACTCATGGATGGTTTCGGTTTTGTTGATTCATTAAATAAACTTGGAATTGAAAGACGCTTAATGACTGCCGGTGATAACAAAGCTATATTGGATCCATTCTCGCCGGTTAATCCCTCGCACAAGGCCCATGTGCAAAAAATGCTCAATGAAATACATCAACAGTTTATCGAAGTGGTTAAGGAGGGCCGAGGACAAGCGCTTAAGGATGGCAAGGAAATCTTTTCAGGTTTATTGTGGACCGGTGAGAAAGCGGTGCAATTAGGTTTGGTGGATGAGTTGGGCAGTGCCGGGTATGTTGCCCGTGAAGTGATCGGTGCTGAAAAGATTGTTGATTTCACCTATCGGGAAAATCTTTTGGATCGTTTTGCGCAACGACTGGGTACGACCATGGCTCATACTATGGGCGCCGAGATATTGGGTTCAGCCAGGTTACGTTAAGTTAGTCGCAGGTTCGCGCGCATCCTGCGCGCGAATTTCTTATTCAAAAAATACGATAAAGCCTATGGAAAAGATATTCATGTTGTCTTTTGTGCTGTTGTCATTACCGTCAACAGCGACTTCGTCATCGTTGAACTCAAATCGGTTAACCTTGTATCCCATCTGAAAATTCATGGCTTCGTTGACGCGCCGGCTCCAGACGATACCGTAACTCAAGCCATCAGTTGTGCCATGGGATGTTGCCTGATCATTATTGGCGGGATCATAAATGCTGAAGGCACCGTTCATTTTGGTGTAGGCGATACTCAGACTTAGGCTTCCCTTGCGTAAAGGATAACTGTAACTTGTTCCGGCGAAAGGACCGACGTAGGAAAGCTCGTGAGTAAAGTTGTCTGTGCCGGCAGATGTGAAAATAGGAAACTCGGTGTTGCCCGCAAGAATGCCACCGAATACAGAAACTCGATTTGATAAATTATACCCAAAAGTAGCGCCGGCATCCTGACGGCTAAATACAGCGTGGGTGCCGCCCCCCAGATTTTGTGTATCGTCTTTGATGGAGCGGTCGTAATTGAGCCTCAAATACATTTCCCCATAAAACCAGATCAGATCAATATTGGCTGTGGTGTAATCAGGATCCAGTTCAAATCCGGATATCTCGAATAATGAATATTTGTTGCTTAAGGAAAAGCCGGCCGCCATTTGAATGGGTTCTTCAGCGTAACCGGGTGATACCGAAAACAGGAGACTGAAGATCACCGGAAATGCCAATGTGATTTTTCTGACCATAAACACTCCTTTTTCTGTTGGCGAAATACCAGTAGTAGTCGAAACGTGAAATTTATATAATAGTTATGCCTTCATTTTCCAGCATTCGTATCAGCCGAATCAATGGTAAACCAATAAGCGTATTGGGATCTTCACCTTCAAAACGTTCCAGCAGGGCGATACCCAGCCCTTCCGACTTGACACTGCCGGCGCATTTATAGGGCTGTTCTTTGTTCAGATAATTTTCTATCTGGGCGCCACTGAGTTTACGAAAGACGACACGGTAAGGAATAACTTCGCTTTGGACTTTGCCGCTATCGGCATTCATCAGCGCCAGGCCGGTATAGAGAGTAATGGTTTTACCCGAGGCTTCCCGTAGCTGTTCTATGGCATGCTGATGATCTTTCGGTTTTCCAACAATTTTATTGCCATGCACTGCTACCTGGTCCGAGCCGATAACTAACGTACCCGGATGTTCCCGAGCAACGGTTCTGGCCTTGGCGATGGACAAACGTTCCACCAGCGCCTGCGGTGTTTCGTCGGGTAATGCCGACTCGTCAATGTCGGGGCTGATGATATCGAACGGTAGTTGAAGGCGTTCCAAAAGTTCCCTTCGATAAGGGGAGGAGGAGCCCAGGATCAGTTTCATTGTCATAATGCCAGCCTCTATCCAGGCTGTTTGTTCTGATTATTAAACCGCTTATTCAATTTCAATTAATGCTTCATCTGGCGTAACGCTGTCACCCTTGCGAACGTTAATTTTTTTAACAGTGCCTCCAACAGGCGCAGGTACTTCATTTTCCATTTTCATGGCCTCTACCACCAGAACAGCGTCACCGGCTTTTACTGTGTCCCCTTCTTTAACCAGTATTGAGACAATAGTGCCGGGCATGGAGCTTGTGACATCACCCTGCTTGGTGGCGCGTGGTCGTTTGCCGGCGGAGACGGTTTTGGGTTTGGTGGCATTGCTTCCACCTTCCACAGATATTTCTGTTAGAGATTCCACCAGAATTTCTTCCGGTACGCCGTCCACGGAAAGATAAATAGGGCGCTCATCATTTTGCTTATGACCAGCGCCGGTTAACTTAATATGGTAGGTTTCACCGTGAAGCGTAACATTGAATTCTGTGGGCGTAACTTGCGGCGCCGGGCCGGATGCACCTGGTACAGGGATCAGCTGTTCCGGTCGTAGTGTACCGGCTGCACGCTCTTCCAGAAACTTGCGGCCGATGTCCGGGAACATGGCATAGGTCAACACATCTTCTTCACTCTTGGCCAGATCACCAATGTCTTCTCTCAAGTGATGCAGTTCGGGTTCCATTAAATCAGCCGGGCGAACTGTGATAACCGCTTCACTGCCAATGGCCATATTACGAACCGTTTCATTAACGGGCCCTGGCGCCTTGCCATAACGTCCCTGCAGGTAAAGCTTTACTTCGTTGGTAATGCTTTTGTAGCGTTGGCCTGTGATAACATTCAATACGGCCTGGGTGCCAACAATTTGTGACGTGGGTGTTACCAGTGGCGGGTAACCCAGGTCTTCCCGTACTCGCGGAATTTCCAGAAGCACTTCATTCATGCGGTCCAGCGCACCTTGTTCTTTCAGTTGGTTGGAAAGATTGGAGATCATGCCGCCGGGAACCTGGTTAATCTGCACGCGTGTGTCGATACCAGTGAATTCGCTTTCAAACTGGTGATATTTCTTTCTCACTTCGTGGAAATAGAAACCGATTTCCTGAATTAAGGCCAGATCAAGGCCGGTGTCGTAGGGTGTATCATTAAATGCCACTACCATGCTTTCGGTAGGTGAGTGACTCGTGCCCCATGACATTGAGCTAATCGCGGTGTCCACATGTTGGCAGCCATTTTCCACTGCCTTGTACATACTGATATTGGCAACGCCGACTGTTGTATGGGAATGGAAATGCAATGGAATCTTGATTGCTTTGGATAAGGCGCCAAACAATTCAGCTGAACGTGGCGGGGTCAACAAACCGGCCATGTCTTTGATGCAAAGACTATGGCAGCCCATCGATTCAAGTTCCTTGGCTTGCTTAATAAAGTGTTCTACGGTATGCACCGGGCTGGTTGTGTAACAAATGGCGCCCTGTGCATGCTTGCCCGATTTAATAACGGCTTTAATGGATGTTTCCAGATTACGTAAATCATTCATCGCATCAAAAATGCGGAATACGTCGATGCCGTTATCGGCGGCTTTCTGGACAAAGGCTTCAACAACATCATCGGAGTAATGGCGGTAACCGAGTAAGTTCTGACCGCGCAAAAGCATTTGCAGTTTTGTGTTGGGCAGAGCGGATTTCAGTTGACGCAGACGCTCCCAGGGGTCCTCCTTGAGAAAACGAATACAGGAGTCAAAGGTGGCGCCACCCCAGGCTTCCAGCGACCAAAAACCTACACGATCCAGCTTTTGGCAAATAGGCAGCATATCTTCCGTGCGCATGCGTGTTGCCAGCAACGATTGATGGGCGTCACGCAGGATGACATCTGTAACGAGAACTTTAGACTTGGACATATTTTTATAACTCTAACTTATAATCCATGGTGCATCACTACTGCCGCTGCGATAGCAGCCGCCAATTCTGCAGGTGGTCGTCGAATGGAATAGTTTATCAGTTCCGGGTGGCTTTCTACGAATCCGGTATTAAAGTTTCCCGACTGAAACTCGGGTGAACCCAGAATCTCCAGATAAAAGGGTTTAGTGGTTTTGACGCCATGCAGTCCCACGTCCTTGAGAGCACGGCGCGCCCGTGCCATGACCTGCTGCCAGCTTAAGGCCCATACGGTCAGCTTGGCGCACATGGAATCGTAATAGGGTGGAAACTCGTATCCGGTATAGATAGCGGCATCGGTGCGGACACCGGGCCCGCCCGCTGCGTAATAGCGGGTGATTTTCCCGAAATTGGGCAGAAAGTCATTTTTCGGGTCTTCGGCGTTAATTCGGAATTGAATGGCAAAGCCACGCTTCTGGATTTCATTTTGTTTGAATGACAAGGGAGCGCCGCTGGCCACCAGGATCTGCTCCTGGACGATATCGATACCGGTAATGGTTTCCGTGATGGTGTGCTCCACCTGCAACCGGGTATTCATTTCCATGAAATAGAAACTGCCGTCCCGGTCCAGCAAAAACTCTACGGTGCCGGCATTCTCGTAGCCAACGGCCTTGGCTGCGCGAACTGCCAGTTTGCACACGGTTTCACGCTGTTTTTCCGTGAGCTGGGGCGAGGGTGCAATTTCAATCAGTTTTTGATGGCGTCTTTGAATGGAGCAATCTCGCTCAAACAAATGCACCACTTTGCCTCGGCTGTCGCCGATGATCTGCACCTCAATATGTTTAGGATTATCGATGCATTTTTCCAGGAACACTTCGGCGGATCCGAAGGCCTTGGTGGCCTCGGACACCACGCGCTCATAGTTTTTTCGGAGTTCTTCTTCGCTGCCGCAGCGGCGTATTCCACGACCGCCGCCACCCGAAGTAGCCTTGAGCATCACCGGGTAACCCACCTGCCGGGCGACGTCCAGGGCCTCATCAAGGTCCCTGAGGTTATTTTCGGTACCGGGAATGACGGGCACTTTGGCTGCAATCATGGCCTGCCGGGCGGCAGTTTTATCGCCCATTTTTCGGATTACTTCGGCGCTGGGACCGATAAAGGTGATACCTCGGCGGGCACAAATTTCAGCTAGTAATGGATTTTCTGACAAAAAGCCGTATCCTGGATGCAGCGCATCGCAACCGGCAGCCACCGCCAGATTGACTATTCGGTGGGCATTCAGGTACCCGCCAATGGGATCCGGGCCCAGATTGTAGGCTTCATCCGCTTTTTTGACATGCAGGGCATGGCGGTCTGCATCGGAGTAAATGGCCACCGATTTGATGTCCATTTCCGCACATGCCCGTACGATGCGCACCGCGATCTCACCGCGATTTGCGATCAGAATCTTTTTAATCAACAGGTTAGCTCCGGGTATTCTTGGGGGCTTGCGCCCGGGAATTCGTGTATTCCTGCTGCTTTTTACGGAAAGGTCTGGTAACTGTCAATAACCAGGGGTGAAAGGCGCCCTGAAAAAACGTAGGTTTTGACAGAACTTACGCGCAATTATATGATGCGCGCCCTATGAAGACCGGCCTTCCGGTAGAGATAGACCCGATTCAGCTGGCGGACCAGGGTGCCCGATTAATCGGGGAGTTGCCCGGCGCCGCGTTTTCGCGTTTGCGCCAGGAGTGCGCTGCCCCTCTGGATCCTGTGCGACTGGATTTGGCATTCGTAAGGGGTGCGGACGGTTTACGCAAAATGGCAGGCACAGCCAGCGTGGAATGTGAGCTCATTTGCCAGCGTTGTCTGGAGCCAATGATAATGAGGCTCGAGGCGGTTTTCCAGACGGTATTTTACAGGATGCCGGAAGATCACCAACAGGGTGAAGCGACGAGCGACGAAATGGATAGTATTATCGTTGAGGGACCGGTGCGATTGAGCGGATTAGTCGAGGATGAGTTGTTGTTGGCCGTTCCGATGATGCCTATGCACGATAAAAAAACGTGTTCAGCAACAAGGTATTTGGCAGAAGATGCGCCAGCAAACGGGACCAGTCTTGACAGACAGAACCCGTTTGCAGTGTTAGATGTATTAAAAGCGAAAGACGATCAGTGATTCGTCTGTAAATTTTGACGATTGAGGAATAAATCATGGCAGTTCAGAAAAGTCGCAAGACACCATCCAAGCGCGGTATGCGTCGTTCTCACGATGCGCTGAGCAACCCAAGTCTTTCTGTTGACTCAACCAGTGGCGAGACACATTTGCGCCATCACGTTACTCCTGACGGATACTATCGCGGTCGCAAAGTAATTGAGCGCGAGGCCGATACTCTCGAGTAAGCAAGCAGTCCCCCCTGACACAAGGTAAGGACTGAACATTTGTCTACGACCATCGCTCTCGATGCAATGGGAGGTGACCACGGTGTATCGGTCACGGTCCCGGCGGCGCTATCTGCGTTAAAAAAGCACAATGGGCTTAAATTGATTCTGGTGGGGCAGGAAGAAATTCTGCGCCAGGAGCTGGCTCGTCACCAGGCTACGGAAAGTGATCGGCTGACAATCCATCATGCCTCCCAGGTGGTGGGAATGGATGAGCTGCCTGCACAGGCTCTTCGTGGTAAAAAAGATTCCTCAATGCGTATCGCCATTAATCTTGTAAAATCCGGTGAGGCGCAGGCATGTGTCAGTGCGGGCAATACCGGGGCGCTAATGGCAACGGCTCACTTTGTGTTAAAAACATTACCGGGTATTGAGCGTTCCGCTATTGCCAAATTTTTACCGACCATTAGCGGTCATGTGCATATTCTGGATCTTGGCGCCAATATTGAATGTACGCCTGAACAGTTGTTGCAGTTTGGTGTCATGGGGTCAATTTTGGTTAGCGCTACCGAAAACAAACCTAACCCCAGTGTCGCTTTGCTTAATATTGGTGAAGAGGATATTAAGGGTAATGAAACTGTAAAGAAGGCGGCTGAGTTATTCAAGAAAAGCAAATTGAACTATCAAGGTTATGTCGAGGGCGACGAAATCTATACCGGCACTGCGGATGTCATTGTATGCGATGGATTTGTCGGAAATATTGCCTTGAAAACAAGTGAAGGTCTGGCCCAAATGATTTCATCTTTTCTGAAAGAAGAATTTACCCGCTCACTTTATTCAAAATTAGCGGCAATCATCGCTTTGCCGGTGCTAAAGTCTTTTCGAAAAAGAGTGGATCATCGCCGTTACAACGGTGCCAGCTTTCTTGGACTAAACGGTATTGTGATCAAGAGTCATGGTGGTGCGGATATTCTGGCATTTGATACCGCTATTGATGTTGCGCTAGCGGAGGCAGACACCCAGGTGCCGGCGCGTATCAACGAGGAACTGGTAACGCTATTGGGTATGGAGGCTGCCAGTTGAAATACGCAAGGATAATAGGCACAGGCAGTTATTTGCCGGAAAAGGTATTAAGCAATGCCGACCTGGAAAAGATGGTAGAGACGTCCGATGACTGGATTGTTTCACGCACAGGCATACGCGAGCGTCGAATCGCCGCAGATAATCAAACCACTTGCGATCTGGCGGAGAATGCGGCACGCCGCGCCATTGAGGCGGCAGGGATCGATATAAAGTCTATCGATCTCATTATTGTAGCTACCACAACCGCTGACCGAATTTTCCCCAGTACTGCTTGTTTGCTGCAGGAGCGTCTCGGTATTCATGGTTGCGCAGCCTTTGATGTACAGGCGGTATGCACCGGTTTTGTGTACGCCTTGGGCATTGCTGAGAAATTTATTCGTACAGGTTCCGCCACGCGGGCCCTGGTCGTTGGCGCTGAAACCTTGTCACGTATAATCGATTGGACAGATCGGGGAACTTGCGTTCTGTTTGGCGACGGCGCCGGCGCGGTGATTGTGGAGGAAGCTGATGGGCCGGGAATTATATCTTCGCATCTGCATGCTGACGGTAAATACAAAGAGTTGCTTACGGTGCCCGTGGGTGTGTCTTCCGGTTACGACAAATTAAGTAATAATGAGGCCCATATCCAGATGCAAGGTAATGAGGTGTTCAAGGTGGCCGTGAACACACTCGGACGCATTGTTGACGAAACCCTGCATGCTAATAACTTGAAAAAATCCGATATCACCTGGCTGGTGCCGCATCAGGCAAATATACGTATTATTAAGGCCACGGCCAAGAAACTGGGTATGTCTATGGATCATGTGGTGGTGACAGTGGATCGGCATGGTAATACGTCAGCGGCATCTATACCGTTGGCATTTGATGAAGCCGTACGCGATGGGCGCATTAAACGCGGCGATACTGTTTTAATGGAAGCCTTTGGCGGTGGCTTTACCTGGGGTTCCGTATTAATAAATTACTAGATATTAACGGTATGCAAAATACAAAAGGTTATTACCCATGGCATTAGCATTCGTGTTTCCCGGGCAGGGTTCTCAATCATTGGGCATGTTGAATGATCTGGCGGAATCTTTTCCGGTTGTCAGGCAGACGTTCACCGAAGCATCCGACGCCTTCGGTCGGGACCTTTGGGATCTGGTGACCCAGGGTCCAGTGGAAGATATGAATCAAACCCAGAATACCCAACCGTTGATGCTGACAACAGGTGTCGCTGTTTGGCGTGTGTGGCAGGAGAAATCCGGTGCGCAGCCTGTGGTGATGGCGGGACATAGTCTGGGTGAGTACAGTGCTCTGGTGTGTGCTCAGGCTCTGGATTTTATAGATGCCGTAAAGCTGGTCGCGGATCGCGGAAAGTTTATGCAGGACGCTGTGCCTGAAGGCAAAGGCGCCATGGCTGCCATTATCGGAATGGACGATTACCTGGTGGAGAAAATCTGCGAGCTGGAAGCCAACGGTGAAGTTTTGTCAGCGGTGAATTTTAATTGTCCGGGTCAGGTGGTGATTGCGGGCACCAGTGCGGCGGTTCGGCGAGCAGTTGCACAGGCCTCGGCAGCTGGCGCGCGGCGCGCGGTGGTGTTACCGGTCAGCGTGCCATCTCATTGTGCTCTCATGCACGAGGCGGCGGAAAAAATGGCCGAGCGGCTAAAGTCGGTGGAAATTCGTTCCCCGTCAATACCGGTGATTCACAATGCCAGTGTGAATACCGAGTCGGATCCGGAAAAGATTCGCGAATTGTTGGTAAGACAGGTGGAATCGCCGGTTAAATGGTCGGAGACCATCAATAAAATGGTAGAGGCCAATGACGTGGATAAGATTGTGGAATGCGGACCCGGTAATGTCCTGACCGGTCTGGGTAAGCGCATAAACCGGGCCGCCACATCCTTTTCAGTGTCAGACCCTGAGAATCTGCAAAAGGCTCTGGCTGCCTGCGCTGGTTAATGCAAACAAAATATAACACCGGAAGGGAACAGACATGAAAGACGAAATCGCACTTGTGACCGGGGCCACGCGCGGCATCGGCAAAGCCATTACCCTGGGTTTGGGGCGGGAAGGCGCCTATGTCGTGGGCACCGCTACTTCAGGTAAAGGTGTAGAAAGTATTAATAATTATCTGAAAGAAAACAATATTGATGGTGTCGGTATGGAGTTGGATGTGACCCGTCAGGAGTCGGTGGACGAGGTTTTGAAACAGATTGCCGAGAGCAAGGGTGTGCCGACGGTTCTGGTGAATAACGCAGGCATTACCCGCGACAATATCCTCATGCGCATGAAAGAGGACGAATGGGACGCTATTATGGATACCAATCTCAAGTCCGTGTTTCGCCTGAGCAAAGCCTGTCTGCGAGGCATGACCAAGGCCAGAAAGGGACGTATTATCAGTATCAGCTCGGTGGTGGGCGCGGCAAGAGAAATTT
>JAOUNW010000047.1 GCA_029880755.1 Gammaproteobacteria bacterium
GCAGGCGTGGATACGGGGCTCATGATTTATCGCCATCTCACGGGCCAGCCGGTGCAAACCTTTCCACCCATTAAAAACGGCACGCGCCTGCTAAACCTGTACCAGGATTATAAGGCCTTCCGCGATTTACATCGCTTGGGCGAACTTTCGTTATTCGGCTGGCTCATTAGTTTGATGCATTGGCAAACCTTCGACTTTTTCAGTATCACCGACCCCTGGCCCGCCACAGCCAAGCTGTTAAAAATCATCGGCGGCCGCTTCCGGAAAATTTTTGGCTAGCATGCCGGGCAACACCCTTGCCGCCGACAAACTCAGCGCCTACCTCGGCACGCTGCTCAGCAAACTAGCCGGCGACACACCACAGAACCAAACACTCGCGGAAACCTTGGTGTGGCACGACCTCATCGGTCGCCCCGCCCAGGGCGTCGCGCGCTTCCAGGCGCTGTACCACGATATCCGCGAGGGGCGCATTACCCATCCCTGCCAGCCCGCACTCATTAAAAAGAATCACAGCGGCGCCCGGCTCGACGGCGACAACGGTCCGGGGCAAACCGTGGCAACCCAGGCCATGGATCAGGCCATGACCCTGGCGCGGGAAGCGGGCATGGGCCTGGTGACCGTGGGCAACAGCCACGACCCGGGCACGGCCGCTTATGAAGTGCAACGCGCCGCCAGGCAAAATCTGGTGGCTTTAGCCTTCGGCACCAGCGCCCCGTGCATGGCCGCCCACGGCGGCAGCGAACCTGTACTCGGAGAAAACCGCCTGGCCTTTGCTGCCCCCCGGAGTACGGACCAGCCCCTACTGTTTGAAATGCTCACCACCGCGCCCGACCCCGCTCCCGGCCTTCTGAAGGGCACTGCGCCATTGATCCAAACCACCCTGCAACCCTTCGCCGGGGCCAAGGGTTACTGTCTGGCCGTTATGGTGGAGATCCTGGCGGGCATCCTCAGCGGCAATGCGGAAGGAGAATCGGGTGACACCGGCCAGTGTTTTGTTGCCATCGATATCAGCCGTTTCATGCCCGCCGCCGAATTCCAGGATCGCATGGAAGAGCTGTATGGCTTCATTAAAGCATCGGGCGACGACCCCTCGAGCCTGCATCTGCCTGGCGAGGCACGCTGGCAACTGCTGGCGCAACACCAACAGCAAGGCATCACTCTCGACCCCGGCACTGCCAGGGAACTGGCAGCGCTGGGACAGGAACATGGTCTGACCTGGCCAGCGGGAGACCTGCCATGACCGCCGTACGCGCCCCCCAAAACACCCTGCGGGACTTCGCCGTCAGCGTGCTGCAAAAGGCAAAAGTGGCGCCGGAACAGGCAGAGTGCACCGCTGATATCCTGGTGTGGTCCGACCTCATCGGCCGCGGCAGCCAGGGCGTGTGGCGCCTACCCATCCTGTGTAAGCGTACGGGCATGGGCATCCTCAATGGCCGCTGCCAACCGCAATGGACCCGCAACGCCGCCGCCGTGGAGAGCGTCAACGGCGACAACGGCCTCGGGCATTACGTAGGGCACGTGGCCATGGCCCGGGCAATGGAACTGGCAAAGAAAAACGGCTGCGGCATGGTGGGCGTTACCCACAGCAACTACTACGGCGCCGGGGCCTACTACGTGCAAATGGCCGCCCAACAGGAAATGATTGGCCTGGCCTTCAGTAATTCTTTTCCCAAGGTCGCGGCCCACGGCGGTTACAAGCCCGTGTTTGGTACCAACCCCATGGCCTTCGGCGCACCCAGCCAGGACGGCCACAGCCTGTTGGTGGACATGGCCACTGCCCAAAGCGCCGGTTCCACAGTACGCAAATACCAGGAAGCCAACAAGCCCATGCCCGAAGGTATTGCCGTGGACGCCCAGGGCAAACCCATCACCGACCCGTTTGAAATTGAAAAAGGCACCATCCTGCCCGCCGGCGGCGCCCGCGGTTACGGCCTGGCCCTGCTGGTGGAAATCCTGAGCGGTGTCCTTACCGGCGCCGGCTTCAGCCACCATGTAAAATCCCTGTACAAAGACTTTGAACACGGCGGCAACAACGGCAACCTGCTCATAGCCATCGACATCAAACAATTCCTGCCACTACAAAACTATTACCAAAAACTCAACACCTTCCTGGCGCTACTGCACGGCTCCACCCCCACCGACCCGGAACGCAAAGTCCTCTACCCCGGTGAACTACGCTGGGAAGAACATGACCACAACCAACAGCACGGCATACCGCTGGACAAAGCAACGAAAGAGGCATTGGAGAAGTTGGGCAAAGAATTAGAGGTGAGAGTACCGTGGTGAGCAAGTAATAATTAATAATTGGGGTCAGAACTAAATTAGCCGGGTGAACTAAAAAGAGGTTTTACTCTGACCCCAATTATTTTTAGTATTTAGTAATTATGTTTGGCTTTCGTATTGTACACAAACTCTTCCATGTCATTATTTCTGCCTGAGATCGTACAGCCATCAACTTCTTTAACATACTGATCAACACCACTCTTGAGGTTAGGCATTCGACTCCAGATGCTACTCGCTTCTGCAGAACCCTCGGCAACGAATCTTCCATTCCGTGTTAACCTGGCGGTATCCAGTCCATAGCGGACAACACACTCCTGGAAGGCGCTGGCGGTTTCATCGGGATACCAGGCCGAAGCGCGATCATGATGCTGACAGAGATAGTCCAGTGAATCGATAGGGCCTGCTGCAAACGCCTCCCAGAATTCTTCCTCACTGGGATTACCTTTGCCGCAGAATCGTCCGTACCAGTAAACTGGTGTACCCCACACTGGGCCAGGTTCACAGGCCACTGGATCATCGTTATAACATTGAGTCTGGCCGCTACGATAAATTGCAGGCGTAGTTCGTTTGGGCGGCGCACGCAGGTCAGCAATGAGCAGGAACTGGTTTAGTTCACCTTCGTAATAATCCGTGTTTCGCCAGTTTCCATGTAAGCCCTCTTTGACATATAAAATATAAGATTCTATTTCTAGGCCGCCTTCATCAGATACTGCAATTTGCTTTCTTGTTACGCCGATAAAATCTTCCTGTAACTGGAAGTCATCGATATTTGATGCAACACCCGCCCAGGCGTCATTGATAGCATTTTTCGCATAAAAACGGTTGTCATGATTGAGTACGCCAATGCGGCCCCCTTCAAGCTGCATTTTTTTGCAATTGGTACCCATCACAGACCAGGCAAAATTAATATTGTTCTTGACCATGCAGGTATTATTTTCAAGTCGTACACCAATTCGAGAATACTCCAGTTGAAAAGAGCTGACGCCGGTAAGCTCATCCTGCCAGTTACGTAATAAACTATCCCGAACACGGAAAGTCCCATCTTCAAGGAGCACACCGATGCGTAGTGGATCGGTGCCGATGGGTTTATATAGCTGAAACTGTTTTACATTTGCGGGTTCAATCTCAGTCCATTGTCCGCGCGGGTCAAGAACATGCAGACTGTCATCATCGCGCAACACGGCAATATAGTTTCTTTCCAGTTGAAACGCACGGACACCGCTAGCCACAACAGTGTTCCATGTACCGAAAATGCCGGACCTGGTTTTAAGTTCGCCGCTATCGAGCAATACGCCAATCAGGTTTCCTTCTAGCTGAAAATCCCGGGCAGTAGCAATCGCCAGATCGATCCATTCCGTATTACGTTCGGTGACGCGCAAGCTACCCACACCATTTACCACATCGGTCAGAATCGCCATGCGATCACCCAGTACCTGAAACTTTTCAACAGCCCCCTGTGTCCACGGTGATGATGGGCCGGTGAATTTATATGGTGGGGCATTCTCCGGCAGGGTATTCAGATTAGTGGGGCAAACAATATCTTCCCAGGTGTTGCGGGAGACTTCTTCACGGCAGAAGATATCTGCCTTTACCCTAAAACTACCATTGATCAGCAATAAGGGCGAGGTGTCGCGTCGCGCCGGCCACGCGGTATACATGTCGGTCTGGTTACTGATACGACCAGGAAAATTTTCAACCTGCTGATCGACCGTAATCACGGCGCTGTCACTGAGACCGTTGATAGAGACCGTAATGCTTTTATCAGTGAAGCCGCCCGGGTCACCCGCTGGGATTTTGGCATAGATGGTCACGAGGCCGGTGGCATCGACTCTGGCCACATCGAGATTGGCTGATTCCCAGGTGAAGTCCACATCCGGGATGATATTGCCATCGGCATCATAGGCCGTGGCCGTGAACTGACGGTGCTGACCCATGCGGATCGAAGTCCAGCTCCGCGGTGAGATTTCGACCGAGGCCACTTCTGGTGGTGCATTTTCTTCACCCCCATTACCGCCACCACCGCCTCTTCCGTTTCCTTCGTCACACGCCGATAAGGCACCAAACGAAATGGCAAGCAACAATACAACCAGATGATGAAATACAAATATGCGATTATTGGCAGCCGATACGCTGCCCGGCTGATACTTACTCATTACAACCTCCATAGTTGCTGAGCGAAGTCAGGGCTCAGTTTTAGAGAATTACCATTGAATACAACCCAATCCCTTTTGTTTAGTTTTAGTTGGGATTTGCAGCGCAATAATGACTTATGTCAATTTCGAGGTCAACGCATTAATCCTGGAATTCAGGATTCGGGACTGATTTATCTAATTGCCAGAAGATGCTCGCCCAGTTCCGGCAAGTCAGGTTCGCCTTTAGATTCGCTCATACCGGCGAAAGCTTTGCTGGCGAGTTCGGTTTTGTCGTTCCACGCGCTGATTGCAAAACCGTCGTCTGTGATGACCTGGCGGAATGGCCTCAATGAAATCAGAAAACTCATAAACTATCATTAACTACCATTAAAATTGGTCAGGTTCGATTGATCATAAATCAAGGATTCGGTGGCTTTTTATTTTATGAGGTATTGGCAGTCTCAGCCCTGTCCTCTCCTGCAAGTGGAAGAGGGGTTATAACGGCACAATAAAACTGCTACTGCACCCTACACCAGCTAGTACGGAATACCGCCCGTTTCCCGGGTAAACTCGGCAAGCCTGTCATCCGTGCAGACTGACGTGTACCAGTCATAATTCGTGATGGCATCATACATATTCCACATTCTTCCCCATATGACATCCCAATTGGCGCTGTCTTTTGTAATCACTCTTCCATACGACGTTAATTTTGCATGATTGATACCGTAACGCACGATACAAGCGCCATCGGCCAATGTATCCTGACAGTCCGGGTTTGTTGTTAAATCCCACAGACTTGCTCCCTCGGGACAGCCTGAACTCCAGGTGTTGGGATACCAGCCATGTTGCTTGTCATGGTGCTGACACAGGGCATCAAACGAATCAAGGGGCCCGACTCGGGTAGCAACAGCCAGGTCCACCGGCACACCCATGCCGCAGAATCGGCCATAGTAGGCCACTGGAACAGCGAATTCCGAAACAGCGTAACAATAAGTGGGCTGGTTAGCATGACATCCCGGCTGAGCTGCCTGGTAACTTGCCGGCGTTGTGCGCACTGGCGGTAACGGTACCGCGACCAGGAGCTGAAAATGGGAGACGCCCTCTGCATACGCTGGCGTGGTAAACCAGCCGCCAAATTGATTTAAAAGGAAACTACCGCTTCTTACACGCAACTGATTCGTGTCGGTCAGGATGCCAAGCCGGGTACCTTGCAGCTGAAATGCCTGCACACCACCAGTCGCATGAGTCACCCAGTCTTCAGTCCATCGCCAAATAGTGAGCAATCGGTATCCGTCTTTGCTTTTAAAGGAACCGTCCTCGAACTGCACGCCCACTCGCCGGTTCTCCAACTGGAACTCCCTGACCCCGGCCGCCACATCCTGCCATTGGCCGGACCGGGCGCCGATCTGTGAATAGACTCTTAACGTACCATTCTCCAGAAGCGCGCCAATATGGCGCGCTTGTGAGATTGGACTCTGATATATCTGGAACTGTTGTATGCTTGTTTCAATTCGTGCCAACGGTTGGCTGGCAAGATTGTCGCTTGTTAAGAGATCACCGTTATCCAATAACACCCCGGTTCGGTTTCCCTGAAACTGAAAATCCCTGACGCCGCTGGTGGCGAGTACGGTCCAGGCCCCATGAATACCGGTTTTGACGCGCAGGACACCGTCCTCACGCAATACACCGATGCGATTGCCCGATAAAAGGAATTTTTTTACACCGGTTGTTTCCAGCTTGGTCCATGCACCGTGGATACCGTCTTTCACTATCAAGGCCCGGTCATTGATCAAGACACCGATACGATTGCCCTCAAGCTGGAAATCTGCGGTGTTAGCGGTTACCAGCAAGGTCCACTCGGTATCGCGATCCATGACACGAAATGCTCCAAGACCCTCCGCCATGTCGCTCAAAATACCGATGCGATTGCCCTCCCATTGGAATTTCTCGATACGCCCCTCAGAAAGGGGTGAATACCACGGGGATACCGGTGTGCGGGGAGACCCATAAATATTGGGCACCATGAGCTTGCCATCCGTGAGTATGGCTGGCGCGTTTTCGTGCAGAGCGAACCAGACCGTGTACATATCGCCATAGGTGCTTGGTATCGCTGAAATCACATGCAGTTGAGCGACGGCGCCTGTGTCGCCGGCCATCACCTCCACAAAACCTGAACCGGTTGACAGCGCAGTAACAAAACCCGTGTCATCGATGCTTGTCACGGGCGCGCGGTTGGGAGGCTGGGCGCTGCATTCCACTGACAGACCGATGTAAAAACATGTCCGCCAGGTGAACTGCGTATCGGGAATGGGATTGCCTTCGGCATCCAGCGCCGTGGCTGTAAATTGTTGCCTTTGTCCGATGCGGTTGGCATTCCAGGTGGCCGGCGAAATGGAGATGCTGGCGACTCCCTGAGGAGAAGGTTCAGTGGGTTGACCACCAATGTTGTCGCCACCTTTTTTGTCTTTATCGTCACATCCTGACAAGGCGCCAAGCGAAATGACGAGACACAACACAACCAGATTACAAAAGGAAAAAACGGGACGGTGGGCAGCCCATATGCTGCGCGGCAGATGCTTGCTCATTACAACCTCCAGAGATTGCTGAGCAGGCCAGGGCTCAAAGTGTTAGCTAATTATTAGTATTGTTAGTCAGTGTTGATAGCACCCCGATCCCTTATCGTTGTTCTTGGTTGGGATTGGATAGAATCATAATGACTGATACCGGTTACCGGGTCAATGAAATAACCTGAATGGCCAGACAGAAAGACCGGGTTAGGCGCCGGTATTGCCTGCTCCTCACCCGGCGCAATAGGAAAGCCATTGCGCCCTACGCAAAAAAAGTGGGGCGGATTAAGCGTGAGCGAATCCGCCGTATGTGAAGTGTTCCAACTTAGGTGTATGTTTATGAACCCGGTTTTACCGCAACAGTCTCAATCAGACTCACCCGTTCTTCTTCAAGATTGCGGTGCAGGTTGTAGGCCTTGGTGCGAATGTCGTTGCCCACCAGCAAATGCACACCCAGTTCCGGCAGATCGGGCTCACCTTCGGGTTCGGTCACACCAGCAAAGGCCTTGCGTGCAAGTTCGGTTTTGTCATTCCACGCGCTGATTTCAAATCCGGCGTCTGTGATGACTTGGCGGAAGGGTTCCGGTGGAATCAGAAAACTCATGGAATGGTCCTGCGCCCAGGGCACCGGCACATAGATCGGTGTGTTTTTGTTACCGCAAACTTCATATAAAACGGCGCGCCCGCCGGGCTTGAGCACGCGGCACACTTCTTTGAGCCAGGTCAGTTTGTCTTCAACGTTCATATTCATTTGAATTGACCAGGCGCCGTCAAAGGTGTTGTCTGCAAATGGCAGCTCCAGGGCGCTGGCTGCCTGGAACGACACGCGATCCTGCATATTGAGCAATTGGGTTAATCGCTCTGCAACATCAATGTATTCGTCGCTTAAATCAATGCCGGTGGTGCGGCAACCGGTGTCATGGGTTAAACGACGCGTGGAGCCGCCGATGCCACAACCCACATCCAGGATGTGCATGTCCGGCGTAAAACCGGAAAGTTTTATGAGCTCTTTGGTGGCGGTATCGCCGCGGATATGAAATTCATCCACCGGCTGCAGATCGTCTATTGTCACCTTGGCCAAATCCAGGCCAAGTTCGTTCAGGCCATCAATGATTCGGTTATACAAATCATTGGGCGAGTAATAACTGTGTATGTGCTTCATTTTGTTAACTGGTGTAGCGAGGCGAGCCAGTTTACCCGTTTATCGATGTCGTAACAGCGTGCCCGCAGCCTTCCGGCTTAAAGACGCGTTCCGTCGATGCCGGGTGCCTGGCCAGGCTGGCGGCGGGACGTCGCGGCCGCGCAACCAGTTCGCCACTGCAATTGGGGCACTTGCCGTTAAGGCGCGTGTCGGCGCAAGTGGCGCAAAAGGTACATTCGAAGGAGCAGATTCTGGCCTCCGCAGATTCCGGCGGGAGATCCTTGTTACAGCATTCGCAATTGGGTCTTAGAGCAAGCATTGAATATTCCTTCTTTGGGTTAACGACGCCTGGACTGGAAGCGCAAAATCATGCGGGAAAGACCGGCGGAGATCAAGCGGAGGTCGGTGGACTGCAGACTTATTCACTGGATGCCGGGCAACACCCTGCGGACGGCGAAACAAGCGGCGCAATAATAATTCCATTGCGCCCTACTGTTCTTTTCTGGTGGCGCCCAGCCATACGGTATTGTCTTTTTGGCATGAATAAAATAACTGGTTATGCGGCAGCCTTGCGGATTTCTAGCTTGTTTCGGTAATGGCCCGAAGCATCTCCAGTGCGTCTTTAATCGTTGGGGCATAGAGCTTGGCCACACAACAGGCGCCGGTTTGGGCGGTATGGGCTTTAACCAATCCGAGCACCTGTTCCAGGCTCATGGTATCACCCTTCGGTTCCGGCTCGATAAAGCCGTCTTTTTTCTTCGTTAAACCGAAGACATGGCCGTCGGCATCAATCAGACAATCCGATTCCTCATAGCTCGCCGCATGCAAGTCGGCATCACTTTGCCATTGCACTTGATCGTGAACATAGGTGAGTTCCACATCATCAGTATGATGAATGACTGCGGGCCAATGGATCATGTGTTATACCAAGATCACTTGGTCAGGCTTTTAATTCGCTGATAACAGTGCTTTCAATTTCCGGCAACTCTTTGACCAATTTGGCATAGGCCAGGGACATGCTGTCTTCTTCGATGTCGGAGACTTTCCAGACGCCGTTTTCCAGGGTAAAGCTCCAGATGGTTTCCACTTCCTTGTAGCGTTTGCTACCTTCCACCACTTTGCCGCTTTCCCGGTGTTGCAGGTAGTCCTGCATGTTGGCTTCCATGGAAATCACAATCATGGAATCTTCGTGCTCCCCACCCTGATTGCGGTGCACAAACAACAGAGGTTTGATGTGGGTAATCTTCTTCACCTTACAGATATTCACCAAGCCTTCTTTTTTCCAGCGGTCGAGATGGGCCAGTTGCTGGTTTTGCCAATACCAGTCCGTCATCCATTGCGAGACACCGGATAGATCTTCTTTGTCCCAGCCGGAGTGGACGCGGTAGAAACAATCCTTGGCCCGTTCCTGGATCTTGAGCCAATCGAAAACAGAACTGTAACCTGCCATAAAGCGCAGGTCTTTACGTGCCCGGCGCTCGGAAAGTTTTTCCCGGATCATGACATACGTAATCAGCGGCAGGAAAATGATGGTCAAGATACCTAGCGCCACCCGCCCCCAAAAGGTTTCAAACGTGGCCCGGGCGATCTTGCCGCCGGGCCCGGCCAGCGCCGGCTCCATCACAAACAACAACACCAGGGACACTAAACACAATGCGACTATCATTTCTCTTTTCATGTTTCACCTCGTATTGGGGCCGGCGGCGATAGGCGGGCACACATCAAATAAATATAGCACATGCTGCTGGTGCTACCGGTGCTGACAGACGAAATATTGAATAATTACAGGGCGTTACGATCATCCAACGCCATAGGAAAGCCATCGCACCCCACCCGACAATAATAGCCGGGACGGATTAAACGTAAGCGAATTCGGCGAATATTGCAGCGGGAAGGAACCAGGGACTGATCACAGTTTTTGCCAATATAAAGAAAAAAGAAATTTGTATCGGCCCCATTTTTTCTAAGGCGGCTTATTTTTTGTCCAGCCACGAACTCGTTACATGACAGGTATCGCAGGGTTCAGTCGTTGGCATATGTCCGGCGTTTTTACCTCTCGCAATGGTTCCATCGTGACAATTCTCACAGCTATCAGTCGTATTATCGTGGCTGAAGGGCAATATGGTTGGCTTCCAGACATCCATGGTGTGACATGCCTAACACAACTCGCTGGTTACCGGGTGGGTTGGGGATTTATAAGTACGGGGGCTCACACCATCATGACAACTGGAAGAGGCGCATGCCAAACCCGCTGCGGTGCTGTGATCAATTGGGTCTATTGGTTCCGGGTCACCACCGTTGCTGCTCTCCTCGCCACAGGCGGTTAGAAGCCCAAGCAAAATGAGCATCCCCAGTTTTTTGAGTATTGTTTTGTCCATACCGCCCCACCAATATCGGCCCCGAGAAACATACTGGCCTTGTCCGTCTTCCCGTGTCTTGTTTTGATGGAAGGAGTACGTGCCTTCCCGGCAACACTTGAGAGACGGAATCATGAGGGAAAAAGGAGGCAGTATCAAGTAAACAATGCACAGTATATAAGGAAATGCTTCATTAGAAAGCACTCACCTCGGTCCTTCTGCATTAAGATATTTTAATAACAAAGAGATTTTACTCTCTACGATCTATGCGGTGGCTTTCTTCCTGCCACGGCCATCGCCCCTCCGCTTCCAGATGAAGCATGACACTGAGAAATGAGCGAATCACAATTATCAGCGTCAGGATGGCAATGTTCTCTAACGTATCCGCCACAATAACGGTCCGTATGATATCGCCGGCAATAAGAAACTCCAGACCCAGAATAATTGATCTCCCCAGTTGCTGCCGATAGATTTGGTAGGCGACGCCTTCCGGTGAATGCCGATAAGTACGAATAAAAATAACGGAAAAAATACCCATTCCCAAGACAATTACCAGTACACCCACGGCCTCAATAGCATAACCAGCGAAAGAAATAATTTCGGTAAATTTCATGGTTACGTTTCCCTAAGTAGCGGTAATCGGAAACCCGATACGGCGTTTTGAACAGGAAAAAAGTAGCACGAAGACCCGGTAAAAACCTTAATCTGGCGCAATAATCGATGGCAATAGTTTAGAATAGAGCAACTGGTTTCACTAGAAACACCGGCCGAACCGGTAGCGTATGCGACGCGAAGAATTACTAAGGCGTTAGCCCTTATTACCTGCTTTTATTTGAACAAAATAATAGCGTCCCAATATCACCAGGGATATCCCCCCGAGTATCATTGCCCCCGAAAGGGCAAGCCGAGGCGTAATTACCTCGGAGACAAAGACGACTCCTCCCAATGCGGCAATCACTGGAACAGACAATTGCACGACCGTCGCTTGCGTTGCGGTCAACCCGGCGAGCGCGGCATACCAGATGGTGTAACCAATGCCTGAGGCGATGGCGCCTGATAATACAGCGAGCAATATGCCTTCGACTGAATAGTGCGCGTGTCCCAGAGTAATCACAGCTACGATCATTACCAGGGGTACGGTGCGCAGGAAATTAAAGGTGGTATCCATTAGCGGTGCATTTGAGGTTCGGCCTTTCAGGGTGTAAATACCCCAAGCGATACCGGCTGTGGTCATAAGCACAAAACCGGTAAGCGGCGGCGTGGAAACACCGGGCAACACCAGGTAAACAAACCCGGAAAAGGCAATGGCTATGCCCAACCATTCCGTCAGGTGCAATCGATTTCCCGATATCACCGAGAGCAATATCATTGTGATCTGAACGGAACCAAACAGAATCAACGCACCGGTACCTGTATCAAGCGTTATGTAAGCATAGGAGAAGGCAATGGCGTAAAGAAACAACATAAAACCCGCTGACCAACTGCCCCTGGCAGTCATGCCCTTTTTATTGCTTTTGCTCTTTACTATAACCAGAAGAACAAGGGCGCCTGACAATAACCGTATAACGGTAAAACTTGAGGCATCAATGGTTTTGTCTCCCAATGCCAATCGGCACAACACTGAGTTCGCGGCAAAGGCAACCAGCGCCAGAACAGTCAATATCAGGGTTTTTACAACATAATGACTGGATCGGTTGATCAAGTAATCTGCTGACCTTTAATGGGCATTGTGTAACAAACCGCGTTTCCATCCAGGACAAGCGTTCCATCCAAAAGAAAGACTCGCGATTCCAGCTCCGTAATAGGTTTGTCTTCTCTCACCTTGACGACCTTAACTTCGCCGGTAATGGTGTCGCCCGGTTTAACAGGGGCCTTAAAACTCCAGCTTGTCTTCAAAAAAACCGTGCCCGGCCCGGGAAGATCCTCTGCAACAACGGCGTTCAGGATTGCGCTGGTGACACCCCCCTGCACGACAATACCGCCAAACCGCGTAGCCTTAGCAATGTTCTCATCATAGTGTAATGGGTTACGGTCACCGCTGATCTCGGTGAATAACTCGATATCGCGGGCAGTCACCACCCGCGAACGTCGGGCAATTTGTCCGACCTCAGGAATACCGTTCGGCCATACTTCGCTGCCTACCTTCATGTCTACTCCATTAGTGGCTATACGCTGCTAAATGCAGCATGATATTTAATAACACCTCTTTGATCTTTTAAAGATCCAGGAACCAACTCCATAACCATAAATACGCCTTCAGGGACTTCGTATTCGGACTTAACCCCGAAACTGGCTGAAGGCAAAAAACCGAACCTTGGGTAATAACCTGGATGCCCCAGGACCACAACGGCATCGTAACCCAGTGCGCGACAACGGTCCAAGCCGGCTAGAACCAACAGGGAACCAATACCTTTGTTCTGATATTCAGTCTGCACCGCCATAGGGGCCAGTCCCATTATCTTTACGTTACTCTTACTACCAATAAGCTCTACTGGAGTAAATAATATGTGTCCAACTATCTTGTCTTCGGTTTCCGCGACCAATGATACGTAAGTACAACCACACTCTCTTAGCGTATTGACCAGATTCGCCTCGGTCGCGGTTCCAAATACCTGTGAGTTTAGTTTCCATATTTTCTCTATATCAGAGGCTTTTTCTTCCCGGATATTCATATAATTCCCACTGGGTGGCGCTCCCAGCAATCAGACTCCATTGACGATATGAAATCAAGCCCGAAGCGTAAATCCTATGATGTTTTGTTGGTGAAACCTGATTTAGGGTGGACTGACACAAAAAATCCACAGCACAGAGACAGATGAATCAGCTTGGCTTCCACTTGCTCCGGAAGTTTTCCATGGAGTAGATGCGCGCGGCTTGCTGTTGATAGTACTGGACTAACTCGGGTGGTGCGATTTCCGATAGGCGGGTCACGGTTTTTTGTACCTGTTCATCCGTCTGATTAATCAGGAACTCCTCGGCGACGTCTTTTTTGTCGGTGATGGCGCCCAGGTCACGCAGCACCGCCTTGTCATTGCGGATGGTGATGTTTCCCAAAAAGACCAGGTCGGTGTTAAAGCGTCCACGCGCCCAGATTTTTTCATCAAGCGCCAGGGCTTCGTTGATCAGGGTCTTGGCTTGCTCGATATCATTCCTTTCAACAAGCGTCTTGATTTCGCTGTCCAAAAAACGGTCATTGCGATACTTGACAACAATGTCCTGTAGGAGATAAGGGATAGGTACAACCCCCAATAACCGCTTCCAGACCCAGGCCCTATCGAGATAAATAAACGGATCCACCAGGTCTTCCAGCACCACAGTCAGGCTCAGGCTGTTTAGGGTGCGCCCGAGTTTGGCCTTGGTGAGGACACTGTAGTTACCCCGAACCACTTCCAGAATGACTTTGACGTTTTGTTTAATCGAGTGCAGAAATACATTCTGGTGTCTGCTAATGAAGCGATCCACAAATTTTAATAGCTTGCTGCCGTCGACCTTCTCCCTCAGCCCCTTGGTAAGACTGGAAGCGCCCCGCTTGCGCAGCAAATGGATGGCGAAGTCATCGGTGAGATACACCTTTTTTACCTGAATACCACCCATGATAGGACGGCCGATCACCTCGTGCCTTAGTCGCTCCTTAAGCGCACCTTCGTTTTCAAATCCTATTTTCATTGGTTACTAGCCCCGATACACGCGGGTATACAGCTCCTCATATTGACTGACCATGCGTTCAATGCTGAAGCGTTTGTGTATGTCTTGCTTACCATTGAGCGCCAGGCGCTGCCTTTCCA
>JAOUNW010000232.1 GCA_029880755.1 Gammaproteobacteria bacterium
TGCGGTTGAGGAATCCAGCGGTGTGGCGGAGGAATCGGAAAAGTACGCATGCGGGATATTTAGTTGTTTCTTAGGTGAAGTCCAATGTTTCAGAGTTGCCAGGAAGCTCAATGGCCATGAAGAAATTGATGCATAGTCTGCTGGGGAGCAACCTGGCGGCCATATGTTCGAATATATGAGAGTAATATTATGCCGAAAATGTCAAAGTCTGACAGCATTGTTGATCAATATCTTAAAAGGGTTCAAGGTCAACTCGTTATCTATTTGGGAGAAGTACTACCTACTATGTATGACGATTGGTGGAATAAGGCGGTCGTAAACAATCTTTCGTTTGCACAGCGAAAGCGCTTGGAGCAACGTAAAACAACGTCTTTGAGAGGGCTTGACCTCGCTGGGCTTCTTCGGGTTATGGACCAGAACTGGTATCAGATTTCCAGCAGCCTTAACCTGTCATCCGAAGCCCGTCACTTCGTCAAGGAAATGCAAACGGTCCGCAATCACTGGGCGCACGAGGATACGGAGGGCTTCCCCGTTGACGACATATACCGGGATCTGGACACCATTAAGCGTTTTGCGGTCGTAATCGGGGCGGATGACAATTTAGTTCAAGATTTACAAAAGACAAAGGCAGCTCTTCTCGCATCGGAGACTCAACCACAACCTGACGGAAACAATGAGACCGAATTAAATTCCGGGCAAATCGTCTTCGTCAAGTCAAATCCATCAAGCCGTGGCGCTGTGGTTGCTGTGTTGCCCGGAAATCCTGAGAACCGATTACAGGTCTTTATTGAAGGGACAACCCAAACGTTTTACGCGTCCCAATTGCAAGCCGAAAACCAGCGAGAAAAAGAGGGAGATGTTTTCCCCTGCGACCAATTCCATGCCTATCTCACCGCGTTACAGATAAAATATCCTGGGCTATCCACCCTCTACTCACTCAACGCCGCTCGTGTCGACTTCATTCCTTATCAGTTCAGACCAGTATTGCGCTTTATCCGATCTGATCGTCCACGCTTGCTCATTGCCGACGGTGTTGGTGTAGGTAAGACTATTGAAGCTGGTCTCATCCTGCGCGAGCTCCAGGCGCGGCGCGAGATACGCTCAGTGCTCATTGTCTGCCCGCGCCCTCTGGTTACCGAGAAAAAGTGGCTGAACGAGATGAAACGCTTTGAAGAGCGTTTTACTCATCTTGATGGCGCCTCATTGCGGTATTGCATCAACGAGATGGATCTGGATGGTGTCTGGCCTGAGCAACACCAGAAAAGCATCATCCCGTACTCCCAGTTCGATGAAACGCTGCTATATGGCTCGGCTCCCGAAGGAAAGCGGAAACGGAAAAAAGGCCTCCTGGATCTTGATCCGCCACCCCGTTTCGACCTGGTTATCGTTGACGAGGCTCACCACATCCGTAACCAGGATACATTCAGCCACAAGGCCGTGAAGTTTTTTTGCGATCATGCTGAAGCGGTAGTTTTCTTGACGGCCACACCGATCCAGCTCGGCAGCAACGATCTCTTTGTTCTTTTAAACACGCTCCGCCCCGATCTCGTCCTCGACCAGGAGAGCTTTTCGCACATGGCGGAGCCAAACCCGTTTATCAATCAGGCGGTGTCGGCGATGCGGTCTCAAGCGCCGGAATGGCAAAGCCTGGCGATGGAAGCTCTCGATCAGGCAGCTTCCACTTCTTGGGGGCAGGCCATACTCAGGCACAATCCTGATTTTGGACGGGTCCGTTCCGAGCTCTTGGGTGGCAGGGCTACGCACGAGGATCGCATAAGGATGATCTCCGACACAGAGGGGATGCACACCTTCGCCGGTATCATCAACAGAACCCGCCGCCGCGACATTGGGAATTTCACGGTCAGGAAGCCCGAGACGGTCATCGTGCCATTCACTCCGGCTCAGCAGCATTTGCATGACGAACTGTTGAGAATCCAGGCTGAAATATTCAGCCAGATTCACAATGGGGTTAACGTGAAGTTCATGATGACCACCATCAGGCGACAGGCGGCCAGTTGCCTCTTTGGTCTTGCCCCCTTTCTTGATGAAATCCTCAATCGCCATCTGGATGAACTGTCCTGGGAAGAAGCGGATGACACAGGCGTCCCTGCAGGCGAAGCAATCATTCCCATCCAAAGCCAAATCCAGAATCTGCTTAAGGCGACCCGTACTCTGGAGGCGAGCGACCCTAAACTCGACGCTTTGCGCAATATCATCCGCGACAAGCAAAGCCTCCCGAACAACAAGGTCATGCTGTTCAGCAGCTTCCGGCATACCCTGAGCTACCTCTATGACCATCTCAACAATGACGGTTTTCGCGTCGGTTTGGTCCATGGGGGAACACCGGATGAGGATCGTGTGGCC
>JAOUNW010000233.1 GCA_029880755.1 Gammaproteobacteria bacterium
ACTGATCGACATTACCAGAAGCCTCAATGATTTTCCCGGTATCGATTTTGTCACGCATTTCCCGCAGAATCGCGGCGTCTGATTGGGTAGCCAGGGATCCCTCGTTCCAGGATATGTGAAGTCTTTTCCGGCCTTCCAGCGCCGCCCAGAAATGCCGGGCGATAACTGCAATACCGGAACTGATTTCGGTGACCCGTTCGACACCAGCCACCTGGAGGCTGGCGCCGGCGTCAAAATTAGCAACACTACCCTGGAAAACCGGGCAACGGGCGATCACCGCGGTTTGCATATCCGGAACCTGTACGTCCTGACCAAATACTGCGCTGCCATTAATTTTCTGGGCGGTATCCAACCGGTTAATCGCACGATTGAGCAACCGAAATTGCTCCGGGCTCTTTAATTTGGGTTGACTATTAAGCTGCTGCCCGGAAACGGCATCCAATAATTCGCCATAGCGCAGCGTGAGGTCCGACGCTGGGTTTCTGACAACGCTGTTTTCAGTGGTTAAGCTTGCCGCATCGATCCCCCAGTGACGAGCCGCCGCTTGCAGTAATGCCTCACGAATGGCTGCTCCGGCCTCACGCAGCGGCAGGTAAAAACCACGGATGGATGCGCTGCCACCGGTTGATTGTTTGTTATTGATCGGGTTGCGATAGTCCGGATGAACCGGGGCGGTTTGTGCGCGTACGCGGGACCAGTCAGCATCCATCTCTTCGGCAACGAGCATGGGCAGTGCGGTCATAACGCCTTGACCCATTTCGGAACTTGGAACCTGAATTATCACCGAGTCGTCAGGAAGCAGTCGCACCCAGGCATCGGCAAACCAGGCTTGGTCGGCATTCGCCAAGTCTTGCTCAGGTAATTCGGCGAGCAGCAGCTCATGTACCGGAGGCTGTGAATCCCGCAGCCAGACACCTACTGCTATGCCCCCTCCGGATAACGCCAACAGTTTCAGTACGGTTCTGCGTTTCATGAGGGGGTGGTTTTTTTCAGGATTCGTTGCCGAGGATTTCGGAGGCTCTCTTTACGGCCTTAAAAATTTGCGGGTAACTGCCGCAACGGCATAGATTTCCAGACATTGCGGCGGTGATTTCCTCATCGCTGGGCCGGGGTTTGCTGTTGAGTAACGCTGCAGCTGACATAATCTGGCCTGATTGGCAAAAGCCGCACTGCGGGACGTCTTCTTCCAGCCAAGCCCGCTGCACCGGGTGTGAGTTGTTCTCAGAAAGGCCTTCAATGGTTGTAATTTTGTTGTTAAGTGCCTGGGAAACAGGTGTTGTGCAAGCACGGACCGCATGGCCGTTAATGTGCACCGTGCAAGCACCACACAAGCTGCTGCCGCACCCATACTTTGTGCCGGTCAATCCCACAAAATCTCTCAGCACCCACAGCAAGGGGATATCCAGACTATCCACTTCGACGTTGTAGTACTTGTTATTAATGTTAAGGGTCTTGATCATATAGTCCTTTGACCTATTCAGGCATAAGTTGTGCCTGTTTAGAATAACTCTAGCATAACTCGGCAAGGAAAAAACGCCCAAAATTTATGGGAAGATCCTTCGCCAGAAATGGATTAAGAACGCGTATGCGTGTGTCCTGTTTGTCGGTAAACAACAGCTCCATTTTATAGAGTGATCGTCGATCTGATTAATAATGTGTATGTATATCGTTTGGCTATTGATATATGAGAGACGCCTTAATTCTTTAAGAATTCGAATATCTGTATAGATTTTTTACCTTCAGCACTGTTTAAGAATTCATTTCATCTTCAAAAATTTCCCGAAGATATTTGAACAGGACGCGGCTGGTTTTGGGGGCTTGCGCTTCAGAAAACTCCTTAGTTGCTTGCCGCTGCATTTGCCGCATACGCTGCCGGTCCGCTGCCGGTTTGAGTATCACCAGTTCCTCAATCGCCGAATCGCCTTCCGCCAGTATGCGATCACGCCAGTACTCCAGGGTGTGAAAAAATGTTGCGGAATTATTTCTAATTTGAGCCATCTTTTCCAGCTTTAGCAAGATATCTTCAACATCCAGTTCTCGCATTAAACGCCCTATGTATTGCCGTTGACGTTTCCACGCACTGCGGGATTTGATTTTCTTCGCATTCAGAATGGCGCTAAGCAAAGCCTCCGGCAGATCCATATCCGCCAGAGTCTGGGTAGGTAGTTGAATTAATTGTTCACCTTGGTGTTGCAGGCTATCCGCCTCTCGCTTTAACTGCGATTTGCTCTTTTTGCCAGCTTCATCAGACGGATCAAGTTCATTATCATCATCATTCATAGGTCGGTAGATTCACCAGGCAGCTTTCGAAGGAGCTTGTTGGGTCAACAATAAGCGATTTGATAGGTAAATAAGCCCTGCTG
>JAOUNW010000100.1 GCA_029880755.1 Gammaproteobacteria bacterium
CTTTGCAGTTTTCTTGGCCGCCTTTTTCTTCACGGCTTTCTTCTTGGCTGCCTTCTTTGCAGTTTTCTTGGCTGCCTTTTTCTTCACGGCTTTCTTCTTGGCTGCCTTCTTTGCAGTTTTCTTGGCCGCAGACGTAGACGCAACAGTAGCAGCGGGTTTGGCTGCCTTACTGGCCTCTTCTACTTTACTCATCGCCGCAGCCAATGGTCGAATCTGCGCCTCAATCACTTCCGTCATGCGCCGATAAATGTCACCAATATCACCGACACCCTGAACCGTACGCAACTTACCCTGAGCCTTATAGTAGGAGACCAATGGCGCAGTCTGCTCCTCATATACATTCAGGCGGCTTCGCACCGTAGCTTCATTATCATCGGAACGGTGCTGCAAAGCGCCACCACACTTATCACATTTACCAGCGACCTTTGACGCCGAAAAATGGATATTGTAGATAGCACCGCAAGAGCCGCAGCTACGTCGACCGGTAATACGTTTCATCAAGACATCAGAATCCACATCTACCAATAAAGACAGCTGCAAAGGCTGGCCCATGCGCGCAAGCATGGCATCCAGTGATTGCGCTTGAGGTATATTTCTTGGAAATCCATCCAGAATGAATCCATTTTTAGCATCTGGTTTTGACAGCCGCTCCTGGATCATGCCCAGCACAATATCGTCCGAAACCAGCTTTCCGGCATCCATTGTTGCCTTGGCCTTCTTGCCAAGCTCGGTACCTGCGGCAACTGCTTCCCGCAATAGATCTCCCGTTGAAATCTGGGGAATCTTGTATTTTTCGACCAGTTGTTTGGCCTGGGTTCCTTTTCCGGAACCTGGTGCTCCCAGTAGTACAATACGCATAGCCTGTTCTCGCTTGTAAGTTATTGTTCCAGTGGATAAATATTTTACTTCAACCCGCGGTTGAAGGACGCATTAAACTACCTTTAGTCCAGTGCGGCGTCAATGCCTTCTAGGAAAGTAAGTATAGCCATAAGTTGGGCCTATTGAAGGATTGAATCTTTCCCGTGAACCATCAGAGCAAAATGGGTTAATCTTAGCCCCCTTTTTCCGTGAGGCGCGTCCTGGTGTGAAACATCCCGACGCAGCCAGTGTTTACATCGAACAAGCAGCCTATGAGCCCGATACCGGATTTTACCGAAACAGAGTTATGGACCGTGCGCACCACGCTTAAGGAGCGCTACGATCAGGATATCGATATCGAGCTGGCGGATGCCGAAATCCGACTGGACCCAAGCAGTCGGACGCTGACGGAATGTCCAACCATTTTCTGGACAGCCCGAAATGCTAATTTTGTTGTGTTCAAAATCAGTGACAGCCGCTACCGTTGTCAATTCTATTACCGGGGCTTCCAGCAATATGGAACAGGCAATGAGATTTTTGACAACATTGGTCAGTGCGTCACCGTATTACTGCAGGTCCAGGCCGACCATGAGCGCAAAGAGGCAGGAACCAAATAATACCTCCAGCTAGCAAAACCAGTGACCGAAACCGATTTTTCATTTAAACGCAGATCAAATTATTGGAGATAACCTGATATGCCCAAGAAAACGTCAGCAAAAAAATCGAAAAAGAAGACCAGTGCCCGCGCCAGCAAGCCCAAAGCAGCGCCTAAAAATGCCTTTTATGCACAATCAGGCGGTGTTACCGCAGTTATTAACGCCTCTGCCTGTGGAGTGATTGAGACCGCGCGTAAACATAAGAATAAAATCGGCAAAGTCTACGCAGGACGAAATGGCATTATCGGCGCCCTAACCGAAGACCTGATCGATACCTCCAAAGAATCTGCAACCACTATTCGCGGATTGCGCCATACACCTTCCGGTGCATTTGGTTCCTGCCGTTACAAGCTGAAGAGCCTTGAACAAAACCGTCGTGAATACGAGCGCCTTATCGAGGTCTTCAAAGCCCATAATATTGGTTACTTCTTTTATAACGGCGGCGGCGATTCAGCCGATACCTGTTTGAAAGTATCACAATTGTCCGAAACTATGGGTTATCCCATCCAGGCTATCCATGTCCCCAAGACTGTTGATAACGATCTGCCCATTACTGACAACTGCCCTGGTTTCGGTTCCGTTGCCAAATACATCGCGGTGTCCACACGCGAAGCCAGCTTTGATGTTGCCTCTATGGCAAAGACCTCAACGAAAGTTTTTATTGTCGAGGTCATGGGACGTCATGCCGGCTGGATTGCCGCCGCCGGAGGCTTGGCCTCAACGGATGACACACCTATCCCGACAATTATTTTGTTCCCGGAAGTGCAATTCGATCAGAAGAAGTTCCTTGCCCGCGTTGATGAGATGGTGAAAAAACACGGTTACTGTACCGTAGTGGTTTCAGAAGGTGTGCACTGGCCGGATGGACGATTCCTGGCTGATACGGGACTCAAGGATGCTTTCGGTCATGCACAATTGGGCGGTGCCGCTACGGTGATTGCCGGCATGATCCAAAGCGAACTGAAACTGAAGAACCACTGGGCAGTCGCTGACTATTTGCAACGGGCTGCGCGCCATATAGCATCCAAGGCGGACGTGGATATGGCATATGCCATGGGCAAGGCTGCGGTGGAATTTGCATTAAAAGGGCACAACTCAGTCATGCCCACCATTGATCGTGTTTCAAACAAGCCTTTCAAATGGAAAGTGGGAATGGCGTCATTAAGCAAAGTGGCTAATGTTGAGAAAATGATGCCTAACGATTTCATCACGAAAGACGGTTTTGGAATCACCAAAAAATGCCGCGACTATATGGAGCCTCTTATCAAAGGTGAGGACTATCCACCTTACAAGGATGGTATGCCTCAATATGTAAGAATAAAGGGCGTTGCGGTTCCCAAGAAACTAAAAGGCAAATTTGAGCTTTAAGAGAGATCGCCGCTGCAAACTTTATGTTTCAGCGGCGTTTTTCGTTACGGAAAATCTGCACAATGACACTTGATAGAGCCCGTGAACTTCTGGAAGTACAGGCCGGTTTTGGCGGCTTTTATAACGGTAACTCGGCCAAACTGATTTTGTCAGAGGTTCACCATGATCACGGTCAACAGGCGGTAGACCGCCTGATCCGGGAACTGAAACTGGACGAGATTTTCGGTTTTAAACCCGGAACTATTTTTGATGGCGGTCTTGATAAAGGTCAAATTGAATAACCACTGCTGTGTTATAAACAGGCCCCGGCTTATGGGCCGGATCGAATTTTACTTGTAACGGAGGAGACGTAATGTCTAATAATCTGTACTTTGCGCTGGGGTGTGCGTTCGTAGCAATTATTTATGGCGCCATTTCAATTCGCTGGATTCTGAACAAACCCACCGGCGACCAAAAGATGGTGCAAATCTCTAACGCTATTCAGGAAGGAGCAAGCGCCTATCTAAATCGTCAATACAAGACTGTCGGTATTGTTGGTGTCATCCTGTTCGCAATAATCTGGGTTGCGCTGGACAAGTACACCGCTATTGGCTTTGCCTTGGGTGCGCTATGTTCTGCGGCGGCAGGATACATTGGCATGAACATTTCTGTTCGAGCCAATGTTAGAACAACACAAGCCGCCAAGAGTGGGCTTAACGAGGCATTACAAGTGGCCTTCCGCAGCGGTGCCATTACCGGCATGTTGGTGGTAGGGCTCGGCCTGTTAGGTGTTACCGGTTATTACGTGGCACTCACCTTAGCAGGCGTTGAAAGTGACAAGACACTGCACGCTCTTGTCGGACTTGCATTCGGAGGGTCTTTGATTTCCATTTTTGCCCGGCTTGGCGGCGGTATTTTCACCAAAGGGGCGGATGTCGGTGCCGATATCGTAGGTAAGGTTGAAGCTGGTATCCCGGAAGACGACCCGCGCAACCCGGCTGTTATCGCCGATAACGTCGGTGACAATGTTGGTGATTGTGCCGGCATGGCTGCCGATTTGTTCGAAACATATGCGGTAACCATTATTGCAACCATGTTACTGGGCAGTTTGTTATTGCCTGACTTCACTAATGCCATTGTTTATCCGCTGGTACTGGGCGGTGTCTCCATTATCGCATCGGTAATCGGCACCTATTTTGTTAAGGCGCGCGAAGGCGGAAAGATCATGAATGCCCTGTACCGGGGTCTGATTGTCACTGGTGTATTGGCTATTCCGGCTTTTTACTACGTTACCAAAATGGTAATGGTAGATAATGGGCGCTACGACCTGAATGATCTGTACTTTTGTACATTAATTGGTCTGGCGCTAACCGCAGCCATGGTCGTTATTACAGAGTATTATACTGCAACAGAATACAAACCTGTTCGGTCCATTGCTGCTGCGTCGGTTACCGGTGACGGCACCAACGTCATCGCCGGCCTTGGCGTCTCCATGAAAGCCACGGCAGCACCAGTACTTGTGGTCTGCGCCAGCATTTGGGGCGCCCATCATTTTGCCGGCTTGTATGGTATCGCCATTGCAGCAACATCAATGTTGTCAATGACCGGAATTATTGTTGCTTTGGATGCCTACGGTCCGGTAACTGATAACGCTGGCGGCATCGCAGAAATGGCAGGACTTCCTGACAGTGTACGAAATATTACCGATCCGTTGGACGCCGTGGGTAATACCACGAAAGCGGTTACCAAAGGTTACGCCATTGGTTCTGCAGGCCTGGCCGCTCTGGTATTGTTTGCCGACTACACTCACGCGCTAGAAACAGCAGGCGCTCATATACGCTTTGATCTTTCAGACCATATGGTGATTATTGGTTTGTTTATCGGCGGTCTGGTGCCTTACTTGTTTGGTGCCATGGGCATGGAGGCCGTGGGGCGGGCAGCGGGTTCCGTCGTCATTGAAGTACGGCGCCAGTTTAAAGAAATCAAAGGCATCATGGATGGCTCAGCCAAACCCGATTATTCACGGGCCGTCGACATGTTAACGGTTGCTGCCATCAAGGAAATGATTATTCCGTCGCTTCTCCCCATCATGGTTCCGGTTCTGGTTGGTGTATTTCTGGGGCCCAAAGCGTTGGGCGGGGTATTGCTTGGTTCTATTGTCACCGGCATTTTCGTTGCGATTTCCATGACTACCGGTGGTGGCGCCTGGGATAACGCCAAGAAGTACATTGAAGATGGAAACTACGGTGGCAAGGGATCGGATGCCCATAAGGCAGCAGTAACTGGTGATACCGTGGGTGATCCTTACAAAGATACCGCCGGACCGGCCATTAATCCTCTGATCAAAATCATCAACATTGTCGCGTTATTGATTGTTCCGTTGATCATTTAGGGTTTTTTATTATTAGACTATTAACAGGGGGCCTGTCGGTCCCCTGTTTTTTATCGACTAAGCTAGCATAATGAAAATCTGTATTCTCTCTGACAGTCACGACCGACGTGAACATCTGGCAGCAGCTGTTTCCGACGCCAAGTCCCGGGGCGCGCAAGCAGTGCTCCATTGCGGCGACATTGTGGCGCCTAGCACTCTGCACGCGGCGCAACCCTTTGGGTTACCCCTACATGTGATTCATGGCAACAACATGGGGGATACATACCACATGACGCGCCTGGCGCATCAAAAAGATAGCGGCGTTTCTTATTATGGGCAGGACGCCTCACTGGAACTGCATGGACGGAAAATCTTTCTGGTGCATTATCCGCACTATGCCCAGGCAATGGCACTGACAGGTGACTGGGATCTGGTGTGCAACGGGCACGAACACCGGGCTCATATTGACAGGGTCCAAAACACGAAAGGGACGGAAACGATTCTGATTGACCCGGGTACCGTCGGTGGCGTCAGCGCGCCAGCCACCTATTGCTTAGGCAGCCTCGAAACCATGGAGTTCGAGATAATGACCGTACCGGGCTTTTAGGACACTATGCCTGCTTCTTTTCCAGGACCTGCCCAGTACCATCCGGAGCCAACGGATAAATCCCCAGCTTCTCAAACAATTGCTTGTCTTTATCTGTTTCGGGGTTAGGCGTAGTCAGCAGCTTGTCTCCATAAAAAATGGAGTTAGCCCCTGCCAGAAAGCACAATGCCTGCAAAGGCTCGGGCATTTCGTTGCGACCTGCTGACAGACGTACCATGCTTCGCGGCAAACTGATGCGCGCGACAGCTATGGTACGCACAAACTCAATGGGATCAATGCCGCTGTTATTTTCCAACGGCGTACCAGGAACACGTACCAGCATGTTAATGGGTACGCTTTCAGGCGCCGGATCCATCGCAGCGAGCTCCGCGATCAAGCCAGCACGGTGCCTGCGTTCTTCGCCCATACCGACAATACCGCCGCAACACACCTTAATACCGGCCTCTCTCACTTTATTTAAGGTATCAAGCCTGTCCTCGTAGTTGTGAGTGCCAATAACCTCGCCGTAATAATCACGCGAAGTGTCGAGATTATGGTTGTAATAGTCCAGCCCGGCCTGAGAAAGTAATTCTGCTTGCCCCGGTTTCAGCATGCCCAGGGTGGCACAGGTTTCCATGCCTAACGCCTTGACACCCTTGACCATGGCCAGCACCCCTGCCAGATCTTTGTCTTTGGGACCGCGCCAGGCGGCACCCATGCAGAAGCGGCTGGCACCTTTGGCTTTAGCCGCCTTGGCAAGAGTAATAACCTCCTGAGCATCCATCAATTTCTCATTTTCAACACCGGTCTTGTGGCGGGCTGACTGGGAGCAATAACCGCAGTCCTCGGAGCACCCACCGGTCTTCACCGATAATAAGGTGCTAACCTGAACCGCATTAGGGTCAAAATGCTGGCGATGGACCTGCTGGGCCCGGAACAAGAGGTCATTAAAAGGCAAATCAAACAGGTTTTCGATTTCGGGAAGACTTGTGGGCATTATTGCTGGACTCCGCTGGCTATATGGCGGTGAAAACTAGGGGATACCGCTGTTATTGTCAACCTGTATTATATGTAGGAGTTGACGACTGTAACTTGTAAATAAATATATCGTTGCCTGAGCATCCGGATGCAGGATTCAGGCGACCGGACGGGATTTGGACAACAGGTGCTGACTCTCACCCATTAAACCCTGCAAACGTTTTATATCCAGCAGTTCGACCTGACGTCCATCTACCTTTATCAGAGTTTCTTCCTGAAACCGGGTAAAAAGACGGCTAACGGTCTCCAGCGCGAGGCCCAGATAGTCACCCAGATCCTGGCGCGACATAGTGAGCTTAAAATGAGTACCGGAAAAACCCAGCTTCTGGAAAC
>JAOUNW010000101.1 GCA_029880755.1 Gammaproteobacteria bacterium
GGCGAGAAAGTGGACCATGCCGATCAGAAACTGGAAACCGGCGCTGAACCGGTTCATGATCGAGTTCGCCGACAGGATGCCGGAAAAAGTGTAATCGGGCAGTTACACAGAATTATTTACAGGGTCAAACATAGTGGTCATAGTATCTTATTGACCTTTTCAATTATTGCCCCCATTACTCCAACAGCGCCCTTTTTCGCCTCAGATAGCTTTTCATCAGTGTCAAGCGACAGCATTCGGAAAAGCCTGTATGTACTCAAGTCTAGCGGAAACACACGACTTTTGGCTCCAGATCCGGTCTCCCGGTAATACCTGTTTTCCCTGGAAATGTGCCACCACTGCTCGAACTTTGGTCCCATTTCTTTTCCATCGAAAATCACTTTATAGTTTGGGTCATCCTTGTTTTTCTCGTACTCAAGATGCTCCTCCCATAATTCCAACCTCAACTTCTTGGCATGGTCCGGGCTCCAAACGGCAACGTTCATTTCGCTGTCTGTCCTCAAGCTTTGAAGGCTAATGTTGGCTGAGCCTATCGAAAGCCATTCGTCATCTACGATAAACAATTTAGCGTGGATATAAACCTCGTTATACTCCCACTCCTCAAGCTTTTTTGCGCTAGTGGCCAAAGTGTACACGTAAATATTTGGATGGTCCTTCACTTCATTCAAATACTCAAAGGAAAGAACTCTTGACTTGTCTGGCCAGCCGGGTACAAGAAGAAACACCTTCACCCCTCTATATGCCGCCTTTACCAGTTCCCTGATAACCGAGTGATGTGTCTCCTCTTCAAAGAAGTACTGGTTCTCAATGTAAATGAAATCCGTGGCAGCCATGATTGCGTTCAGATAGCTTTCGCGAATTCCAAATTCACCATAAGGAATGGAGTCATATACTTCCTCCGGGATGGTCCTCGTTATCTGCGATTTTACTCCTCCAGACTGGGGAGTGAAATCCTCCTCCTTTGGCATTTCAAGATCGCCCACATCCTTCTCCCCTGGAAAGCTGCCATTTCTCTGGCCACGCTCAGAAAAGCCGTTCCATCTTTGAACAAAGTTATGCGCCACATCACGGGCCGATGGTCCCTCAATTTTACAAAACAAGTCATGTGTTGCTTGTATTTTCTCCCTGTTATGCGCTTTGTTGTCCATGTAAGCTTGTTCCATGTTTATCCCGCCAACAAAGGCAATATTGCTATCTATGATGAATGTTTTTTGGTGGTGGCAGCCGACTGGCTTTACATCCCACCGAAACTTTGCTTTGCATTGTGAATATCTAAGTTTTTCTCTTTCTAGCCGATCACCTTGAAAATCTCCCCTAGTGTCACTCCTCCAGGCTAACACGCGGACATCGACGCCCTTTCCGCTCACCTGTGTGAGAATATCAATAATGCTCTTGCCCGTCTCCCCGTTGACAACAGGAACTTTGCAATTAATATCAGCAAAGCTCATAGTCAGCCATACCCGGGTTTTGGCGCTCATGACAGCAGAAAATATTTCATCGAACGCTCTTTCACCATCCACCAGAGTCTCTATCTTGTTCTCCTCCCTGGCCGGATACTCCCCGCTCATCGCTTCTTCTGGTATTCCCATGTTGCCCCCTACTTGATTATTTTTATCTCCGGCAGTATGCCATACGATGAACAAGGTAGCAATAGCTCAACTTTTATCTCGTGTCCGCCTGCATGCGCTGAAGCCACGCTCAATCCCCCTCGCCGCTCTTTGCGCTCTCCTCGGCAAAAGTGGGATAAGGTTGAAAAATGATATGGTTATCATTATATAAGTATCGCTACAGAGCTCTTATTCCAACCGCCTCCCTGAACAAACAACGAAAAATGTTGCCAGGAAAACGCGGACACAGTACAATCACTGCTTCGACAAATACATTTATTGAGGTGGGTCAAGTGGCAGACGCGGGCAAGGATGTCATAAAAGCATTCCTGGGTGAGGACACCGAATTTAACGGCACGCTATCCTTCGCCGGTACCGTCCGGATCGATGGCCAGTTCGAAGGAAAGATTAATACATCGGACAACCTGATCATCGGGGAGAAATCCAAGGTGAAAGCGGAGATCAGCGTCGGCACTCTGCTGGTGCAAGGCTCCCTGACTGGAGATGTGGCTGCCAGCAAGCGGGTGCATATCGCGACAAAAGGAAAGATCATCGGCAACGTGACCACCCCTGCGTTGAATATTGAAGACGGGGCCTTGCTGCAAGGGGGGGTGAAAATGCTCACCGGCGCGGAGGCGGATGCGCTGAAACCTGGAATGGCCAACGCTGCCAAACCAAGTGGAACAGGCTCGCCTGGACCCGGCTCGCCTGGACCCGGCACGCCAGGACAAGGCGCCCAAGGGACCGGCGGCGGCGATCCAAACAAGGGTTAAGTTTTTCGGCCGGATCGTCCGGTCAAGGTACCAGAGTACCATGGTACTAAGGTACCGAGACGCCTTTGGTGTGAGCATGGAAATATAGACAAGCGCCTGTAGCTCAACTGGATAGAGTAACGGACTTCGAATCCGTAGGTTGCAGGTTCGAGCCCTGCCGGGCGCACCAGGTTGTATAGTAAAAAGTGAATATGGGCCGTTAGCTCAGCTGGTAGAGCAGCTGACTCTTAATCAGCGGGTCGTAGGTTCGATCCCTACACGGCTCACTTTATTCATGCTCTCTAAGGTTTCCAACCAGTCACTGTGGAGGATTTATCAGCCCAGAAACCTCCCACCTTGTTCCCTTCAAATGTGTTGCCCTCACCCAGATTCACCTCCGAGTAATATATGACAATCCCATATTCGTCGTTGTCTCGAACTGTATTCCCCTCTATGGTCACGCTGGACCTGTATTGGGGGTATGAAAAAAAGCTGGCAAACACATTGCCGCCCGCATTCCAATGAACTGTGATTCCCGTTCGGTTTACCCGCGATTCATTCTTCACAATAGCTCCCTTGGATGCGTTATAGAGAATGCCAGATTCCTTGTTAGCATGTATCTTGTTGTTTGCCAGGGTCACATTCGATGGCTCCTCGGGAGATTGAGGATCTCGTTTAACAGCGATTCCGTTGGCGCCGTTTTCCCAGGCTTCGCTATCCCCCACTTTGCCCGATGAGGACTCAAAGAGGATGCCGTTGTATCGGTTTTGGTGAACTTTGCTTTTAGAAATCGCTACGTCTGATGGTACGCTTGGGCTTTCAGGGTCCCGCTGGATGGTGATTCCATGATGAACATGATTCTTTGCTTCACTGTGCGAGATTGCTCCCTCTGACGAGGCGAAAAGAAAGCCGGTCTTAACTTTTCGTTCGCCATCGATCCATACACCGGATGCTTTTACGTTTTGGCTTCGTCTGACGTGGATGAAGCTCTCAGCGGTGGGTAATGTATTCTCCAGCGATAAGTTCAAGTTTTGAATTACCACGTTCTTTTTGTCTTCGATCAGGAATATGCATTGTGGATTGGAAAGCAAAATCTTCACGCCTCGCTCACCCTTGACGGTTACACCGCTTGGGATTTGGATGGGTCGATCCGCTAAATATGTGCCGCCGACAAAGACAACCTTGCTGCCAGGCCCTGCGCTTTCTACCACCCTGGCCACATTTACCCAGCCGTCGGGTGCAGCAACATTAAATATTTTTGTAGGTGGGGCAGGAACAGGAGGGGGAGGAGTAATGTGCATAAAATTAATCATCAAGTAGGTATATAGAAGCGCAAGTAAAGATATAAATATTAGAACTATGCTGATGAGTTTTATGATCTTTAGAATATTCTCTCTTATATAGCTCCAAATTCTGAGCCATAGCGGACGGTATGGCCGGGGTTCTCGCGGTATTGTTGGAAATTTATCGGTTATTATTTTTAACGCATAGTCGATTTTATTCTTGCCCTTTAGGTTTTTATGCGTTCGAATGATTGAATCCAAGTTAGCTTCCCCTTTAGCCCACTCCTCTATGTGGGTGAATAAGTCCATGTAGGTCGGATCCGAATGATCAACCCAGATATTTGCTATTTCGGTCATCGTTTCAAGAGCTGTATCGGTTTCGCTCAAATCATGTAGCAGTCTTTTACTAATCTTTTTCCTGTTTTGCATTTCTTCTTTATTTTTATTTTCTTCATTGATAAGCTTTAATACTCTTTTCTTATGAAGTGTAACCGCGAAGTGGGGAGTTCCCGTCAGTTCAACATGCGGGTCTTGAAAATCGGCGTATTTGTCACCCTTGTCCTTGATTGTGTTCATGTAAAACGCCAACTCACTAGCCTCGACCACTCCGCTATTATCCAGATCCGCATCACCCCTCATTCCCCGGATCAGAAAATGAGTGAACACGCTGTTTTGTAGATCCACATGCTCCCCAGCCGGTTGGTCCTGGCCAGAGGCGTACATGGTTAAAGTTCCGGTTCCTTTTAAGGCCTTAATCAACGAACCGGGTGTCAACTTTCCAATGGACTTGGGTGTGAATCCCTTGAGCCTCATCGATTCCGCGTAGCAGCAATCAATGAAGGTGAACACTCTTTGGGCGTGGATGGATGACATATACCTTTTCAAATCGTAATTGGAAAAGCCTGTGCCCAGAAGATCATTAATGTCGGTGTCGTGAGCGATCCAATATCCTTCACTACCTTCTTTTGCCCCATGGCCGGAGTAGTAAATGAACACCGTGTCCGCAGGTTTTACTGTCTCCGCCAGCCAGGAAAAACCTTTACGGATCGCCTTGTGAGTCGCCTTTTCACAGCAGAATCCTTCGCAGCGTTCCGAAAAGTCCTGGTCCGAGTTCATCAGTAGCAGGACGTTATCCTTCGGTGTAAATCCTATCTCAGGGTCGGTGAGCATGTAGGCGAAATCCAGGCCATCCTTGGCGGCGTAAGCCAGGGAGAGGTCGCCCTTTTTATCATTCATGTTAGCGCCGACACCGATTATCAGGGCATACCGCTTGCCCGCGGGTATTTTTTTCCTTATCTCGTCAGGAATATTCTCCGTCATACGATGATCCTTCCAGGTTATTAGTTTGTACCACTTGCATAAACATTAGCCTGGCTTCCTCGTTGTTACTGCCTTACTCTTCCTCTTTATTATCCCCGGATATTTTTTTATCAGGACCAGAATGGCCCGGTGGATTACCAGGATCAATGGCGCCCTCTCCGGGGATGTAAATCTCCCTGGGGCTGTATCCCCTATTATTGCGCCCTACGGAAGGTTGATAACCTTTCAGCTTTGGAAGTTTCGGTTTGTCCGCTTCATCCGTCTTCTCATCACTCATGGCAACTCTCCTGTCAGTTATAGAATTCGATTCGTTTTATATTGGCGCCGGAAATGATGATCCCCTCCGACCTATCGACAGCCTTGACGAATATACGGCCATCCAGCTCCCACTCCTGCTCCAGGTAGATCTGCTCATCGCTGGGATATGACGAACTGAATGACCCGCTCCCATAGATTCCCCCCACCCTCTGGCCGCCGTCCAGCTCCACGATTACCCAATACTGCCTCCCCTGGGAGAAGAGGTAATCCCAAGGCTTTTTAATCGGATTGACATTGAAGAAGGAGGCTGACTCGAACCTGTACAACCCATAGCCAAGAAAACAAGGCGCTATGAAAAGAAGGATGAATATACCAATCGCCGGAATGCCGGGCCATGGATCAGCTGGCGCCAGCTTGAAATAAAGGTATATGGGGGCAGACATGAAACCGTAGTTGATAAAACTGTAGGTGACAACGTCCAGCCCGGCCTTGGAGGCGTCCAGCGGCTCCGAGGCCACGAACCTGCGATAGATCGTGAGAGTAATGAACCCTGGAACCGCAAATAACAACAGCAGTTGCAGGGTCTGCATGTCTTTTAAGTCCAAGAGACGACCCCACGCCTGAAATGAATATGCCCACAGTATATACAATAGAGATATACAAATCAACACCAGATAAAAAGCCGCTGTCTGGAGGTTGCACGGCCAGTGGGGAATACCGACAGTCAGCTACTCTGACAGAATATAATAGCGACGATATGGCAGTGGCCCCGCGCGTAATGGAGCGGCAGGAGGCGAGCGATGGATTCAGTGAATCGAGATTCAGTGAATCGGGATTCTGCGAATCAAGATTCCCTCTACGACTTATCCCGCCATTCCATCATCGCCTTGGTCAGGCTGACGGTCAGCTTTTCGTAATCGCTTCCAATGGAGATAGCCTTCTCCGCGTTTTCCTTATGCCCACTCAGCGCCATACCCAGCACCCGGGCCGCTTCCTTGTGGAAATCGGAGTGGAGCGCGAAGACCTTTGCATAATCCGCATGCCTGGCCGCTTCCGGGAAGGAATCGAGCCATTTACCGAAATCGCAATTGTGGCTGGAGGTTACGAAATCCGGCCTCCATTCGCTCATACCAGTCTGGGTGGCGCTCCTGATGCGGGTTTTCCACATCCCATGGACACCGATGGCCGCTGTGATCTGTTCCTTTGTACTTCCCGAGCTGCCGATATCCTTGATCTGAGTCATTGCCCACCCCTCTGTCAGTTTTTGAATATGTTATAATATATAACAATGATGTTGTCTAGGCTATTTAGATTCAGATAACTTTTCCAAAACCCTCCCGTCATGGCTCTGTTTTATACATATCCTGAGGATCGGAGGTTTTCTCCGGGAAATTTTGTATGTAAATATCCTATAATGGAAGTCATCTTGTTCATTTGAGGGGGAGGTTTAAAAATGTTCGGATCGATGTCGCACAAGAGAAGCGATATCGAAAACGAAAAAATTTCCTTTCTTATCAGTATCATGACGGCTGCGGTCATTATCGTTGGCTCCACCGCCATCGGGCTTTTATACTTTGCATCTTTCCAACAGCAGAGACTCCGGCTCATTGAAAGCGCTCAAAGCCAGGCGCGCCTTATCGAGGCGATGGCCGAGCATGGGTATTTGGACAACAGGGAGGAAGATCCGGAAGTAGCCTTCAATGCAATTCTGGGCCAGATCATCAGGGCACATAATAAATACGAAGGATTTGGCAAGACAGGTGAATTCACTTTAGCAAAGCTTGTGGGGAATCAAATCGTTTTTCTTCTAAGCCACAGGCATTATGACCTGGACGAGCCTAAGCCTGTTGCTTTCGATTCAAAAATTGCCGAGCCTATGCGCAATGCCCTAAAAGGAAACGCCGGATCGGTTATAGGTTTGGATTACCGTGGGGTTCGTGTCCCGG
>JAOUNW010000234.1 GCA_029880755.1 Gammaproteobacteria bacterium
TGTAGGGGCGGTTCCATTCTAGAGTGTTTGTGGACCGCCCTTGCAACTTCAATAAGCGTTTATAAACAAACCCTATTGAATAAAGGTATCAAGTAAAACACACAATCGTATAAGGCCCACCATGGCAACAACCAACCGCACCACCCATTTTTAAAAGGTGTATTACGTTGTTAATATCGCGCAGGCAACCATGTGTAACAATCTTCTTAAGCGAGGAGGCTTAAATGGCGCTACCTATAAAAACAACCCTAGACGACATCGTCGCTGTATGTGAATACCTTGCGAAAAAACCAATGGGTGCAACTCTAAAGGACGCTAAAACTGTTCTAGACAATAAGCATCTTGGTAACCGAAAATTGGCTGCCCTGAAGTACTGGGGGCTTTTAGAGAATCAAGAAAAGCTAAAGCTCACTTCTCTTGGTCGTGAGGCAGCGCGAAACAATAATTCGAAGCTAGCCTATGCACTTAATCAAATAATCCATAATATTCTTCCTTATCGCGCAATTGTTGAAAAAGCCGAACATCGTAAAGAAGAGTCGCTAACATCAGTTGAAGTGGCTACCCATTGGCATGACCATTTTCCAGAAGAGGCATCAACAAATGAGACAAGTCTAAATGACCAGGCAATCTGCTTTTTCCAGATTGCTTCGGGCGCAGAGCTTGGAGAGCTTATATTAGGAAGAAGAGGTTTGCCAACGAGGTTCCAGTTTGATAAAAGGGCATTATCGTCAAATTCTAATAAACAAGATGTTTCACTCCCTGAGAGCGCTTCTGAGACAAGCCCGAACAATGCTTCTCTACATGGCAGCACCAACGTGAATCCAAGTGAAGGTGAGGAATCTTCGATAGACAATAAAAGTCCCAACCAAGGCCAAGGGATTTTCATCGCACATGGAAAGAACAACAAACCGCTAGAGCAACTTAAAAAGATACTGGACCAATTCAAGATCCCTTACAAGGTGGCCGTTGAAGAGCCAAACCTTGGGCGACCAATCGGCGCAAAGGTAAAAGAGATCATGCAGTCGTGCAATTGTGCTATTTTGATTTTTACGGCTGATGAAGAACTTCAAAACAAAGAGGGAAAAACAATCTGGAGGCCAAGCGAAAACGTATCTCATGAATTAGGGGCCGCAAGCTACCTTTACGACAATCGAATTGTCATTCTAAAAGAAGCAGTAGTTGAGTTTCCAAGCAATTTCAGGGATATCTGTTATATTTCGTTCAAAAAGGATCAACTGGCTGAAAAGTCAATGGATGTCCTTCAGGAATTGATCGGTTTTGGAATCGTGAAAATATCTACATAATCATCAGCAAGAAAGCGTTAAATCAGTCATGGGTGATCCTGCGGCCTGATCTCAGGGTCCATTCGGGCTCCGTTAGGTTCCAGGAGCTAGTACGAGTCTTTGCAAAATTCTTCTCATTTTCTCAGGAGTTGCAAAATCCGATGGCGCTGTAATATATTGATTGTATGAGGTTGCAGGAGAGCGCCGCGAGTCACCGCTCTGTTGTGGCTACTATGCCTTGTTGAATATTGTGGATATATGGCGGAGAGGGGGGGATTCGAACCCCCGGTGGACGTGAATCCACACACGCTTTCCAGGCGTGCACCTTCAGCCGCTCGGTCACCTCTCCGTGTGGAAGCGATAGAGTATAGCGCGAATTGGCCGGGAAAACCACACCAGAACTCCCCGCCAGGACTTTATCCAGAATCAGAAACAATGCGGCCCTTATTTATACAGCGCGGCGCCCACCTTTCGCATCCACTCCATCTCATCCTCCGTCATAGGCCCTTTCTCCACCGCGTCCAGGGCGTGGCGCATCTGCGCCTCGTCAGCGGGGCCGCAGATAGTGACATCAATGTTCTGGTTGGTCATGGCGAACCGGTAGCAGTCTCCGGCTGTGGGGACTGGTAGCCCACCGATCTTGCCCGGCGACGCGGTGATGAGCTTTCTCCAGCAAGTGACGGTGAAGGCCACCACGCCTGGGCGAGCCTGGTTTCCCTTTTCCGGAAGATGGGGAAAAACTTCCGTCTCCGCGCCGCGATGGACGGCGTTGTATCGCACATGGAAGATATCCATGAAAGGCTCGTTGTGGAACTTGGCGAAATTTGGCCGGTGGTGGCCCGTGGAGCAGATATGGCGGATTTTTCCCTCTTCCTTCAGTTTCAGCGCGGCGTCCAGCTGCCAATCCATGGAGATAGGTCGGTCCTTCCGGACATAGAACTGGAGGGCGTTTATGTAATCGGTTCCCAGCGCGCGCAAGGCCCCCTCAACGCTTCGCCTGATCATGTACTCGCTGGGGGCCAGGCTGGTGATGA
>JAOUNW010000102.1 GCA_029880755.1 Gammaproteobacteria bacterium
AACCCTATGTTTATATTGAATAATTCAGATGACAGGCTAAATCCGGCAAACGCCTTCTCTTGAGGTCAATCCAGGATCACGGTAACGTACCAACCAGAATGATCAACCTACAACAATGCGTTGAATTAGCACTACAAAAGGGATAGGCCGTGACACAAGAAAACATCGAATCCATTCTTACCGAAGATCGTATTTTTGCCCCGAGTGAGGCGTTCCGAAGCAAGGCCCGCATAAATAACCGCGCCGATTACGATGCCCTGCGCGCCCGGGCCGAAAAAGACCACGAGGGATTCTGGGCGGAACTGGCAAAATCAGAAATCGATTGGCACAAACCGTTTACCAAGACATTGGATAGCTCCCGGGCACCCCATTTCTCCTGGTTTACCGATGGCGAGCTGAATATTTCCTACAACTGCATTGACCGTCACCTCAAAGACAAAGGTGACAAAACTGCAATTATCTTTGAGGGAGAAAAAGGCGACACCCGCCGAATCACTTACAAGGAATTACACAAGAATGTTTGTCAGTTTGCTAATGCCCTGAAAGCCAAAGGCATTAAAAAGGGCGATCGTGTTGTTATTTACATGCCCATGGTACCGGAAGCTGCCGTGGCCATGCATGCCTGCGCCCGCATCGGCGCGGTTCATTCTGTTGTGTTCGGTGGCTTTTCCGCTGAATCATTAAAAGACCGAATTGAAGATGCCGGAGCCAGGGCCTTGATTACCGCCGATGGCGGCACCCGTGGCGGCAAGGTTGTGCCACTGAAGGCCGCTTGCGACGAGGCATTGGGAAAGGGCTGCAAAACCATTGAAACAGTGTTTGTCTTGAAGCGTGCCGGCAACGATGTCGCCATGAAAAACGGCCGCGACATCTGGTGGTCTGATGCCACCAAAGGACAGGCGGAAACCTGCGAGCCTGAATGGGTAAATAGTGAACACCCTCTGTTCCTTTTATACACTTCGGGCTCCACCGGCAAACCCAAGGGCATCCAGCATTCAACGGGCGGTTATTTGTTGGGCACTATTGTGACAATGAATTGGGTATTTGATATTCAAGAAAATGATATCTACTGGTGCACCGCCGATGTCGGCTGGATTACTGGTCATAGCTATGTGGCTTATGGGCCACTTGCCGTTGGCGGCACTGCCCTGATGTACGAAGGCGCGCCGGTAATACCTGATGCTGGCCGTTTTTGGAAGATCTGCCAAGACCATAAAGTAACGATTTTTTATACTGCGCCAACGGCCATTCGCGCCTTGATGAAGGCTGGCGATGATTATCCCAATAAGTATGATTTATCTTCCATTCGCTTACTCGGAACCGTCGGTGAACCCATTAATCCGGAAGCCTGGATCTGGTACCACGAAGTCATTGGTAAAGAGCGTTGTCCCATCGTTGACACCTGGTGGCAAACAGAAACCGGTGCCAACGTGATTGCACCGGTACCGGGCGCAGTAGACACCAAGCCCGGCTCCTGCACCATTCCCTTGCCAGGCATGGCAGTGGACGTAGTAGACGACGCTGGCAATAGCATTTCGACGCCGGACAGAGGAGGCTATCTGGTTATCCGCAAACCCTGGCCGTTTATGTTGCGCACCATTTGGGGAGACGACCAGCGCTATATTGATACCTACTGGGGAAAATTCAACAATCGCTATTATGTCGCCGGCGATAGCTGCCGCCGCGACAAGGACGGTTACTTCTGGATCATGGGCCGCATCGATGACGTATTGAATGTTTCCGGTCACCGCCTCGGTACCATGGAAGTGGAGTCGGCATTAGTGGCACACGAGCGCGTGGCAGAAGCTGCGGTGGTTGGCCGGCCCGACGACATCAAGGGCGAAGCCATCTTTGCCTTCGTCGTGATTAGGGGTCCACGCCCCCAAGGCAGTGAAGCCGACAAACTAACCAAGGAATTGCGCGACTGGGTGGCCAAAGAAATCGGCCCCATCGCCAAACCCGACGACATTCGTTATGCCGATAACCTGCCCAAGACACGTTCAGGAAAAATTATGCGCCGGTTGCTGCGCACTATTGCTAAAGGGGAGGAAATCACTCAGGATATCTCGACACTGGAGAACGAAGACATTGTCAAACAACTGCAAGGTGAAATGTAAAACCCTGGCGTGAATATCGTTAACTATCAGATAAGATCGGACAGCTAATTTATTTTTTGACAGACAACATACACTTATTATTTTCTTACCATATCAGGCCACCAGACCAGCCGCTGCATTGCGCGCCACTAAGGATTCTGTCATTCTTTTCCGACTAAAAGACTCAGGTTTCTCATAAGTAAAATTGATCAATATCAATTACAAATCCCGCCCGGGAAAGTAGGTTTATGCTAAAGTTATCTATAGTTGATTTTAATTATTTTTCTGGATTAATACCGGCATGAACAATTTATCTGTAGCAAAAATTAATACGGCAAAGCAAAAGCAATGTGAAACTTGTGATCTGGGCTATTTATGCTTCCCCGAAGCCGGGGCCAGTCCCGATTACCTGAAGAACACAGTGCAACGGGACAGGACCTATAAGCGTGGTGAAACAGTCTTCCGGGCGGGAGAGACTATGAGGTCTCTCTACGGGATTTGCGCAGGGTCAGTCAAAACGTCGACGATAAACAGTGACGGCACAAGCCAAATCACTGGCTTCCATTTTGTCGGAGACATATTGGGCATGGACGCATTAAACGGCAAACAATATCTCTATGATGCAGTGGCACTGGAACCTGTCAGGATTCGTGAAATTTCCTATGATCGCCTGAAGAAACTTGCAGGAGAGAATCCTGATATACAGGAGTCCCTGACCCGACTCATGAGTAACCAGCTTGCCTTTGATTATCAGTTGTTGATGCCTATGGTTGGAAAAAAATCGGCGGCCCAGCAGCTGGCTTCTTACATTCACGCATTGGCCCAGCGCTTCCAACAACGCAACATGCCCGATACAGAATTCCGTTTGACTATGTCGCGCAACGACATTGCCAACTATCTTGGCCTCGCCAAAGAAACTATTAGCCGCTTGTTTTCCCGTTTTGAAGAAGAGGGTCTGGTAACATCTCATGCAAAATATATATCAATTGCAGACCCGGACAAACTGGCCTCTCTAGCTGTCCTTGGCGATCCCTCCCCGTAAGCTGCTGATTATCTTTAATATCACATCTTCTTAACTGATCGCACTATCACCTGCACGGCAGAACGCAGGACGATAGTTGCGATCATGAGGCCAATCAAGATATCTGGCCAAATGGTATGAGTTAATCCCACCCCTACCGCTGCAATTAACACGCCGACATTAGCAATAATGTCATTGCGCGAACACAACCAGACAGAATGCATGTTGATATCATCCGCACGGTGCCGGCTCAATAACATCAAGCAAATCACATTGGCCAATAATGCTAATAGGCCGACAACTCCTATGGCCTCTGGAATAGGGACAACAGGGACTGTAATCTTGTATATCGCCTCACCGTAAACAAACAACGCTGAGGCCAGCATAATCGATCCCTTTAACAGTGCCGAACGGGCCTTCCATAAATCACCGCGAGTCAACACATATATACTAAAACCATAGATCAGTGCATCACCCAACATATCAAGGGAATCTGCCAGAAGCGCTGTTGAATTGGCCAATATACCTGCCACTATCTCGACTACAAACATAACAGCATTGATTGCCAACACCCATTTCAATACCCGGCGCTGGCGCTCGTGAAGCACACTTATGTCACAAACATCATGATCACAACATTCCTGCATATAATGGGATTTTGTCGTTGTAGCGAAATACTGCCTAAGACTATACCAGCTTCTCAATCATCAGCGTTATTCTGAAGATTGATATATCTGGCCAAAGCGGCAAATGCCTGTGGCTCCAGATCATTGAATTCTATGACAGTGCCATGGGTAGTTACGCGCTTGACCACACCTGGTAAATGAAAGGGCCGGATGCCGTCGGTAACCGGCAAATCAATGGTAATATCTACCGGTGTATCATGCGTGAGCTGAGCCCAGCCCACTTCGATCAAAGCTGACTCCAGGCTAATGTCATGCAGCTTACACATCTTGAAACTTCTGCCCTGGCTGAGCATGACTTCCTGCGATGTGATTTTTCGTGCATTGTGGCGGCGATTTTCAGTCATACAATAGCTCTCTAGCCCCACTATTATTATAATTCAATTTTACGCTTCATTTTACCCAGTAGATTTGTCGGAATTTATTAACTTTGTGTAAACAAGGTCTTTCCATCGGAAGATATTGAAACTGAAACCGGTATACCCTGGCGCACGCTGGCGGTCACGATACAAAATTGCTCAAACAAACCAAAACAACGATCCATGCGACCGTTGTTCGAGATTGTCGCTGGCAATTCTATCTCGACGTCAACTTTGCTAACCCTTAGCCGTTTCTCTTCATTGCGCACCAGCCTGGTACGAGCGACGGTTTTCATTCCATTGCTCGCAATCCTGGCCTTGTTTAAACACATAATCAAACTTGCGCTAAGACAATTTGCTATCGCTGCCGCAAGTATGCGCGAGGCATTGGGACCTTGTTGAGTTCCCAGGGGCTCTGGTTCATCCAGCAACAAATCCGGTACATTCTCCAGGCCAAACTTCACATTAAACTCATAACCCTGAATATGAGTAAGCTCTACAACTATCTCTGATTCTAGCGCCATCTGGATTTCCTGATACCTTTAATAAGGTGAAATATACCTTTAATACAACATACGCTAAACAACTATAATCCTTTGTCCGCCAACGCTGCTGTACCTGGAATCTGTACATATTCGAAAATATTTCGAGAAATCACTCTCGCGCGCGAAGATTGTCGGTCTCCCCGAAAGACGCTGCTATCCAGTATCTGTGACACGTTGAGAGAGAGCCCGTAAAATATCTTGCGTTCCCGGTCCAATAAAGAACCATCATCCGGCTCATAGCCCCGGGAACCGTAACCCACTGCCAACTCAAGATATTGGAGAAACTTGCTTGACCGTAATGCCGGTACGCCGCTGGCCTTGAGTATAAACAGATACGTCTGACCTGAATAATCTGATACGGGATCACGTTCATTTAGCTCCCTAGCATCTCTCGAGCGCCTGTATTGCACCCTAAAATCAAACAAATCATCCAATTTCTGATTATTTTCTAAAACAACAGCCATCCCGACACCCAATATATTCATTATTAAGTCTTCGCGACTAAATCCATATTCCTGGGCAAACCCGTCAAACAGTTCTACTCCCAACAAGGTTGAGCCAGCAACAATCGCTCCTAGATTGGCTGCATGATTCCGGTCATGCCCTGCCCATTCAAATCCACGCGTCATCAACCGGGTTGTTACATAAGCGGAATAAGCATGCCCCAGTTTATCCGCGCCGCCGGCATAAGACTCTTCCTGAAACCAAAGCTCGTCTGCAACATTAAACTCACCATCGTTTGCTTTCCACCAGTTAGTATAACCGTATGCCGCATAACTAAGCGCTGTACCCCAAATAATCCATCGGGTACGCCGTGCAGTCTGTTCCAAATCTGTTTCATTCACCCCTTCGTACGTTTCCATCGCCGGCTGTCTCGTGTCATTCTCCTGCGCATAACTGTTGACCGGTATATGCAAACCTACCAGAAAAAGGCTGATACTCAGCACAGTTATACCGAGAGATATCAAGAAACAGGGTCGTACAACAGACATGGAACAATACCTAGCTTCTGGCATGATAATCCGCGTGTTCCTAATCGGGAAATCCAAATACTCAGTGGTAATATTACTATATTATCGGGGACACTAAAAAGAAAAGAAATACTTGTTCCGAAGTAGAATATATCCAGGACCAGTCTATCTGAAGTAAGTATCCATCATATCAGGTTCTGCGATAAGGAAACCTTGGGCATAGTCAACACCTATTTCCCTTAATTTATCCATAACATCCTGGCTATCGACAAATTCTGCAATTGTTCTTGTTCCAATGGCATGACCGATATCATTGATAGATCGGACAAGCGCCAGGTCCAATGAATTATTTGCAATACCTTTGACAAAGGCGCCATCAATCTTGACATAATCTACCGGGAGATTCTTTAAATAATTGAAAGAAGATAGGCCGCTGCCAAAATCATCCAATGAAAAATGGCAACCCGATTCCTTGAATGTCTGCATAAACTTTCTTGCTTGATCAATGTTTTCTACTGCTGCTGTTTCCGTAATTTCAAAACAGAGCAGCCGTGCCGGTACTCTATGGATTCTCATCTGATCCTGAATGAATGACAGCATTGTATTGTCTCCCAGTGACGCCCCCGAAATGTTAATACTCCATATATGGCTGCCTGTATCCTGATTACGATTGAAATAATATCCTAATCGACTTATCGCTGTTTCAATCACCCAGCGATCGATATTAGTCATTATATTGTATCGTTCCGCAGCCGGAATAAATGTTCCCGGCAAGACAATATCGTCATTCTCATCCCTGAGCCGCAGCAATATCTCATAATGACACTCCTGGTTATTTGACAGAGATATAATAGGTTGTGAATAAAGGAGAAATCGCCCTTCACCAAGCGCCCAGTTCAGACGGGACACCCACTGCATATCCCCATGACGCTTCGCCAGCTCCGCGTCGCCATGCTGAAATATTTGTATCCTGCCACGCCCCTTTTCCTTGGCAACATAGCACGCGGCATCTGCCTCACTTAGTATTTCCTGGATATCCTTACTATCCGCATTAACCGGTACAAGGCCGATACTTACCCCTAATTCAAATACCTGGTCCCCCCAATTAAACTGGAAACTTCTAACTGTATCGCATAGTTTCTCACCAATCTGTCTTGCCTGATCAAGCGAACAATTATGAAGCAAGATCCCGAATTCATCTCCACCAAGACGACCCAAGGTATCACTTTCGCGCAAATGGTAACTTAAAAGATGGGAAAGCTGGCGAAGTAATCTGTCTCCAACTGTATGGCCGCAGGTATCGTTAATAATCTTGAATTGATCCAAATCCAAATAGCAGAGCGCGTGCTGATAATTAAACCCCTTCGCCTGCAACAAAGACTCCGACAAGCGCCGCTCAAACTCCCGTCTATTAACCAGATTTGTAAGTGCATCGTGAGTGGCATGATAGGAAAGCAAATGCGATGCGCTGC
>JAOUNW010000048.1 GCA_029880755.1 Gammaproteobacteria bacterium
TTGATAAATCTTTTTTAGGGGGCAGTTTAGTCGGTGGGTTTAATAAACGGGTAGTCAGTCAGCTTGTCTTCCAGCCAGCGCCATTCCTTGATTAGCCATTCATCTTCGGTGGAAGAGGGCGTATTACCCTTAGAGTGTTTCAAGTCGATCATTTTTTGACGAATTTTGTCTCCATCTAAAAAATGCTGATCCCAGTTCGAATTTCTTGGATTCCAGATGTTGATAGAGACAGGCTCTGTTTCCACATCCTTCGATCCGTCGATTGAAAGAGCCAGCTTTGCATCAAAAGAACATGACTTGGTTGCCCCCATCATTATACGAAATAATTTGGTATTACCCGATGGAACGATACTGGATATTGCGTAAGTGTGTTTACTCGTAGTCGACTCTGGATTAACAATGCAACAGTACTGCAAATTTTTCGGTAGCTCACCTGATTGAGTGATGGACTCTTCATAGATAAATTTGTCTCGTGACATATAAAGGTCGCCAGCATTACCGGGACCGGCAACATCATCAAAACCTTGGTACAGATTGTTTCGAACATCCCGGCACATCCAAGAAATTTTTGGCTGAGATATAGGTATAAGCGCGAGCGCGCCATCGGCATTTTCAGTAGCATCTATTTTTTCATTGACTTTCTTCTTTAAAGATCTAAACCATTTCTTCTTGAATTCGACGCGTTTTTCTCTCTTATACTTCTTGTAACTTTGCTCCAGATATCCTTCAGGGTATCCATTCTTCACTGTCATATGGCTGTTCCATTCCAGGTAAGAAGAAAAAGACTTTTCCAGATCTTCTCTATCCCTTAACATCGATTGTTCATGAGTGGCATTAAATCTCTCAGTTTTAATATCCGCTAAGTCCAATGTCATAATATCTTTTGTTTCACCGCTTGCAATGTTTGCTGTAACTCGAATAGCTTCTTCCGGAAAAAGTGAACTTACTGTTGGTTCAATAAAAAGTAATTCGCATCCACGTGCTAATCCCCATCCATTGTTGGTAACTTGAATTATCAGTTGATTGCTGGATGCAACCAGTGCATCCGACCCTGCTGTTCTAGGGGCATCTATGCGATATTTAAAATCAAGAATAGGCCTGTTATTTATTTCTCTGGAAATTATTTCCAGTGAAAATTGCCATAATATAACGCTAGAAGAACCATTATTTTTAAAGGAAAAGTCTATGATTGGAAAAAATCCATCATTATTTATGTTAAGCACTTCAATCATGAGGCTAATAAGAATTTATATAAGATGACTTATGCCGGTAATCAAATGTTGAAAATATCAAATAACACAGTTATTGACACTAGATGAGATCGTGTTATCTCTGAATAACCCGAAGTAGTGACAGAATGTTATATTCTAGTGGACAACATGCGACCGAGCGATCCTGTTTTGAACCAATTGCATGAGTTCAGCCACCGTAATATCGTCAGGAACCTCCTGGATTGTTGAAAACCAAATCTCTTCAATTTGGCTGTTATCGGGTGTTGTTTCTTTGGTTACGAGGGGAACTCCAACAAATACACCCTGTTGCCCATTTTCCAGATCGACGGTGACAAGCTGTAGTGCAATCGGTTTCATTTTAGTGCCTCCGCTGCCTGTAAGATGAAAAGATCTGTTAGGTTGTTAATGCAACATCTTTTATGACGGCTTACTTCAGTTTAGCCACAATAGCCGGATATTCAACGTTAGGCAGTTAACATCAATTCCAGCCAACAGCCACGAAGGCAGGCTCTGAATTGGGCAGATTGGGGTTCTGTTATTATGGAGAAACAGGGCTAAACTATAAATAGAAAACATGCTTAAAAAGTCTATTACTGATATCTAACTATCTGTAATAAAAGAGGTTTATTGAGTTGCAGCCTGACCTGTTAAAACAGCTAAGCGGATTTTATGTGCTCACTTCAGCGGGGGAGTTGGGGGCATATGACAGTGACGGTACGTTTCACGTGGATGCTGTTCTGACGAAGAGGTTTTTGGCGTTTAATACGGAATTTCTCAAATATTATCTCAGTCATTTGGGATCAGCTGATATACGGCTAGGCATAGTTTTTCAGTCTGTGCTGGAGAAGTCCTGGAACTCCCCAACCCTGCTTTTGGAAACAGAAACATTAATGCGACTTTATCCCATGAGTGGAGCCAGGGATGGTGAGCTAACAGGATTTCAAAAACGGAACCGGGAAAAGAGTGTTTTTCGTGGCGTAGAATTATTTTTGGATTACCGTAACGAAGAGGCCCCGGAAGTCCCGATCTATGTACCCGTATTATTTTATAGAAACACCAATCTTAAAGATTATTCCAGTTTTGTTAATAAGGGTGAATATGAAAATCAAGAAGCCGTGCCTGTAATCGAGGTGCTGAATCTTGTAGGGGTATTGCCTCAGTCTAAGAAAGAATCAAGTATCGTTATCGAATTGGAAAAAGCCATTTATAAGAGCGTGGTCAGAAAAGATGCAAGAAAAACGCCTGACCTCGGTTTTGCCCGCGATGTGGTAAAGACGTCTGATGCCGGGCCATCCAGTGACGCCTATAGTAATATCGACAAACGTGCAGAGAGAGAGCTTGGGTATGATTTTAATAAGATCAGGATGAACGATGATGATCCGCATAATATTCACCAGTGGATGTTAACACCGGTTGAATATGTTAAGGGGGATGTATTACGTTTTTTTACCCAATTTCAGGATGTGGAGATTCAGGTGTTAAATGTTATTGCGGGGAAGAGCCCAAAATATGCAGCATCCACGGGGACGATTCTTTTGAGGCAGGGAAAAACGGATAAATGGAGTTTTTTTCTGCTGGAAGGGGAGCTTGAATTGCAGGCGGCAGATGGTGAGAAGAAGACAGTTTGTGCCGGCGCGAATAATTCTCGAAGCGCTATATCCTATCTAAAACCAAGAATGTATACAGTTAGGGCGTTGACGCCTGTAAAATTTCTATGGATACATGACAAGCTGATTGAAGCGGCCATGAAATTAAAAGCAAAATCTGAGGAAAAGAATGGCTTGAGCATTCTCAAGTAACGTCTAAATATTTATGTAGAATGTTTGTTCTATTGTTTAGTTAAGGAACCCAGCCAGAAAGACAGATCCTTATCCAGGAATTCCTGTATTGGCATATAGTGAGATCCATCACAGGAGAATGTTAGACCCAGCATGCCATTCATAATATTTAGTGAGCTGGACCGCAGATAAATAGTTTCATCAGCAAAGCGCAATGCCTTGAATTCTTCCAGTACATCTCTGATTTGGGAGGGAGTGGTTTTAGCATCCTTGGGATAAGGATGTAGTGGATAGGCCAGACAAATATCTGGGTTAATAATTTCTTCAACGCTAAGAATGCGATAGTTGTAAGGGTCATCCAGAAGCCATATAGAGCACCGCCCGCTGGAATAATGGATCTTGCTGTGAAATACACCATGTTCGCACATCAGGTTTTCAATAAGATCGTTGACTTCGTCGATATGCTCATCGAGCAGGCTAGTGGCTCGTTGCTGCATGAAAACTGTGCCTCGCACGGCCGGATCACCGCGAAATTGCTGCCAACGTGTCTCTGGTATCGTTAGCAGAGAGTCATGCACAATATCATTAACCGCAAAATCTGCGGCAATAAATCCCATAAGAGTCTGCTTATGACTAACCGCTTGGAGCGCCGTAACGCATAATTGCTTTGTTGGTTCGCTCAGGTAAACCGAGGAAAGCATAATTCCCTTGAAGGGGAGATGATTCTTCAGATAAGGGCGCCTGGATAAGTCTTTCCCCCGCCAGCTCTTATCCAGTGTTGTACCGGTGACCAGAGAAGATATTTCGATGCCGTTCACATCCCATGCATAGAGTAAATGGCAATTGGGAACTCCCCCAATACCATGCTGAAGAATGTGGTCTAGGGCATCAGCATCAGGCCATACTTGGGCACATTGCCGGGCAAGGTCAGCCATGGGCGCATCAATGGCAGCTGCCAGCGCCTCTTTTTTTTCCAGAATTGTTTGTTGAATTGAAGCCATGTTTATACAATGATGTTGCGCGAGACACTGTTATACACAAAAATCAGGTAAAGATTAATAAGGTAATATAAGAATCTGGTTCCACCGGTCGGCTGAGGTGCTCATTTGGGCTTTATATTGCATTTACATGAGGATTTTTGGATTTAAATGAGAACTGGGAGGTGAATAATGAAAATCGAAGGGCCATTGAAAATTGGTGTTATAGATAACGGTAATGGCGCAGGACACCAGTTGGAAATAAAATTTACCGAGGCATTTCAAGGGTTGCCCGTGGCACAACGCGTTTTGGAATTCAGGAACTATGTTAGCGGGCTTAGGATGCAGTTATCAGGGAAAGGTCTGGATGATGATAATCGTCAAGGCGTATCGATGGTATTGCAGATATCAGAACAATTGTTGAATTACATTGAGTCTGATGAGATTCCGTTAAATGAAATTATCATGATTGATATTGAGGCCGAGTTAGCATTGAGCGGATTGCTTAAAGAGGAACAACCAAAACACTAACCGCAACAGGACTAGTCGCAGGCTGTCTGCACGCGATTACGGCCCTCGCGCTTGGCCTGATAAAGCGCTTCGTCGGCACGCAAAAACAAGTCATTACTGGTATTGTCAGAATCTTGAGACGTAGAAACCCCTATGCTCACAGTGATATCAAGCTCTTCATCATTAACGCTATAACTTGTAGACTCAATTTTTTTTCGCAAGTTATTGGCAAGAGTGGTTGCACCAAGGCGATCAGTGTTGCTCAGTAGGATGGTAAATTCATCACCGCCATAGCGTGCCAGCATATCGGTTTTTCGCAATTCTTTTGAAATCGTTTGCGAGAGGGCAATAATCAGCTCGTCGCCGGCTTGATGTCCATAGGTATCGTTTATATGTTTAAAATTGTCGATATCAAGAATGATCAGTGATAATGGTGTTTTATGTCGAAGCGCCAAGCCGCTTTCCCGATTCAGGGCCGACTCCATGACGGATCGATTATAAATACCGGTAAGCGGGTCCGTCATGGATGCTCTGAAGGCGCGTTTGTATTGCAGGGCGTTGCGTAACGGGTACACAAGACTGCATAACATATATTCCAGTTGTGCCGCCTCTCTATCGCTAAAAGGTTTCCCGCGGCTGAACGTTATCTGGCCGATGGCCTTGTCTTCAACAATGAGCTCAAAGGTGTGGATTTGCTTGGCCGCTCTTCCACTGATTATGTTGATTTCCTGGGATTCATTTTGATACTGAATGCTGCTGTGAGGGACTTCGGCACTGACTTCGCGCGAGAATAGTTTAATTAACTGATCAAGATCGAGTGTGGTCTGGAGTACCGCCACAGTGCGCAGGGCTTGATCTAATCCCCGCCTGTATAGTCTTGTGCGACGGCTAGCAGAAACCGCTCTCGGTTCCGGGACAGGCTCCGAGCTCTTTTGGGAGAAAACGACCGTGGTAAAGCCGTCTTGCTTTGTCGCGGTTACCCCTAACATGGTCCTTAGTATCTCCTATTTATCAGGAAAAGGGTACACAGCTGCTTGAGTGGTAAGACCTAATAGCTTCCTCTAAACAACAAGTTAATACAGTTTTTTTAAGTTGTCCAGTAATTATTATCGTTAACCCATGGAAAGTTAGGGAAAAGAAGCTATGAGGGTCGCATTATTTTTTTAGTGAATTAAGATCTAGTTTGCCTTTGTCGACAGACAACGAAGATTCGCCCTCCAGAAAATCCAGCAGGCGCTTGCCTACGTACTGTTCGCGCCAACCCTGAAGTACGTTGAGATTACGATCGCCCCTGACCAGGCTTTCAAGTTCCTTATGTGTTGCCAGGCTGGCGCTTGAGATTTGGGTTTGGGCCGAAATCAGTTTCACCAAAGCAGCCAGGGCGTCGCTGATGGCTTCTTGATCCGGTGTGAGTGATGGTTTTGATGGCAGACTGGGCCAGCTGGATTCCGGGCGCTTTTGACCTGCTTTTATGATATCGAGCAAGACTTCACCATAGGTTTTGACGATGACCGCAGGTATCCCACGATGCTGTGAAAAATCACTGAGTGTGCCGGGTTGCAATCGAGCCAGATCCACCAATACTTCGTCTGAGACAATACGCCGCCTTGGCCGGTCCAGCTTCATCGCCTGTTCTTCTCGCCAGGCAGCTAGTGCTTGTAATACAGCGAGCTGTCTTCTTTTAAGTTTATTGACCCCTTTTACTTTGCGCCACATATTTTCCGGATCCGGTGCGTAACGGATTGGGTCGCTAAGGTTTATAAAATCTCTACTTAGCCATTCCAGTCGGCCCAAGGTTTCCAGTCTGGATTTTTGCAAGGGATACAGAGTTGCCAAATGACGAACATCATCCGCAGCATATTGCAATTGCTCGGGACTAAGTGGCCGCCGGCTCCAGTCTGTGCGTGTATGTGATTTATCCACATCCATTCCCAATACTTGCTTTACCAGCGACGCGTAACCTATGCTTTCACCAAATCCAAGCAGGGTCGCGGCAATCTGGCTGTCGTAAACCGGTTTTGGAAGCTCCCCCCATAGGTGGTAAAAAATCTCCATATCCTGGTGAGCTGCATGAAACACCTTGAGAATATCGGGTGTTAATAAAAGATCGCGTAGCGGATCCAGGTTTTTGATAGCAATAGGATCAATACATGCAACAAGATCTTCGTTGGCGATCTGGATTAGGCAGAGTTGGGGATAATAGGTTCGTTCGCGAATAAATTCAGTATCTACAGAGAGAAATGTACTGGATCTTAGCTGATTGCTGATTTTAACTAACTCTGAATCAGTATCGATATATTGATAATTACAGTCCATTGTTTTTATTGCCACCCGTAATGGATCACAATTTCTTCATTGGGACGAATTTTTCTAAGCGCATATAACTCAAATCCATCGAACTCAGCATTTGGTTTGGCGCTATGGTTAAGGAATCTCAGATTATTTTTCCCATGTCTTCCAATAACGTTATTGTTTTCATCATAGACCCATAGTGTATGCTTGCTATTGCGTTTTGCTTTGCTGCCTTTAAATGTACCAATCCTCTCGCCGCGACTGATGTCTAGCCGGGCGAATAGTCCTTTACCGTGTATCGGAGATGATGAAATATAGGTGTTATTCTTTGTAGCCATTAAAAAAGGTTTAATCTTTGTGGTATAGATGTTCCATGGAATTGGTCTTATATCAGATTGCCCATGGCTTTGCCATTTAACGCTAAAGATTCTCCTTAAATTGAGAAATATAAAAACACATGCAACTGTTAACAGACTATAATTGATTGGCGATGAACCCCGAGTTGCCACCGCAGGATCAGCAGAAAAACATTGGCAGATTAATGATCTATGCCATGTGGCTGGTAATTCTTGGGTTACTGACCCTATTTTTTCAGTCTGTTTTGGAGAGGCAAAGGAACCCTAATCAGTCAGTGAGCATGGTTCGCTCAGGGGATGGGCAGGACCAGGTTATATTGAAAAGAAACCGATTTGGCCACTATGTCGCCTCGGGCCTAATTAATGAGCAGCCCGTGACATTTATGCTGGATACGGGCGCGTCCGATATTTCGATCCCGCATAGGGTGGCGGACAAATTGGCACTTAAAAAAGGGCGCGAACTGATTTACCAAACGGCGAACGGGCAGGCGAAGGTATACGCTACCACGTTGAAAAAAGTTGCCCTCGGCCCTCTATCGTTGACTAATGTCAGGGCATCCATTAATCCCAATGTCGACGACAATGAGATTCTTTTAGGTATGAGCTTTCTGAAACATGTTGAGTTTATGCAGCAGGGCGACACGCTTGTTCTTCGTCAACCACCAGATCCGATTCGGTAACGGCCTGCCTAGCCCAGGAACCTCCGGGTTTCCGCCAAGAAGTCGTTTTTTGGCCACCAAATTTCTATGTTATACTCCCCGCCCATAGCGGCCCGGGTCATGGGCCAAATATCCAGAGTCAGGTCTAAGCAGAGGATGGGTTGTCTTCCCGGGTAGATCTGGGAGGTATCTGTATTGGATATTTCTCTGGTGTGCTTTGAGTTCAAAGAGGAATTAATAAATTTTCGTTACAGGTGAATCGTGACTAGTCGAACTATATTGTCGGTGTTATACCGCTTTGCCCCATTTATGCGTTGGCTGCCGGAGTTAAGATCGGCCTCTACTCTCAGGGCAGACATTATCGCGGGGGTAACTGTAGCGCTGGTACTGATTCCTCAATCGATGGCTTATGCCCAATTAGCCGGACTACCCGCTTATTATGGGCTATATGCCGCATTCCTGCCGCCGGCTATTGCCGCGCTTTTTGGTTCTTCCCGGCAGTTGGCCACTGGTCCGGTTGCTGTTGTATCTCTGTTAACTGCCGCGGCACTGGAGCCATTGGCTACCAGCGGTAGTGGCGCTTATGTGGCCTATGCGATTTTTCTGGCGCTTATTGTTGGCGTTTTTCAGTTGTCATTGGGCCTTTTAAGACTAGGCGTTCTGGTTAATTTTCTATCTCATCCGGTTGTGGTGGGGTTTACTAATGCAGCGGCAATTATTATCGCCACGTCGCAGCTTGGAAAAATATTTGGTGTCAGTGTTGAGAAGGCACCGCACCATTATGAAACGGTCTGGAATACCCTGGTTGCCGCTGTTTCGCACACACATTTTCCCACTTTGTTGATGGCGATACTGGCATTTGCCACCATGATCTTTCTACGCCGGGTTAATCCAAGAATCCCGGGTGTTTTGGTTGCGGTGGTTGTCACCACGTTAATATCGTGGACGATGAGTTTTTCAGTGTCTCATGAGATAAAACAGAATCAGGTGAGTAGCGCGACGGTACGTGATTTGGTATCAGACCAGCTCAAATTGAGAGAAGAGATTGCAGATTTCAACAAGCAGATTTCAGAAGCTGAGGCGCAGTTAAAGGAAACAAAAGATAAATATGGTAGTGCCAGTATTCGAACACTGGGTGCCCAGCACAACGTAAACAAACTCAAACTGAGGCTGGATCGTCGGGTTATGCTGGCGAAAGCGGGGATCAGTAAGATAAAAACCTTGCGTCTGGAGCATGTCCGGTCTGGTCAGGAGGATATTGGGAAATTTTATTATGAAGGAGATGTTCCTGAACGTCAGAGCACAGATGGTAAGTTCTGGCAGATAGAGAAAATCAAGGATGATGGCAGCCTGGTTATGCATGCAGGAGGATATGTGGTTGGTTCTATACCCGAAGGGTTGCCGTCATTCAAAATACCGAGTTTTGATTTGGGGGTTCTCGCGCAACTGCTTTTTTCAGCAATACCAATTGCGCTAATCGGATTCATGGAGGCTATTTCCATTGCCAAGGCTATGGCGGCGCGTACTCGCCAGAAGCTGGATGCGAATCAAGAATTGGTGGGACAGGGTATTTCAAACATTATCGGTAGTTTTTTTCAGAGTTATGCTGTTTCGGGCTCTTTCTCGCGTTCTGCCGTCAATATCGGAGCAGGTGCGATAACAGGTATTTCCTCTGTTGTTACCAGTGTTGTAGTTGTCATTGCGTTGCTATGGTTGACCCCGTTATTGTATTACCTGCCGCAGGCAACTCTTGCTGCGGTTATTATGATGGCGGTGGTAGGACTGGTAAACATCAAAGCTATCAAGCATGCCTGGAAGGTAAGTAGGACTGATGGCGCAATTTCCGTGGCAACGTTCTTTCTGACCCTGGCGTTCGCGCCGCACCTGGAAAACAGTATTATGATAGGCGTCGTATTATCATTGGTTGTATTCCTGTATCAGAGCATGCGTCCTCGTGTGGTGATTTTATCGCGCCATCCCGATGGTTCTCTGCGGGATGCTGAAGTATTTGGTCTGGCGACCTGTCCGGATATCTGCATGATCCGCTTTGATGGTTCCCTGTATTTCGCCAACACAAGTTATTTTGAGGACATGGTAATGCTGCATTCCGCCCAGCGACCTGAATTGAAATACATTATCGTGGATGGCCAGGGAATTAATGGAATAGACGCCACTGGAGAGGAAATGATTTCTGAGCTGGCGGAGCGTATGGAGAAAGCGGGTATTATCATGATATTCACGCAGTTAAAGAAACAGGTTATGGATGTTTTGTGGTTGGGCGGTTTGGTCGAGCGTCTGGGGCAGGACCGCTTTTTCCGACGAGTGGAATCCGCTCTGGATTATGCCTGGAAACAGCTGGGCAATGATCATGAGGTAGAGTGCCCGCTTAATATTGTATGTTCACTGGATAAGGGCGATAAGCAGAGGCCTACGCCTCCGCAAGGGATACGACGCTTGTTTCCGTTCGTCAGTTAATTAGGTTATGACCTACCCATTAATCAGTGATAGTAGGTAGTGGATTGCAGGTGTGCCGCTAATAGTTGTTTCCCGATCAGGCTGACTGATCCTTGTGCGCGAGTGACACGATCCGCTGTATAGTCAAACGTATATGATCGGCTAATAGCAAGTCTGCCTAAGTCATTCCGGCTTAACCACATCTTCGATAGAGAAACTGTATCATCAAGCAGTTGCACGCCGGCATTGGCGCAGGTTTTTTTGGCGTATTGGGCAGCAAGCTCGTGGTTGGCCCTTTGTTGATACCAGGCAAGTCCAATAATCGCCAGGGCCATTAATAATAAGGTCGGTTCCATGGAACCAATTTAGCTGAAACACGGCGTAAACCCCAGTAATTTAGTGACAGCGGGAGAATTTCACCGGTTGGTATTCGTAGCACCCAGGTTTATACTGGTGAAGTCGCTAACGGTCCCGTGTCAGCATCATGAAGCAAGTCCAAGTCAAATCAATTACCCCTAAAGAGGCCTGGAATCTGGTTCAGAAAGATCCCCGTGCCGTTCTTATCGACATACGCTCCAATATGGAATTTTTATTTATCGGGCACCCGAAGGGCGCCATTAATGTTGCCTGGATTGATGAGCCGGATTGGAAAATCAACCCCCATTTTGCTGCCGAAGTCAGAAAGGTCATGCTGGGGGGCGTCAGCTCGGTTGCCGATCATGCCAGCGCCCCGGTGATCCTGATTTGCCGTAGCGGCAAGCGCTCTCTTGAGGCCGGTGAGCTGTTGGTCAAAGAAGGCTTTACCGAAGTCTATAATGTTCTTGAGGGATTTGAAGGTGATCTTGATGAAAACCACCGTCGTGGCACATTGGGTGGTTGGCGTTATCATCAGCTTCCCTGGGAGCAATGTTAATTCTTGAAGAACATGCGTGACCAATAATAAAGAGGCCTGATGTTTTTTTATTTGGGAAAAGTGTTGTGGCGACTGATTTGCTGGTTGGAATTGGCTGTGCTCACCCTGTTTTTATATATCCTTTCATTTCTCCCTAAGGCTTTTCTTAATGCATTTTATTTTTCGTTTTTTCGGATTTGGTGCAAATTTTTTGTTCGTGCGTTAGGTATTGATTTACGCCTTCATCAGAAGAACAGAATTCCTCTGCCAAAGCAATTTATATTGGTTGCCAATCATCCTTCGGCTTTTGAAGATGTCGGGATTCCTGCATTGTTTAATGTTTATTCTCTTGCAAAAGATGAAGTTAGAAAGTGGTGGTGGGCGGGTCGTATTAATGTGGCAGCAGGAACCCTGTTTGTCAAAAGAGAGTCATCAGAATCACGGCACCAGGCTTTCGATAATATAATCGCTGAATTAAAGAAGGGCCGCAGTGTTGTAGTTTATCCAGAGGGGGGATGTAAAGGCAGGCGCGTATTCGAGACATTTAGATATGGCGCCTTTGATATTTCTTTGCAAACCGGTATTCCAATTGTCCCTGTTTTTCTCCACTATGAAATGCAGGAAGAGTTTGAGTGGCAGCCACCTTACACCCTGCTGGATAAAATATGGCATTTCGTCAAACTGCAGAACAACCGGGCAAATTACTATGTATATGATGCCATTGAGCCCGGCAACTTCACTAGCAAGGAGCAATACATGGAGTATGTTCACAGTCTCTATTTGGGATGGCAAGCCAGGTATCTGGATTAGCCCGGAAACCGGTATGGCGCGCTACACTGCATAAAATTGACGCCAATCAAAAAATTTCAGTTCGATCAGCTGAGCGGGAATCGCTTTCAACTTCTTATCGATGCCCACCAGTTTTTCCCGCCCATGCTCGAGGCTATTTCGAAAGCCAGGTCTTTTATCGTGCTCGAAATGTATCTGATTGAGTCAGGGCATGTAGCCAACCGGTTTCTGGATGCATTGATTGCCGCTACAAAGAGAGGGGTTCAGGTAAAAGTCATTTTTGACGCCTTTGGAGCGCGTGCCTTGAATCATTATGACCGGGACAGATTGAGAAATGAGGGAGTGGGAGTGGTTTTTTATAACCCTCTTCGACCTGGCAAGGTTCTGCGCAATATGTTTCGTGACCATCGTAAAATACTGGTGGTAGACGGTCAGGTAGCTTATGTGGGCGGTACTGGTCTGACAGATTATTTTGATCGTCCGGAAAAACCCGAGCACAGCTGGCACGACATTATGGTAGAGATTCGTGGACCCATTGTACGCGACTGGTCCAGGCTGTTTTCGTTTGTTTGGGAACGAATTTGCCGTCAGTCTCTGTCGCTTAAGCACGAGGAGAGTCCCCGGTTTAAGGAAGACATGACTGGCAGGGTTACTGGAGCCAATGGTTTATTAACAGAAGAGGTCAAGCGATCTTTCCTCAGGAATATACGTGTCGCCAAAAAAAGGGTCTGGATGGCAACAGCATATTTCGTTCCCTCCTGGCGCATACGGAGGGCACTAAGATCTGCGGCCAAAAAAGGAGTTGATGTTCGTTTATTATTGCCGGGCCCATACACGGATCATCCGGCAGTGCGTGTTGCCGGCCACAGATTTTATAGCCGCTTGCTACGCCAGGGCGTACGTATTTTTGAATACCAGCCCCGCGTGTTCCATGCCAAGGCCATGCTGTGCGACGACTGGTCTTCCATTGGCTCAAGTAACCTGGATCGCTGGGGTATGAAGTGGAATCTGGAAGCCAACCAGGAGGTGATGGGCGCAGATTTTGCCGAGCAAGTAGCGGCCTGGTTTGATACTGGTTTCGCCCAGAGCCAGGAGGTGGATTACGCAACTTGGCGTAAGCGTTCCCTGCTAGTTCGCTTATCTCAATGGTTTTGGGGGCAAGTGGATATCTGGCTAAATAGGCTCAAGCATGGCCGTCATGGCCCGGATATCTAGCGCTTTGCAGTATGACTCAGGCGATCGCCCTGGCTGCACGTTTTCGGTCGTGTTCCAAAAGCAATTTCTTCCGTAGTCGAAGACTGCTTGGCGTTACCTCTACTAACTCGTCGTCGTCAATGAATTCCAGAGACTGTTCCAGGGACATTCTGATTGGTGGCGTTAGCAGGATGGCATCGTCGCTGCCGGAGGCGCGGACGTTGGTCAATTGCTTCCCTTTCAAAGGATTTACCACGAGATCGTTATCGCGTGAGTGAATCCCTACAATCATGCCTTCATACACAGGCTCGCCATGGCCGATGAACAAGCGTCCACGTTCCTGAAGATTGAATAACGCATAGCCCAGGGCTTTGCCTTCGCCATTTGAGATGAGTACGCCGTTAATGCGTTGGCCGAACTCACCTCTTTTCATGGGACCGTAATGATCAAAAATACTGTAGAGCAAACCGGTGCCCTGGGTCGCTGTTAAAAATTCTGTACGAAAGCCGATGAGCCCGCGGGCTGGGATAATATAATCCAGGCGTACCCGGCCCTGGCCATCTGGTATCATATTCTTCAGGTCGGCGCCGCGTTCACCAAGTCTTTGCATAACGGATCCCTGGTGTTCCGATTCAATGTCGACAGTGATCTGTTCATAGGGCTCATGTTTTTCACCATCAACCATTTTAATAATGACTTCCGGACGGGACACACCCAGCTCATAGCCCTCCCGGCGCATAGTTTCGATCAGTATTGATAAGTGCAGTTCACCGCGACCCGATACCTTGAATTTGTCAGGGTCGTCCGTTGTCTGAACCCTTAGCGCGACATTGTGAATAAGCTCACGATTTAACCGCTCCTGAATTTGCCTTGAAGTGACATACTTGCCTTCGCGGCCGGCAAAAGGGGAGTTGTTTACCTGAAAGGTCATGCTCACTGTAGGTTCATCCACCAACAGCG
>JAOUNW010000235.1 GCA_029880755.1 Gammaproteobacteria bacterium
CGCTTCTTCGAGTGGTCCACGAGCGCCTCACGCCTCACGACCACAATTTCATCCATCCCTGGCAGACTGGGAGTAGGACCAATTCCCATGAGAGGGCTATGCTAGAATGCTTGGTATCGATGCCATCACCAGAAGAAGCCCGCAACTTCTGCGAGCTCTTCCAAGAACTCCACTGGGAAGTGCCATCCTTCCAAGCGGCTGTGGGCCTAGATTCGGTAGCGGCTGAGAAAATTGACGATGGCCACGACCTTGAGCACGCCTTGATGCATGCGATTGATCAGACAGCTTCTTCAATGGCGTGTTTTGAGGGTCTTGAGCCAGCGAACGCTATCGAATTGTTCCGCAGGACCCTGTTGGCACTCAGTGGGGGGTGCTCAATGTTTGGCGCCGCTCCCTTGGAGGAGGTGACTGGCTCTTTTGGAGGCGTCGGACACGTGACGCCGCAGAAATTCTTCATTCGGCGCTTTGGCGATGAAGAAGAGGACGTTCTTCCGGTGCGAGGCCTCAAGACTTCGGGGGAGACAAGCAGCGACTATGAAGACCTACTTCCAGACTACGAGTACCCAGAGGAGGTTTGCCGCGAGAAGCTAGGAGGGGTTCATTGCCGACCTGACCCTGGCTTGGTCAGGCTAAACAACGGAGAAGGCGTTGGCCGGACGTTTGCATTTGGGGGGTTGAGCAGTTTGACTAGACAGCTGGGGTGTTTCCCCCCTCGCTGGTGCAATGAGGCGCTTTTTGAACTAGATGACTATAACAAGGACAATGCGCTCACGTGGTTACTGGCAAACAGACATGTGCTTTCGGCAGAGGACGAAGCTCGTGCGCGAAAAAACCGGAGCCTCATGCAATGGGCTCAGGAATGGGCTCAGGAGAAGGAGGACCACGAGAATGAGAAGAGTGAAGAGGAGGAGGAAGAAGGCAACAGTGTTGACGATAGCGCTAGTGTTGAGACTGGATGCAATCCCTCGGACTTTCCCTTTTCAATTGAGGCGTGGCTGCAAGCTTGTCGCGACACTGAGGCGTGGCTGCATTGTGACAATCCTTTGCGAGGAGTATGGATGAGAGACGTGAACCGCCTTTTCAACCTTTTTCTCGAGAGGCTCGAGGATCGGGTGATGTTTTTTAACGTAGTTCTTTTGGGCTTGAAGCGCAATCCGGACCCAATAATCAGGGCTCAGGCAAAGGCTGACGAGGTCGCGGCTGAGGAGGCTGCAATAGCTCTTCTGGGAGAGCTGGACTTGGAAGAAATGGAATGCAATGCTTCGCCTGCCACGCCTAATCAGAAGAAGAAGCGGGCAATGGCTGCTCGAAGGCACTGCATTAGAGCATCTCAATGGAAAAATCGGGAAAGTTGAGTTCATTCGGCAGCTGCCGCGGAATCGAAGTTGAACCAGAAGTGGGGAGGGGAGGAGATGGTGGCAACGAATGGAAAATAAGAAACAATTAAAAGAACAGAAGTAAATGAAAGGGTGTGGGATGGGCACTCTACTCATAGATACGGAAACGCTTGCGAGGCACATCGAACGGGATGGAAACATTCAATGACCATTTGGTCGATGTATGGAACAACAAGTTGAGCCCCAGCCAGCGTGGCCCCTACAACAAGTGGGCTGAAGAGATTACTCGACGCCTGGCACGACGAAACTGTTGATTTAGAGAAGTCGCCAATGGCAATTTAGTGACTGTTTTGGCAAGCCTGCTATTGGAATGCCAGAGCGTTGCAGCGCCGACCAACACCGATAGAAATAGAAACCTACACCGATAGAAATAGAAATGTACTGAAATTAATAGAAACAGAACCTGTGTGCTATTGACATTTGCTTTGCAACACAGCCGAGCTGGAATACAGCCAAATGCCTGCACAGAGAGAGGGGGCGGGACCAAACATCAGATTCACATTCACCGACTTCTAGAAACAAAGGTTCCTCCTCATTTGTCCTGCTCTGTTCCTTCGCGGTCTTGAGCGCACATTGAGTCTCTTTGCTTTTGAGAGCAAAAACAGTTCAAGCTCACCGCCTGATTGAGTCGACCTGTGCTCATCTAGAGCCTTGCCCTTGAACTTCTCGTGTGGAGGCCTATGTACTGATGGTGTGTCCACCACCCTGTTGCCAGGGGAATCTGCCCGAGCCCCAGCGAGTCTTGTAGAAACCTTCTATATAGAAACAATATATCTCTTGTTGTGTTCTACTTTTGGGTTTACATTGTCTATATCTGGCTATATGTATCGATTGTAAGCCGGCTTCGGCCGTGCATTCAACTCGAGATTGGGAGCCACGTGCTCGATGCCCCGCCGATCGCCGGGCATCTG
>JAOUNW010000236.1 GCA_029880755.1 Gammaproteobacteria bacterium
AAGAGTTGTTCGCCGTTATAACCGCCCTTCAAGTCAATCGCATCCACAGGACACGCCCCCACGCAAATTCCACACGCGGTACATTGTGCGTCATTGATTACCGCCAACTTGTGATAACCAGAGTCGTCATCACGCGGAACCATACTGATGGCATCATATGGACATTCGGCGTAGCACAAAACACAGCCAGTACACTTCGCGTCGGTAACAAGAGCAGGCCCATCGTCCCGGCCTGAGGCGAGCCACGGAAGCAGGAAAAGACTTCCGCAGATGAAAATTGTCAGACCCCAGAAAATCACGTTACCCCATATGTCGATCAACGGCAGAAGCCCAAGATAAAAACCATCCATCGGAACAGCTTTGACAATCGTGCTCAAGTCCGCAGGCGCAAAGGACATGACGGGTTTAATGAGAGAGAGCACGATCAACCCCACCAGGGCTTGCATGTTCACCCAGCGCGGCGACCACCAACGCGCGCGAGAAAGTCGCAAGCCATGAATGTAAATTGCGAGAAAGGTAATGATCGGAAAGAAGACATGCAGAAATAGAATGATCACAAAATTTGAAAATGTATTAGCGGCTAAATTTTTAGCAACATAAGTAAGACCTGATGTACCTGCCAGCGCTTCCATCATGTATTCGGTCATCCATTGCGCGCGCTGATCCCAGATCAACCAATAACCAAATGTGCCAACCAGCCACGTTATGGCAAGCATGATCCAGCCGCTGGTCCATGCCAGCCAGCGTTGACCCCAGAATTTATCGGCGACCAGCATCTTGATGATATGCAATACGATGAGAACGATCATGCCATCCGATGCATAGCGATGAACGCTCCGCATCAATGATCCGAACCAGTTGGAACTGATTTTTTCAACGGTTGCATACGCCACATCTGCGCCAGGACGGTAAATAACCGTAAGGTATACGCCCGTAACAATCAATATGACCAGCATGAAGATCGTCAACGTGCCGAGATGGTACAGCGGATTGAAATCTGATTTTGCGAAACGATTTACAGCACCTTCGATGAGAGCCCAGCCTCGTTCCAATTTGCGCATGAAGCGTCGTTCAGTGTAGGTTTTTTTTGTCATCAATATTTTCCGTATTATGGTTTTAAAAATAATCCGTTGGTTGAGTAGCCTGAGGCGAATACTGAAGGCGTATCAAAACCAACAAGTTTCAAAAGCAAATTTATTCTGCTTACTGATGGTTTCGATACGTCCCATAAAGAACACGCGGGACTACTCAACCACCAGTATTTCTCCATCCAACAAAGGATACTTGTTCATCCGCATCGCATTCGCAGTGACAAAGACACTGCTCATCACCATTGCCAACGCCGCCCAGACAGGTTTCATCAAGCCCGCCATCGCCAATCCCACGCCGATGATATTGTAGATGAACGCCCAACCGAGATTCTCTTTTACAATACGCATCGTGGCTTTCGAGAGATCGAACAACCACGGCACAACACGCAAGTCATCGCGTATCAATACTATATCTGCGGCGGTACGCGCCACATCTGTGCCGTGATTCATCGCCAGCCCAATCGTGGAGGCGGCAAGCGCGGGCGCATCATTGATCCCATCGCCGATCATGGCGGTATTCTCCACGATATGTGTCATCTTCTCATTGGGCTTCAAGCCCGCATACACAGGAATGCCCAACATTTCCTGCCATCTTCGACCTGCTTGTTCATCATCGCCCGTCAACACACCGAGATTCAGTCCGCGAGATTGCAGACGTTGAATAACAGCCTGTGCTTCCTCGCGGACCGTCTCGCCGAGCCCCACCAATCCCTGAACCTGCCCGCCCCACCCCACATACACAACCACCTGCCCATCATCCCTCATTGAATCTGCGTATTGTTTTATTTCGCTTGAAATCGTCAATTGCTCTTGAGAATTCAAGCGTTCATTCCCAATCACAATATTTTCACCATTTAGTTTTGCAGTCACACCCAAGCCAGGCAATGCTGTGAATGACTCAGGCTTGGATAACTCCATCCCATTGGCATATTCCACAATCGCCCGCGCCAGCGGATGTTCTGATCCGTGCTCGACAGAGGCGATGACTTGAACAAAGTTTTTTTCTAAACCGTCAAGATTCTTTCTTCTTTCTTCTTTTTCCTTCGCGCTCTTCGCAATAAAAACAGATTTAACTTTCATCGGCAACTTCGTCAATGTGCCTGTCTTGTCGAAGAACATCTTCTCCACTTTTGCCAATCGCTCCAACGCGGAAGTGCTGCGCATAATGACTCCTGATTCAGCGGCGCGTCCCAGTGAGAGCCACAACGT
>JAOUNW010000049.1 GCA_029880755.1 Gammaproteobacteria bacterium
GCGATCTGGGCCTGCCCTTTGTTGCGATTGGTCTACTGTATCGACAAGGCTATCTGACACAAGCTATCGATGGACAAGGACATCAGATTGCGCACTATGTACCCACCGACTTTGGTGACCTACCTGTCAGCCCGGCACTCGATCAAAATAATAATGAGCTTCACGTTCAACTGGAGTTACCGGGACAGAACATCAAACTAAAAGTATGGCAGGCCAAGGCGGGACATATTCGTTTATTTCTACTGGATAGTGACCTGCCGGAAAACTCAGAGGAAGGCCGGCGTATCACCTATCAACTTTATGGCGGTGATATCAACACCCGTATACAACAGGAAATTGCCCTGGGCATCGGTGGCGTACGGGTATTACGGGCGCTCGGATTAGAACCTACTGCATGGCATATCAACGAAGGCCATGCGGCGTTTATGGTTCTGGAGCGCTGCCGCGAGCACACTGCCAATGGGATGAATTTCGACAGCGCCCTGGAGTTGGTGGCATCCAGCACCGTATTCACCACGCACACGCCAGTGCCGGCAGGGCATGATATTTTTGATCATGATCTGTTCTCCAGTTACTTTAAGGACTACGCCAGTCATCTTGGGGCATCTCTTGGCCGACTGATGGAACTGGGTGCCAGCCCCAGCAACCAGAATGGATTTAATATGACGGCATTGGCATTGCGCGGCTCACGTTTTCATAATGGCGTCAGCCGCATTCATGGCGGCGTGGCGTCACAAATGGAAAGCTATGTCTGGCCACAGATTCCTCCGAAGGAAAATCCAATAAAATACGTCACTAACGGTGTGCATGTGCCGACATTTCTGGCGCGTGACTGGGCCAATTTGTTTGACATGCGCTTTGATCGGGAGTGGCGCAATGAACTGTTAAGCGAAACTTATTGGGAGAGAATTAATGATATCCCGGACCAAAGTTACTGGAGTGTCCGGCAAACACTGAAAGCTGATTTACTGGAAGAAGTGCAAAAACGAGCCATACGACAATTCCGACGCAATGGTTGCAGTGAAGTACATATTGAACGCCTGATTCGACATTTATCCCCGTCTCAAACTGACGTGCTGACACTGGGCTTCGCCCGGCGGTTTGCCACCTACAAACGAGCGACATTACTTTTTTCTGATCCCGCGAGACTGGGACGGCTGTTAACGGACTCTCGGCGCCCTGTGCTACTCATTTTTGCAGGCAAGGCCCATCCCAGCGACCTGCCCGGACAGGAATTAATTCGCACCATACACGAATTTTCCCAGCGTCCGGAGTTTGAGGGAAAAATTATTCTCCTGGAAAACTATGACCTGGCGTTGGCGCGCAAGCTGGTCACTGGTGTCGACGTCTGGCTGAATACACCGCGCTATCCCCTGGAAGCCAGCGGCACTTCGGGAGAAAAAGCCGGCATCAATGGCGTCATCAATTTGAGCGTACTGGATGGCTGGTGGGACGAAGGTTATAACGGCGAGAACGGCTGGGCGATTACGCCCCACGGACCGCAATATGATCCGGATTTTCGCGATACCGAAGAATCCGAAGCGTTGCTGGATATTCTGGAACGGCATGTCGTGCCTCTCTACTATAATCGCAATGGCCACGGTTATTCGGATGGCTGGGTGCATATTTCCAAGGCATCCATGAAATCGCTCATGCCCCACTTTAACGCCCAACGTATGGTCATGGACTACGTAAGAGACTACTATGCCCCAGCGAGCAAACAACACAGAATATTGAGCGAGAACAAGCGCGCTCCTGCGGAACAACTATCGCAATGGAAAAAGCTTGTGACCCATGCCTGGCATGGTGTCAAGCTAACACGCATGGACAATGCCCCACAACATATTCGCTCCGGCGATATTCTGCCCATCCGGGTTCTCGCAGACCTGAACGGGCTACATGCGGACGATGTGATCGTGGAATGCCTATTGGGAACAGAAAATGAACTGGGTGAATTTGAAGTGAAGACCTGTTTCTACCTGGATGTGATTGGCGAAAGCGATGGCAAAACAGAGTTTCACCTGGATCTGTGCCCATCGTTATCCGGCCTGCAATATTATAAGATCCGCATGTACCCCTATCACAAATTACTCAGCCATCATTTTGAAACCGGCTGTATGATCTGGTTATAAGAGGTATCTGATCAAACCATATCTTCGAGAATAGAACAAACGTTCAGCCACGGCCATATAACACAACCAGACGTTTGATCTTTTCGGCAAGTTCCGCTGTCAACAAACCCTCCCGAAAACGCCAACGCCAATTTCCTTCTTTGGTTGCCGGAACATTCATGCGTTGATCCGTTCCCAGTTCAAGAAAATCCTGCAAAGGAATCATTGCCAGCCTGCAGACAGAGGAAAGCGCTGTATTAATAAACAACCACGGCATGGGAACAGCAGGTTCATTCAAATAATTGGCAATGCGTTGTTTCTTGTCTCCGGGTAACCCATTGTACCAACCGAGCGTCGTATCGTTATCGTGGGTGCCAGTATAGACCACGGAAAGTCGTTCATGGTTATGTGGCAAATAAGGATTGTCAGGTCCGCCATCAAATGCAAACTGCAACACCTTCATTCCAGGAAGTCGGGCGCTTTGGCGCAGGGCATCCACCTCCGAGGTTATAATTCCCAGGTCTTCCGCCACCAATGGCAACTGTCCAAACTCTTTTTCCAGACTCTCAAAGAGAACGCGGCCAGGCGCAGTACGCCACTCTCCTTCGCTGGCAGACTGTGCATTACCCTGTATGGACCAGTAGGATTCGAAACCACGAAAATGGTCGACACGAATCAGATCGTACAACTCCAGGTTAGAGTGTATGCGCTGCTTCCACCACACAAAATCATCAGCAAGCATTTGCTCCCAGTTGTACTGGGGATTGCCCCATAACTGGCCTGTGTCGGAAAAATAATCCGGTGGAACCCCAGCCACGGCGTTAGGATTTCCATTTTTATCCAGATCAAACTGCCTTCGGTCAACCCAGACATCAGCGCTATCATGGGCCACATACACCGGGAAATCGCCAAACATCAATATGCCACGGCTGTTGGCGTATCGTTTTAACGCCATCCATTGCTGATAGAACATAAACTGCTCAAATTTCACCTGATTGATGGTGCCGGATAAACGACTTCTTGCAGCCTGAATAGCATCCGGAACGCGATCTCTCTCCAGCTGGGGCCAGTCTAGCCAGTTACGGCCAACGTGTTCCTGTCTCAGGGCACTGTAGAGTGAGAAATCGTCAAGCCAGCGAGATGTATTTTGTAAAAATTGCTCGTAATTGTTCCTGTCTTCTTCCTGGGATTTTTCCTCAAAACCTTTTCTCGCCTCAACAAGGCATTGATGCCGGTAATCCGCGATGTCCTCGATCGATAATGCCGGAGCAACTTCCGTTTGCTGCAACCAGCCCTGTTGCTGCAATAACTCCAGACTGATCCAGAGTGGATTACCGGCATGTGCTGATAAACACTGATAAGGAGAAAGATCTTCATGGGTTGGCCCGTGCGGCAGAACCTGCCAGACAGACAGTCCGGCTGCCTGAATGAAATCAACAAAGCGATAAGCCTGCGGCCCCAAATCCCCATTACCCGGCGATTCTGGTAAGGATGTAATATGCAACAATACCCCTGCTCGCCGTTTTACGAACGGAGAAACAGTTTCTGTCATGCCGGCAACTGCCCGGGACGCATAGTACCGCCATGCAACGGCATTCCGGCGCCATGACTGAAGGCATGCGCCAGGTATTCCGGCGGTTCCAAATGAAGCAGCTGATACAAACGGGACAAGTGAGAGCGGTAAAGTTGGTCAAAATCCGCGACTGTATTAGCGGGATTATCCGGCCCAAACCACCAAAACCAGTCAGAGCCCTCACAAATTGCCAGCTGACGCTCTGCTGCCAGCCTGCGCTCAGGTGGAAATCCTTTCTTGGCTACCTGATCGTAGGCGTTCTTGGCGTCGCATAACATCTCCCATCCCCGGTTTTTTTCCGCCTGACCGATCCAGGTGGAAAACGTACCATAGACCCAGCTTCCTGAAACTATATGATCCAGAGTATTTCCGGTATTTGCTGATCTCAGGTAATCAGAAAATGTGGTCAACTTGAGCCGGGGGTGCGCTGACAGCTTTTTATACAGGGCGCTCAGAAAATAGTACCCGTTTTCAGGATAATGCTCCCAGGCATTTTCACCATCAAGAATAATTGAAGCAATCGCGCCCGGCTGATCCGCAAAGGCATCTGCAATATTCTCCAGATGATGAATCATGTTGGCCACTGCGTCATCTGCATGCCAATCAGAATAAACAAATCCAATCTGATCCGACAAACGATCATCTCGGAAAAAACAGGAAACATCGGTTCCGGAGAACCGATAAGGCTGATACAAATTGTTTTTAAGATCACTCCCGGTCTCAGTTTTTCCTGCATCTCTCGGCTTCTGGCTGTGTCGCAAGACACTCTCGCCACTGGCTACCCATCGAAACCCAAACTCATTGAGCAATTTCAAGGTGGCATCGCTGATACCTCCTTCTGAAGGCCAGCAACCTACGGGGCGAAACCCAAAATATTTCTCAAAAGTGGTTAGCGCCTGCTGCACATGCCAGCGTACTCGCTCATCACCACCAGGATATCGAGTGACGCTAGGCAGCGATACATCGGGCATGGCCTCACGGGCCACTTCCATGTCGAGCAATAACGGTAAAATTGGATGGGCATAGGGGCTCACTGACAATTCTATCTGTCCTTTTTCTGCCAAGGTTTTGTAGCGGCCAATAACATTAAACAATAACTCGCCAATTACCTCTAACAAAACTCTGCGATCATGCACAGTATAGTCCGCTGCCTTGTCTATCAACGCCTGAACGCGTTTGTCCTGCCTGCGCACCATTTCACCCAGCCAGGCCAGATGATACCAAACCAGCAAATCCACCAGATATTGATCACGCACATAATCCATCACACAGACATTTCCGCCAAAGTGCTCGGCCATGGTCGCCAGTTTCTGGTAGGCCGGAAAACGATGAATTAGTCTCTGCTCATTGGCCCGCAGACACAATTTCATTAACATGAAACGTTTTTCCGCGCTTGTCGGCAAGACCGGATCCACTAACGCCGCCAACAACATATCCTGAATGGCGACGCCGTCTTCCAGATAACCGTTTATTTGCCTGGAGTAGTCGGTAATTTGTTCAAGTAATATTGGTGCAAAATTGACCACTGCTTTTGCTTCGGGCACAGCCTCCAGATGAGCCGCCATATCAATGTAGTCCTTTATCGCATGCAGATACGTCCAGGGTAACTGGTAACTGTGACTAATAGGATCACGATACTCCGGCTGATGCATGTGCCAGCACAATACTACTTGTAATTTCTGATTAGCGGACATGATGCAAATTCTGCCCAAGCATTTCAGGGATAATCAGCACTACACCTTCCTCAGTAACATGAAAGCGCTCTTTGTCTTCCTCCTCATTCTCACCAATCACCATTTTCGCGGGAATACGACAGCCACGATCAATAATGGCCTTTTTGATTCGCGCCTTGGCGCCAATGACCACATCCGGCATGATGACGGAATCTTCTACCGTGGCGCGTTCTTCTACCCTGACATGTGAGAATAATAGCGAATGAAGCACGCGCGCACCGGAAATAATACAACCTCCTGACACCATGGAATCAATCGCAACACCACGCCGGTCATCGTCATCAAATATAAACTTTGCTGGCGGCAACTGTTCCTGGTACGTCCAGATGGGCCACTTCTCATCGTAAAGATTGAGTTCCGGTGTAATACCAATCAACTCAAGATTGGCTTTCCAGAATGCATCCACAGTACCCACATCGCGCCAATACGCTGGCTTGTCCTGATCAATACCCCTAAAGGGATAAGCCACGACTTTGTATTTGTTTATCACAGAAGGAATGACATCTTTACCGAAATCATGGCTGGATGCGATGGTATCCGCATCCTTTATGAGCTGTTCATACAAAAAGCTGGTGTTAAAAACATAGATACCCATGGACGCAAGCGAAATGTTGCGATGTCCAGGCATGGGTTCCGGATGCTCCGGTTTTTCAGTAAACTTGGTAATACGATAATCTTCTGCCACAGTAACAACGCCATAACCTTTCGCATCTTTGATCGGAACTTCAATACAACCAATGGTAAGGTCTGCATCCTGCTCCACGTGATGCGCCAGCATGGGTCCGTAATCCATCTTGTAGATATGATCTCCTGCCAGGACTAACACATACTCAGGATGATGGTTACGTATAATATCCAGGTTCTGGTATATGGCGTCAGCAGTACCAGCATACCAGGAGGTTTCGATACGCTGTTGTGCCGGTAGCAATTCGACAAATTCATCAAACTCACCACGCTGAAATCCCCAGCCCTGTTGTATGTGCCGTATCAGCGAATGCGCTTTGTATTGCGTCAGCACACCTACCCGGCGTATGCCTGAATTTATACAATTCGAAAGCGGGAAATCGATGATCCGGAATTTGCCGCCGAAAGGCACAGCGGGCTTGGCTCGCCACAAAGTAAGATGTTTCAAGCGAGTGCCACGACCCCCGGCCATAATCAGGGCCAGGGTATCGCGTGTAAGTTTACTAACGTATCTCCCTTGCGTAGCTATTTTCATGACATCGGTAGCCCGGTTCTTGTTTTATCAAGAAGATAAGTGGAAAATGCTTGTCTGTCTTCCGGTTTCCCGGTATTTCCTGTAAAGATAATAACTGTATTCACCGAACAAGACATCCATAGAATGCACAGGATATTATTTGCCACCAGCGAAGTATTCCCGCTCATAAAAACTGGCGGCCTGGCAGATGTATCCGGCAGTCTCCCCCCTGCACTTCAGGCCCTGCATTATGATGTACACATTATCATCCCTGGCTATCAGGATGTCTTGACGGCCATCAAGCAAAAGAAACAAATTGCTGAGGTTGCGATACCCGAACACAATGCCACGATCAGTCTCTGGGAAACTCGGCTGCCAGGCAGCCACATCAAGGTTTGGCTGGTGGATTTCCCGCCTTATTTTGACCGCCCGGGTAACCCGTACCATGATACCAAGGGTGAAGCCTGGCCCGACAATGCTGACCGTTTCGCCTTATTCGCCCGAACAGTAACCGCGATTGCACTGGACCAGTGCGATCTTTCCTGGAAACCGGATCTGGTGCACTGCAATGACTGGCAAACCGGCCTCGTGCCCGCCCTGTTATCTCTGGTACCCCAACGTCCGGCAACGGTTTTTTCCATTCACAACCTTGCCTATCAGGGGCTATTCCCGCGAGATACCTTTGATCGCTTACAGTTACCGGAGCAGTGGTGGTCGCCTGAGGCCCTGGAGTTTTATGGCCAAATCAGCTTTATCAAAGGCGGTCTGTGTTTCGCTGATCAATTGACGACTGTAAGTCCCGGTTACGCAAACGAAATCCAGACACCGGAATTTGGTCATGGCCTGGAAGGCCTTTTGCGCCATCGCTCAACTTCCTTGACCGGCATACTCAATGGTATTGACGATCAGGTCTGGAATCCCGGCACAGACCGGTATTTACCGAATCCCTATAACTGGAAGAGACTGGAAGACAAACAGCTCAATAAAACAGCTCTGCAAGAACACTGTGGGTTGACGGTTGATCCATCCATTCCCGTCATCGGACTGATAGGACGGCTGGTACACCAAAAGGGTATCGATATGGTGCTGCATGTCCTGCCTGAACTTATGCTGGAACCGGTGCAATTTGTCATTCTAGGCAGCGGCGAGCTGGAATTCTCAAAACAATTGCAGTATCTGGCACAAAGTTATCCTCAGAAGCTTTTTGCTTTTATTGGTTACGATGAGGCCCTGGCCCACCTCATCGAAGGTGGTGCCGATATGTTTTTGATGCCTTCACGTTTTGAGCCCTGCGGACTCAATCAGCTTTATAGCCTGCGTTACGGCACCTTGCCGATTGTTAGGGCGGTTGGCGGTCTGGCGGATACTATTACTGATGCAGAGGATGAGACAATAAAATCCGGTATCGCCAATGGTATTGTATTTCGGGATGCAGGCCCCATGTCCCTGTTACAGGCGGTAAAACGTGCTCTGGATTTGTACCGCAAACCAAAGATCTGGAAAAAAGTGATTATCACAGGAATGCGTCAGTCATATTCCTGGGAAACAAGCGCCAAGCAATACGGGGCTCTTTATGATAAGCTATTGCGGTCGGAAAAGTCTTCAAATGATGTGTTGTTGTACCATTCGGGATAATCATATTTGCGGCGGTGTTGTCTTTCGTATTGTATTTTAAATAAATTAATTATTGCCAGGATGTCCGCATGAACCAGAAAACCGTCAGCGAGCTACGATCCCTTGCCAAAAAGCTGGGCATTCCTGGATATTCCCGGATGCGTAAGGATGAGCTCATTCGGGCAATTAATACCGCACAAAAATCGAAATCTACAAAAAAACTCAAGACCAAGGCCACTCCGAGAAAGAGTGTTAAAAAACCTGCGGTCAAAGCAAGCACGACCCCCAAGGTTGAGGCTGGCCGTAAAAAACCCGAAAGAGAATCTGCGGCCAGCGACCGCTCTGCAACGTTATCAGATCAGGAACAACAGATAGAGACAGCAAAATATGCCACCTCGATACCCGGCAGCCCACTACCACCTAGTCACTTTGCCGAGGATCTGGCGGAAGACATCGAGAGTCTTCCCCCCATCCACAGACCACGTCTGTCGCTGCTACCACAAAAACCCGGCGTGTTTCATGCCTACTGGGTACTTACACCGGGACACCTGATCAATCAATCCAGCCTGCGTCTGCGTCTGTCGTCGCTGGTGCAAAGTCAATTACATATACTCGAAGAGATTTCATTACCCTCGGATCGCGGGCACTGGTATTTTCATGCTGACCCGGCCGCTGATACCGGAAAAATCTACTTGCAACTGGGTCACTACAATGACAAGCACGAATTCGTTATTGCCATTGAGCGCGGTATTGTCCACGCGCCCCGGCTCGGCGTCTCCTCAACGATAGACCCACGCTGGTGGATCAGTGAAGCAGAATTTCGTCGCCTCTATGTCGCCGCGGGCGGGCAACTGCGAAATGACCAATTGTTGTGGCCAACCTATAATCTGGGTAGCCCGGGCAACCGTCAACATATAAGTAGCTGGTAACCACTTTGTCTGCCAAAGGATTTCTTGCGCTGGTCTTGCACGCACATTTGCCGTTTGTGCGCCATCCCGAACATAACCGATTTCTGGAAGAAGACTGGTTTTTTGAAGCACTAACGGAAACTTACCTTCCCCTGCTTAATGTATTTGAAGGACTGCAGCGCGACAATATCTTTTTTCGTATTACCATGTCACTAACGCCGCCACTGTTATCCATGATGACAGACCCGTTGTTACAACAAAGATATGTGCGATATCTGGATGAAAGACTGGGTGCGCTTGAAGGAGAAAAGCTACGAACACGTAACGACTCCTACTTTGGACCTGTGGTCGACTTTTACTGTCACTTCTTCCAGAAATTGCGAAAACAGTATGTAGATGACTACCAATGCGATGTTGCCCAGGCGTTTCGCCGATTTATGGATTCCGGCAGTCTGGAAATTATAACCTGCGGTGCCACCCACGGTTATTTTCCATTGTTGGCAAATCAAGAGGAAAGTCTGTATGCGCAGCTCTCCATGGCAGTGCGCACACACGAACGCATTCTGGGGCAACGCCCTACCGGTATCTGGTTGCCGGAGTGCGGCTACACACCTGGCGTTGACCGATTGCTGGCAGAATTCGGTATAGATCACTTTTTTCTCGACTCCCACGGGTTACTGAATGCGGACCCACGGCCAAAATATGGCGTGCATCGCCCCGCCCGCACACCGGCAGGCCCGGCTGCTTTCGCCCGCGATTACGAGAGTTCAAAACAGGTATGGTCGGCTGAAGAAGGTTATCCGGGCGATACCTCTTATCGTGAGTTTTATCGGGATGCCGGGTTTGATGTACAGCAACCTCACATCCAATCACTGTTGCACGCGGGTATACCCACTTTTACCGGCTTAAAGTATCACCGTATTACAGGAAAAGGAGATTGGAAGGAGCCATACCACCGCGGCTGGGCGCTTGAGCGTGCCGCTGAACACGCTGGTAATTTTATGTTTAACCGCCAGCGGCAAGTAGAATGGCTAAGCTCCGTACTTGACCGGCCACCGATTATTGTGGCGCCCTATGATGCCGAGTTGTTTGGGCACTGGTGGTTCGAAGGACCACAGTGGATTGATTTTCTGTTTCGCAAAATCGCCTGCGATCAAGACGATGTTGAAACCATTACCCCAAGGGAATACCTTGATCGATACAGTGATTTGCAAACGGTTCAACCTCCTGAATGCAGCTGGGGCGCCGGTGGATTTCATGAAGTCTGGTTAAACGGTAACAACGACTGGATCTACCCCTACTTGCATGATGCCGCAGAACAAATGAGCCAACTGGTGCGCAATATTCCAGATGCTCAAGGAGACCAACGTTGGGCATTAGATCAGGCTGCCCGGGAACTGCTTCTGGCACAGTCCAGCGACTGGGCCTTTATTATGAAAACGCAAACCAGTGTCGATTACGCAGTCAAACGTTTTAAGACACACATACATCGCTTTCATCGATGCGTGCAAATGGTCACTTCCGGACATTATGATGTTTCATACTTAAAGGCTGTCACAGAGCGTGACAGCCTGTTTCCTGACATGGACTACCGAATTTTCCAGCTGCGTCCCTGTATATAAGCTATTTATTTTTCTTTCTTAATCTTTTTTGCGACTTCCTGCTCAGCTGCCAACCAATCCTCTACCGGATCTCCACCATTAAATCCTCTTGCCTGAGCGCGAAAGTAGGCTGCCTCGGCAATCATGCGCCGAAGTTGCTCCTGGCTTGACGACTGACTGACATTACTGGTTGTTGGGGTTCTGGTTTTCTGAATTGCCATATGAATCTCCTTATTTCCTTGCTCGGTTAACATAATGAAATAACTGCCGTGTAACATTCCCCCTTGTGTTAGTGAGCCACCTTCTCCGCCAAATATGCGGCGCCCAGTAAGCCTGCTTTCTCGTTCATAACGACTCGCACCGGTATCTTCTTCAATATCTCCGACATCACACCATCCCCAATAAAGGCGCGCATAAAATCTCCCTGTTGCAGTCGCTTGATAATCCGGGGCGCAATACCTCCAGCGATGTAAACACCGCCGGTCGCCATACAAGTCAGAGCCAGATCACCGGCATGGGTACCGTAAATCTCCACGAAAAGTGTCAAGGCATCACAGGCAAGCATATCGCGGCGCTCCATGGCAAACTCACTAACAACCTCAGCCGGATCTCTCTCACGCATAGCCTGCGTCAATGCCTGACTCGGCGGCTCTCGGTTGCGGGAACACAAAAATTCAAAAATCCTGACCAGTCCCGGGCCGGACAATATATCCTCATAAGTGACTCGTTTAGCACTCTCCAATAAATATCGTAATAGCTCAATCTGCTGGTCACTGGTTGGCGCAAATGCCACGTGCCCCCCTTCTGACGCCAGCGTGGCATAGTGATCGTCGCACCAAATCGCCATGCACTCTCCCAAACCGGTGCCCGCGCCCAGAATAACGCGCACTCCCCCTCTGGCCGGTTTTTTTTGTTGGAGCGCAACCATCTCATTTTCAGCAAGCATTTCGATCCCATAGGCGATGGCCTGAAAATCATTAATCAGTGTCACCCGTTTGATTCCACTATCACTGGTAATCTTTTTACTATCAATTTCCCAAGGAAGATTTGTCACCTTCACCGATCCGTTTTCCACTGGCCCGGCAACACCAATGCATACCGACTTGATCTCCTTGAAAGTCCCTGGGTCCACCTGACCTACAAACGACTTCAATAATGAGGTGAAATCCGGGTGATCCTTGCTACTGTAATAAGATTCATAGACGACATCATAGGCATTTTCACTCTTCTCAACTACCTGGAGAACAGTCTTTGTACCACCGATATCCCCAATAAGCAGTTTCATCGCCGCTCCTGCTGCAATACCAAGTAATTTTCCGCTTTAGGCATCCTTGCCGCTTTGACGTCCGTCAAATTCCGCATTGCGCGGGGGTTTTCGACTACCCGCTACCATGCAAGTACCCGAATTCATGCTAGCATTATAATAATTGAGTGTTTAATCTTTCTGACAGCCCGAAAACCATGACTATTACTTATGATGACTCCCTGGAGATCAGCTCGGCAGGCGGGGTCGTAATCAACCTGCCCATTGCCGGTCTGGGCAGCCGATCTTATGCCTTCGTGATTGACTGGCATATTCGCGCCCTACTTGCCTTTGCCTGGTTTATTCTGGTGGTATTTATCTTCCGCCTTGTCAGTGGTTCCGTGGGGGAATTTTTTAAACTGGATAGCTCAGCCTGGAACACTATTGGCTACTTCGGCATGTTACCCGCTTTTGTTATCTATTTCTTATACCACCCAATTCTTGAGATAACAATGAAAGGACGGACTCCTGGAAAACGTATGGCCGGCGTACGCATTGTCTCGATAACGGGCGGTACTCCGACTCTTGGCGCCCTACTGACACGCAATCTGTTCCGGCTCATTGATTGTCTTCCTAATTTTTATCTTATTGGCATTGCCAGTTGTTTCCTAACAAAAAAACAGGTGCGTATTGGTGACATAGCCGCCCATACCCTGTTGGTACACGAAGAAAAAATGCGAGACAAGTCCATACAGTTTATAACAGAAGCGAGCCGGGAATCGGTTCTAAATCACAACCAGATTGAGGTATTGCAGGACTTGTTAGACCGATGGAATCAGTTGCAGCGAAAGGCGCGTATCACCCTGGCCCGACAGCTTCTGGCAAATGCTGAGCAGCCGCTACCCGACAACGCGCTATCTGAAGGACAACAAGACAAGATACTTCATGCCAGCCTCAAGGCATTATCGAAGGAAGCGCAATCGTGAACGGCAAGAATCAGAATAGTCTGGCCCACTGGCTGCAATCACGATCAGAGCGCTGGGTCAACCTGAACCAGCTCGTCACAAAAACCAGTGATGGTGAAAGAGATGACCCGTCTCACATCCGTGACTTGCTCGACGGCTTTCGTGGCCTGGCCAAGGATCTTTCCATGGCCAGGCAGACCCTGAGTAACAGTCAACTTACCCGGCAACTGGAAGCCCTGTTTACCCAGACTCACGACATTATTTATCGCAAGGCCCATCATCCCTGGCAGGATCTGTTAACCATATATAAAAAAGAGATCCCCGCCCTGGTTATGGATAACATGGCGAATGTCATCCTAATAACGGTAACGTTGTTTATTCTATCGGCCGTAGCTGGCTGGACACTGGTTTATGCCAATCCGGAACTCGCCAGCCTGATTGCCTCAGAGCAAATGATCAACAAAGTGCAACAAGGCGAGCTCTGGACAGATGGTTTATTGAATATTGTGCCGTCCTCAGTACTTTCGATAAAAATCATGACCAATAATATAATCGTTTCGTTTTTTGCCTTCGTGTTGGGCGCCCTGTATGGAGTGGGAACGTTATACATAATCAGTATGAACGGTTTGATGTTGGGCGGGGTTTTTGCTTTTACCTCCCATTATGGGATGGGTGAGCGTTTGTTCAAGTTTGTTATAGCCCATGGCGTTGTCGAACTAAGCATTATCTGTCTAGCAGGGGCTGCCGGTGTTCGGCTTGGCGAAGCGCTAATCCGGCCGGGTAACCGCAACCGTGGCGCCGCCTTTCGTGATGCCGTTTCTCAAGCAGGAAAACTGATGTTCGTGGTCGTGCCATTTCTGATTGGCGCCGGTTTAATCGAGGGCTACATTTCACCTAACGATGACTACCCACTAACAAGCCGTGTGGTAATCGGTATCTGTTACGGCATACTGCTCTGGGCAGCCCTCAGTGGAAAAATCTGGGAATGGCGCCGATATTCACAACAATAACAATTTTATATTCTTCTTCTGTCCAATAAATAAGTGTAATAATCCATCACTGCCTTATCCAACAAGGCGGGCCGGGTAAATACCACATGCGCACC
>JAOUNW010000237.1 GCA_029880755.1 Gammaproteobacteria bacterium
GAATGGACACAACCGATCTGAACCAGTTCACTCCCATCCCGATTACGCACCCATCCGTTCAGATATTCTCTTACCTGCATCTTTCACCAGTGCCACCCACGCCTCTTTTCGGCGCTCGATCGGTGCCGATATAGATAGACCTGCAACAACGTTTTTACTGTTGTCGTAAATCAATACTCCGATACAACCAACGCCTTCTTCCGCTTCTTCATTATCATATGCAAATCCCTTTTCCTTCACCTGGTGGACGATATTGAGAAGATCCTGCTCGGTACTGACCGTGTGTGAAGTATAGGGCTTGATGCCAGTACGATCTGCATAGGCATGAATGAAATGATCACCCAGTTCAGCCAGCATTAATTTTCCGACAGCAGTTACGTGCAATGGTGCACGACTGCCGATAACCTGCTCAACGCGCATCATCCGATTGGATGTAACACGTTCAATATAGATCACCTCATCACCCTCACGTACGGTGAGATTGACCGTCTCACCGATGGCATCACGTAGCTCTTCCATAATATCCAGCGCCTGCTCCCTTAGACCGACACCGCGCTTTACTTTGCTCGCCAGACGCACGAGTTTCCTCCCTAACATATAGTGCCCGGCAGTATCTTTTTCGACAAAGCCAGCTTCCATCAGTGCACCCAGTATGCGAAACGCAGTGGAAGGATGTAACCCGGTATCCGCAGAAAGAATTTTCAGACTAACCGGGTCTTCATACTGGCCAATAGCATCAAGCAGGCTGGCACTACGGTCGATAACTTGTATAGATGACATAATAATATTTCATATTGTGAAAACGATTGTGTATTGCAAAATTATAAAGTCTAGGCTAAGGTTAACGCAAGCATTAAATATTAGCAGTGACAAAGAGCAGGCGGTGTCGATAAACACCGCTTTTTAATCACCGACAGGATTTCACAATGTGAAATCCTAGTTACAATGTGAAATATATTACAGTATTAAGAGGGCAGTTCTATGAGCAACGACAATTCTACGATTCCGGCTTTTTGTCAGGGGATACAGCACTTCGGTGAAAAATGGCCTGACTTCGACAAACACACTGCTCAGGCAGTCATCGGTGAAGGCCAGAACTCGATTACCAGCAGCGATGATGACAACAGTGTTTACCAGACCTTACTGGCGGCAGACGCACTGCGTTACCTGACTTTACAGGTTACCGGCTCAAAAGGCAGTGGTCACCCGGGTGGATTCGCATCCAGTGCGGAAGCACACGCTTCACTAATGATGCTTGGCCACACCAATATCGTTACTGAAGTCGGCCACCATGCGCCTGGCTTCTACTCTTCAATGTTCCTCGATAGCTCGCTCGAAGAAATGGGCATACATAATATGGATGACATGATGCAGCGTTTCCGCGAAAAACACGGGCTACTGGGTCATCTTTCCGGCGCCATTCCAGGCCTGCTGGCTCCTGCAGGCCCGTTGGGTCAGGGTCAGCACTTTGCCATGGCGGGCGCTTACCTGCACCGTGACAAACTGTTCCCTGTTACTATCGGCGACGGCGGCATGGGCGAACCCTATGTATTGAATTCGATGATGCACTTTCACACCGCATACCCCGAGATCACCAATTTCTTACCAGTATTGATCTGGAATGGTTATTCGCAGGAACATCATTCCATGGTGTCATTACATAAAAATTATGAAATGATCGCCTACTGGAAAGGTCACGGTTTTGACGAAGTTATTCTCGTCGACGCCAAAGATTTTGATGACAGCAAGCAGGAAGGCGCTTATGTCGACAGCAGCCAGTTCTCACTAAAACAGCGTTTAGCGTTCACCAAAGCCGTGTTGACCGGCATTGATAATGCAGCAGAATCAGCCATGAATGGAAAGCTGACTGCATTTATTATCAAGCAGCTTAAAGGTACCGGTGTACACACCGTTGGCGCCAAATCACATAACCTGTATCCGGCAGACACCCTCGATCAGCCACATATTATTGATGGCCTGCAACGTCGTGCACTGCCACCAGAAGCCTGGCAGCTGGTGCGTGATAACCTGACACGTGCTGGTGGCGGCCCGGCCGCAAAAACAGTGGTGACAGAAGGTGAACTGGAATTCACCCCATTACCAAAACTGGCAATGAACGAGTTCGGCAAAGATGAAAAAGCCGTGCCCGCTACCGCCATGGGTGAACTGGTTGCACAGGTAGGCCTGTCCGATGAAAAATACGTGGTCACCAATGCAGATGGTAACGAAGCATCGGCGATGAAAAACATCAATGATGCTCTGAAGATTC
>JAOUNW010000238.1 GCA_029880755.1 Gammaproteobacteria bacterium
ACCTGCCTCAGCATCCGGCTTTGGTAGGGTCACAATTCATGGATGAATTGTGAGGTTCGTCGAGCAGGACGCGAGTTGAACCGACCCGTAGGCAAAGTTGGATGCTGAGGTTTCCCGCAGGGCAGGTTGTTTAGGGCGGCCTTTTTTGGGTACTTTTTGCGGCTGTTGGAAAAAAGTACCTCGCCCGTGGGTGCGACTACCCACTACCACTGAAATATCAGATTAAGTTTACTGGAAGAAAAAACTAAGAACTCTCACATTCGATTACGCTGCACCAATCAAACCCGCCCCACTAAAGCCCCCAAAAAAACGGCATGATAGAAAAATACAGCACAACAAGTATGGCGGTAATAATGACCACGGTTCTAATGGGTGAGTGTAACGCTTTTTGCAGAAAGGTCTCTGCGGTGCCATCCCGCTGCTGTTGCTGATAGATTTCCCTGGCCTGTTGGTAGCGCTGTTCCTTATAACTGTCGAGTAGCTGCTTCGCTGGCTCCGGATCAACATTGTCGTGCAACCAGATTGCGGCCAATGAGATACCGAAGCGACCGGCATCGGTCTCGTAGTAGTTGATATCGTTCTCGTCTAACAGACGTCGAACATCGATTAATTCATCTTCGGGAACACTGTTTAGTTTTAATAGCAGGTGAGGCATAAAATTAGTTACGTTGGGTGGGCACTGTTAGGCATTCGTCGGCCAGGGGTTGCCGACCTACTGATAAGCTTCACTTGCCAATACAAAAATCGGAAAATATTCTGCCCAGCAAATCATCGCTGCTGAACTCGCCCGTGATACTGGCTAATTGATTCTGTGCCAGGCCGAGCTCTTCGGCGACCAGTTCGCCCTGTTTGTGTTTTAAATTTATATCGGCTCGTTCCAGGTTTTGTTCGGCTTCTTCTATCGCTTCCATATGTCTGCGTCGTGCCATGTACTTGCCTTCTACACGAGTTTCATAGCCCATGCATTTTTTTAAATGCTGTTTTAACTGCTCTATACCATCGCCGGTTTTTGCCGAGAGGAAAATATCGGTGGCATTGCCTGCTAGTTCTACTATTTTTGCCGCTGCGTTATTTTTATCTATCTTATTGTGAACAAAGGTAATGCCCAGGTCTTTTGAAAAACTGTCTATGATTTCTTTTTCTTCCTCTTTTGAATCACCGTCCATAACGTATAACAATCGATCGGCTTTTTCTATTTCCTGCATGGCACGACGAATGCCTTCCTGCTCAACCACGTCTTCGCTTTCGCGCAGGCCGGCGGTATCAATAATGTGCAGCGGCAAACCATCTATTTGAATATGTTCGCGCAATATATCGCGCGTGGTTCCGGGCACGTCTGTGACAATAGCGGTTTCCTGCCCGGCCAGTTGATTCAGCAAACTTGATTTGCCTGCATTGGGTTTACCGGCGATGACCACACTCATGCCTTCCTTCAACAAACGGCCTTGCTGGGCACTTGATTTCACCTGCTGTAATTTTTCTCTTACTGCTAGCAGACTTTCTTCTATGACCTTGTCGGCGAGAAAATCAATTTCTTCTTCGGGAAAATCCAGCGCGGCTTCTACGTGGATGCGCAGCATGGTTAACTGCTCAACTAAATCATTTATCTCTTTAGAAAATTCGCCATTCAGTGAATGTACTGCCGCACGCGCGGCTTCGTGACTTTCCGCCGCAATTAAATCGGCTATTGCTTCTGCCTGTGCCAGATCGATTTTGTCATTAAGAAAAGCCCGTTCGCTAAATTCACCGGCTCTGGCGGCACGTGCACCCAGCGATAAAACTCGCTTGAGTAAAATATCTAATACGATGGGGCCGCCATGCGCCTGCAGCTCCAGCACATTTTCACCGGTAAAGGAGTGGGGGCCTTCAAAATATAAGGCGATACCATTATCGATGGTGGCTTTGTTTTCATCCTGGAAAGCAGAGTAGTGTGCGTAACGCGGGGCAGGTACTTTGCCGAGTAGTTGCTCGGAAATGTTAGCGGCTTTGTCGCCGGAGACGCGAACAATACCCACACCACCTTGTCCCGGTGCTGTGGCTATCGCTGCTATGGTATCTTTTTCTGACATAACAACCACTCAACTTGAACGGCTATACCTGTTTATTTTTCGTTCTCAATACGTTTGGTGATTATGTACTGCTGTGTGATCGACAATATATTATTGACCACCCAATACAACACCAGACCGGAAGGGAAGAAGGCAAACATGGCGGTAAATGCAAACGGCATGATCTGGAATATTTTCTG
>JAOUNW010000239.1 GCA_029880755.1 Gammaproteobacteria bacterium
AATTAGGCGGTAAGCTGAACTGGTCCAACAGGGCTTTTATTTCACGCAAAATACTATCGTCGCAAATTGACTTGGCTGACAGATTTATCGAGTAACGCATACCTTCGTTATCTTTCTGCAAGCTGGCCAGCGCCTCTATCGCACGACCGATAATCCAACGATCGATATCGATCATCAGGCCAAAGCGTTCAGCAGACGGTAGAAATCCCGCCGGCATGACATAGTTTCTTTTTCCATCTTTCATGCGCAACAGAACTTCGTAGCTCGCGGTATCACCTGTTTTCGTATCGACAATGGGCTGACACGCAAAAACAAAGTGGTTGTCCTCAATCGCATTCTTTATACGCCTCGCCCATCCCATATCCGCGTACATGGAATCCATATTCTCCTGATCATCGTCCTCATATACATACGCTCGATTCTTGCCCAGGCGTTTTGCGATATGACAGGCGATATCAGCGCGCGCCAGCAAGTCTTCCTTAGTGTCGATATTCGGCTCCAGCAAGGCCACCCCTATAGTACAACCGACGTCCAGGACTTTGCCTTCATACTTGAATTTGTATTCCGCCAGTTGCAACCGGAAAAATTCCGCCGTAAGCACGGCTTTTTCCCGATCGATTTCGTACAACAATAATCCGAACTCGTCGCCACCCAGGCGGCCCAGCAAATCCCCTTTGCGCATTCGTTTGTTTAGCAACATCGTTACCTCGATCAACACCTTGTCACCCGCGATATGGCCCAGCGTGTCATTGACAAACTTAAAGTTATCAAGATCGATATACAATAGCGCGCATTTTGCCGCCGGGTTACGGTGAGACCTGCTGACTTCCCGGTCAAGTTCGTCCATAAAGTACTGGCGATTGTACAGGCCGGTTAAGCTGTCATGTTCCGCTAAGTGTCTCAAGCTCTCCATCATTGCCTGACGCTCGGAGATATCTTCGGCCATCACGATAAAGTGTTCGTCACCTTCCAGATTTAGGTGGCTCAACTTCATGGAAACAGGAAATGTTTCGCCACTTTTGCGTCGGCCGATCATGGTCGCAAACACTGTTTCACTGGATCCGGTATCCAAGTTGTGAACCTGCTCCAGCAAGGTAATGATTTTTTCTTTTTCTTCATCTACCAGTAAGCTACTGAACGGTTTGCTCAGTACTTCATCCAATCCCATGGCAAATACATACTGCGCCGCATTGTTAAATGTCTCGATAGTGTATTTTTCGTTCAAGGTTATAATTCCTTCCCCTGCGTTATCCAGCACGGACTCAAGACGTTGTTGACGTGAAGCCACTTGATTCTGCATTTTTCTAAATGCGCGTACCAGTGTCTCCGTTTCCTCGGTATTGGTACGCAAGCTGGCGGCATAATGCCCTTCCTCCCCATACGCTTCCAGGGCATTGGCCACTTGCATAATTGGCCGGCGCACGGAAAACTCGAAGGTGACATAGCTGCCAACCAGAATTAAATAGGAAATCAGGGAAAAGGCCCAAATGAAGTATGAAAGAACACCCTGGGTAATAACCAGATCAACAACACTGCCGGAAGTCATGTCGCCCAGCCGCGATTCGAGCACCTGTATGTTTTCCTGGGCGGCATCGAAAAGGTCTCCCACCGTCGTTTTCAGCAAATTTATTGCAGATGCTTCCTGTTTCCTGTCCAGCCCCATTGTAGTAACGACAACGACTTGTTCTCGTAATTGTTTTAGCAAATTGTGCAGCAATATTGCGGTTTGCCGCAGCTCTCCTCGGGTTTGCGCCAGGGGATTTGCAATTACCTCCTCAATTTGCTTCACCATGTTCGTAGATAGTCCGGCTAACGAAGCATAGTAATTGCGCTCCTGTAACAGAGTAAACTGGTACAAATTCCGTTCCACGGTTTGCACGGTACTTTTCAAAACAATGACTTGTTGTTGTAACATCTGATTATTGGAAACAAATATCAGAGTCTTGTTCGAGGAGTCATCGACCAGGTTCTGGATGTATAACGTTGTGGAAAATAGCAGAAAAGCGACAACTGCTGACAGGATGATCAGCCTACTGCGGATACTGGTGGTCACGGATTTTGGCTTTAATTGCGTACGCATTATTTACTCGACCAAAACAGCTGAGAATGAACTAACCCAACCAAAAGCACAGAATCCACACTGACTAAATTTATCTCTAGTGCATATGAACTATCGGGGTCACGGCATACCGGGTAACCGTTAAATTAGGTATCGTCTATATGATGGAAATGA
>JAOUNW010000240.1 GCA_029880755.1 Gammaproteobacteria bacterium
TGTTGTTGCTCTCAAAAGCGAAGGGGGTCAATGTGTGTCTGTACACAGAGGATGAGTCCTCGGGCTATTTCTTATTCAAGGAAGTCTTTGAGGCAGGCAAAGGTGCTGAGATTGCACCAACTATTTATTTCGTCAAAAGGTCTGCTGATGATTGCTACAGCCTCTTCGTGCCAAAGGTTGACGCTATCACGAGAGAGCTCCAGTCGCTCAATGTAGATCAATTGACCGCTTTGTATTACAGGGTAGCAAAAAAATTGAACGACAGGAACGGTTGGGTTGTTGAATACAATCCTCTTTTGACTGCATTGCTTGGTTGCAACACGAACTTGTCGTTCCTTGGTTCGAAGGAGCAGAGTAAGCAGGCCTTGTTTTACATTGGACCCTACATCAACAAAAATGGAGTGAAGGTCGTAGATGCCCTCCCACTCTTGGCTCACGCTCAAAATCACGCATTGCAATATCCAAGTTCTGCAGACGACGCTGGTACTGATACAAGACTTGTGCAACACATTATGACGCGCGTGCTAAACAAGCTCAATTCTTTGATGGAGGTGTCCGACACTCAAGCGGCACTGGCTTTGCTTGGCATGGGTCCAACTGTTTGTTCTGACATATTCGCGTATTACGACTTGAGGTCAACGAAGAACTTTGTGCTTGATCAGTATTTTGGCAATTACAGCACCCTTGCTGACATTAACATTGCTTTGGATGGGACTGACGATGCGGATTGGGTAGGTGATGAAGATTCGTTCGCCGCTGGAAGTGTCTATGGCAGTTCAGACGATGAGAGCGAAACTGAAAATGACGGTGATGAGTGCGAGAAGGATTTCTTCGACGATGAAGGCAATGACGGTTCAGACGATGAAATCGAAACTGAAAGTGACGACGGTAAGTGCATTGAGGATTTCTTTGAGGAAGAATCCAGTGATGATGATTCCATCGCAGAGCCGGTGCAGTTCAAAGAATCACCCATCGCCGTTCCGTTGAATTACATCCCTGGTGAATATGGGCGGGGCAAAATCATAATGCCCAAGAACACCAACGTTTTGCACTCAATCCCGTATCCAGTGTTCTATCGATACCGCGGAGAGGCACTGAAAGATTTGAACAGGCTGGAATACTACTCCCTGGTGCAAGTGACACGGCGTGACAAGGAAAACGAAGGGAAGCGTAGTAGGCCAAAAACAAAGGAGTTCCCGTTTGGGTGTGGCCTCAACGAAGCGATTGGCGGTGATGGTCGCGGTCGATACTTTCAGTATCTGAGGTCCAAACAATGCACGCCACAGTTCTTTTCCAGTCCTCCACGCCATCCTGGATTGAAACCGTCAGATCCGAAACAACAAATGGCGTGGAGGATGGCAGCTGATAGGTTCGCGTGCGACTACTTAATCATGTTTCGGCCAGAACCGAGCCTTTGCAAGGAAGGTGAGAGCTGCACATATGATTACAACTGGGAAGCTTTCGAGGACTATGTGCTGCAGCTGCAGGTGAGCGACAAACACATTGATCGCTCTCGGTTAGAGCAGATAGAGAGGATGGTGCACAGCTGGGGGGTTGATGAAGGGAAAAAGAATGTATTGAGTGAATGGCGAGGCCGTCGCCGGACCATGTGGTCTGCAGAAGACAAAGAATTGGCCAGTGCTGAATACCGGAAGTTTAAGAAGAGGAAGTTTGGCGATGAGGACGATGGCGAGATTGACTGTGGTGGCCTTGGTGGACCGAGTGAACAGTTGACTTCGCGAGAGACAAAGGTTGCTACGAACATGATCTCACACAGCAATGAATTGCTGTCTGAGCTGAAGAGACTGCACAGAAGTCAAGGGCCGGGGGACAAAGGAACGGAGGGTCTTTCTGAGCCACTCAGGATCGCTCCATTTGACGCAGACTTTGCCAAGAGCCTCCGAAAACTCCAGCCAAAAGATGATGATGATAATGGACGCAGCGCTGGCAGTGAGCCTCAGAGAGTGCCTGGTTCTGCAGAGGCCAAGGTCGACACTTACTTGGAGGAGGAGGATCTATCCTCGGACAAAGCTCCGGTGATCGACACTATGCGGGAACACTACAGAGCCGTTTGCGACGGTCGTTCCCGACACAAGAAATACGATGCCCCGCTTTTGCTAGTGTGTGGTGGTCCCGGAAATGGCAAGTCCAAACTGGTTGAAACCTTGGATGACATAGCATTGCTGATGAATGCCGGGACGCAGGTAAAAACTGCTTTCCTTGGAG
>JAOUNW010000241.1 GCA_029880755.1 Gammaproteobacteria bacterium
CGAACTTTATGATCGCGCTGCACGGTTTAATACAGACACAAAGAATAGCCGGCACAGAATTCCATTAACCGGCGTGGCAGACCTGTTCGAGCATATACCGGAACAGGCCAGCATCATCTGTGTTGAACTGGTGGAAGGCGCAACACCCTTGCCCGAGTACCGCCACCCCGACAACGCCTTCTATATCTTTGGCCCGGAAGACGGCACCATAGAACAGGGCATACTGGACAAAGCCGACGCCGTTATTTATGTGCCTACCGTTGGCTGTTTAAATCTGGCGGCATCGGTGAATGTTGTGCTCTATGACAGGTTGGCCAAGATGTCACCGCCCATCGCCGGCGATGAGTTGATTCGTAAAAGCCGCGATAACAACAACAAGACAAAAGTAAAAACGCTCTAACGAGACAGGGTAGGCGGCAAGTTCCGGCGGATTAGCACCCGGGCGAGGCCTAAAAAGATCACTTGATACCCAGCCAACATTTCAGGTTTTCTGTGTTATTTGACCTGGGTCAATAATAGAAACATCGAACAGGTTCACCATATTCCGCTTTATCACTTTTCAGAACCAAAAGGGTCAAACCAATAGGGCCAGGCTCGATGGAAACCCGATCTCCTTGCACGCAACGTTTCTACTCTTTTTTCCATCAAGCCGGGCTCTTCTGATTTATGCAATTGGCATCGGCCCGCACACACAGTGCGCACCGGTATCGGTAATCAGCGAAGGAGGGCGCAGTGCACGGTGAAGATCTCGGCATGGGGTTTGGATGGATGGGTACCCTGTTCTGGATAGTCGTTGTCCTTGTCATTGCTGCACTGGTCAAATACCTGATTAGCGGAAAATAGTCGATGCCTACCGCGGAGTACGGAAACATGAGAGCTAAAACACATTGGCTTTACCTGTTATGGTTTCTGACATTACCAGGCTACGCCGAAATCACCGTTTATATTCCTTTGGGGTCGGCCAATTCAGTCATTGCGGTGGACGCCGCGACCGACACCGTTACCGCAACCATTTCGGGTGTTGATAATCCGCACGGACTGGTGGCGACGCCGGACGGTGAGTACCTGATCGCCGGCAGCCTGAAGGAATCACCACCGCCTCCGGATAATCCCGACGGCCCGACAAGCAACCTGTTCCTGATTCATCCAGCCCATCACCATGTGATGCGGACCATTCCTGTGTGGGGGTGGACCCACCATCAGGCTATTACACCGGATGGACGCTATGTTCTCTCCACCCATGCCACGCGCAGTAATGTGAGCGTGGTGGATCTCCAGACGAATAAGGTAGTCCACACCATTGCTACTGGACCGGCGCCCAATTACGTGATTGTCACGAAAGACGGAAAGCGTGCCTTTGTTACTAACACTGGCGATGGCACGATCAGCGAACTTGATCCGGCGGCAGGCAAAACGTTGCGTACTCTGGATGCAGGCCCGACACCTGAGCACATGGTATTGTCCGAGGACGAAAAGAAGTTATATGTCGCCAATACCGGAGCCGGCACCGTGTCGGTAGTATCAGTCGCATCGGGAAAAGTCGTCAAGCGTTATGAGCTGGGGCAGGATTTGCACGGACTCGACATAGGTGACGACGGCAAGACATTGTTCGTTAGCAGTAAAAAAGATGAAAAACTTTACGCCGTCAACACCGATACCGGAAAGATAAACAGTATTGCTCTGGCTCCGGCGCCTTACCATCTCAATACCATAAGCGGGACCGGAAAGGTTTATGTGTCAAGCCGGAAGAGCCCCGAGATCTGGGTAGTGGAACAGAAATCCTTGAAGGTGATCAACACCATTAAGCTCCCGGATGGCAAAGGGGAAGGCCATCAGATGGCGATTGTCAGAGAATGATAATGGATTCAGGAAAGGCGTTACGGCGCGGCGCGTGAAACAATTACTCTCTGATCCGATTTCCTCTCTGCCTAACGTCGCGCGCCGGCCGCGGCAACAACAAACATAGGAGATATATCATGGCGATCGATCCAGTCTGTAAAATGGAAATTCAACCTGAGCATGCCGCGATAGCGACTATGGAATACGAGGGAAAGAAGTATTACTTTTGCTCCGAAACCTGTCACAATAAATTCAAAAGCGATCCTGAGAAATTTCTGAGCGAAGAGGACAATATTTTTCCGGAACCGCACCATTAAGCTCTTTTGGGGTCAGAGTAAAAACTCAAAATTTTTACTCTGACCCCAATTATTTAGGTCA
>JAOUNW010000242.1 GCA_029880755.1 Gammaproteobacteria bacterium
TTAACGATCACTGGAGTGTAGTTATGCGCCGGGTATTTTAAGAATCAGGCGGATTTTTCACAGAGTGATCTTCATAAGTAGTCTTCTAGCGGTTGGATAACGCGCTTTCCTGTGAGAGTATTATTTATATGCGCTTTGATTTGCGCAATCAGCGATGGCATAGAAACCTGGTATTGTTAAACAAGTAAATAGGCTTTTGCTAGACAAGCAGAGTACAGCATATGACACGTCGACTATTCAGCGCGGCCCTATTGGTAATTGTTTGCTCACAGCAAGGCCTCGCTTCCGAGGACCCGGTGCAAGTGGCGGGTTTTCCCATACCGAATATCGATCTACCCGACATCGGTGATCTGAGGTTGCCGAGACCTGATTTTGTTCACTTGCATGCCCATTGGTATCTGCCATTTCATACCGTCGGCTTTAAAGGTGGCTCGATGGCCGCGGCGTTTGATGATTACAGTGTGCGCGGCACGATGGGTATTATGTCGTCGGGTACGTTTAACGTCAGCCCGATCGCTGTTTTTTCCTTGGAAATGGAGATAATGGGGACAACGGCTTTGCTGCCGCTTTCGAGTAATTCGGGGGCCGATACCTGGTCTGCAATGACCTTCGGTCTGTTCGGCGCTTTTCGGTTTGGTGACACGGTGTATGCCAAACTTCGCGGTGGATGGATGGCGAAAAACATATATACAAACGATCAATACCGGGATGCGGAAAATGATCGTACCGCATTTCCTGTTGGCGCAGGCATTGGTTGGCGCATCAGCGCCAACCATGTCATGGAAATTGAAGCCACTTACATTGACCGCGACCTTTCAATGCTAAGCTTCGCCTTCATTCTTTAGTAATCCCTCAACGATCTTTTCCATTAACGACCGGTCGACTTTCCTGCAGAAAATGCTTACGGCTTTTTCTTAGAAAAATCCTTAGCCAGCATGTTAGCCTCAGAAATCTGAGCTTCACTCAGTTCCTCTTTGACATCCGGTAACAAATCCGATGCCATATCCATGCCCGCCTCACTGGCCAATGTCAGCCAAACATAAGCCATTTTGAGATTACGTGTAATACCTCGTCCTTGATACAACATTTGCCCAACATAGTACTGCGCAGAAGAATCCCCTGCTTCGGCAAGCGGCGCCCATACCTTATAAGCAGCGCTGTAGTCACCATTACCGAAATGAGTTAATCCATCTTCAAATGAAGCTGCGACAACTCCACCGCTGACCGTCATTAAAAATAATAATACTGATATGAATATGACTCTCATCTTCTCCTCCTGAATCTCCTCCATGAAACAATTGCTGACGTTCTAGCAAGATTCTCGTCCAAATCCGGCGATGCCATTACTGATTCGAGGAACGGCATTTTTTTAAAATTCTAAGTTTTGTCCCCAAGATGACAACAATTGGAACGAGTTAGCGTCAGCAAATCAAAGGATAGTTAGAATTATTCAAGAAAACAAATATCAATTCTTTTTTTCACGTATAACATATTGTTTTATTTCGGTTTAAGAGTGGGAATATTGACAAGAAATCGAAAGAAACATGATCTATTCCGCCGAACATAACTGTGTTTAATTAGCACAATTAATATAATCCTTAAGATAAAACCGTTAATTCCTGTAAGTTCTAATTGTAGTAGTATTTATTCTTGCGAGTGCCAGTTTGCAGCCCCACCAGCCTGGCTTTTTTACACTCTATCAACTGAGTGGGCCTGTGCTGCTCGATTAATCGTGCTCTTTGTGTTGTTATTAAAACTTGTAGTAAGTGTCTCGTAAATATTGAAGCACCGCGTCTTTTTCCATAGAACCCCATGGGAGGTTTTGCGCCTTCGACCACCGCTCAATCCAGTACTTTAAATCCGTGACGGATTTAGCTTTCGTGCCTGATCGCACATGTGCATTACTTTCATGACAACTGGTGCAATGATTCCGATAAAGCATTTCTCCAAAATTCTCTGCTTCCGGCTCTACTTTAACGGTTTGTTCGACTTCTTTTGTCATTAACACATCGGGAACACTCGAGGCTGGGGTTTTATTTGCCTGGGCGTCTAAACCTTTTGCAGCTACCGGTGGCACAATCAGCAAAATAATAAAGGTAATAATAAAAAGAATTCGCATGAGTTTTTCCGCTTTTTAATTGCATGATTTAACGCGATCATTTTTACATATTCCACTGACGAAAAAATTTCCAATGGCAATATTTCAATCATAT
>JAOUNW010000051.1 GCA_029880755.1 Gammaproteobacteria bacterium
CTGCGTAGTCTTCAATGTCACCCACACATACTGATTATCCGGGCTAACGACTGGATTGTGAGGGGCTGTACCCACTCCTGTGTCAACATTGGTAATAATGCTATTCGTTGCAGCATCAACTACCACAATGTTACTCGTGCTCTCAGCGGCAACATATATTTTACCTGTAATAGCAAGAGCTGCGGGGGTTTGTGATAAAGCCAATCCTATAAATATACTCTTACCGATATTTTTCGGTTTCATTGCTCTCCTCCTCCTGAAAGTTCCTGGTACTATCGATCACATTTTTTGCTACTTATCACAGGAAGCGATTGCTCCGATTCTTTGTCGGAACTTCAACTGTGACACTTTTTATTAAACAGAGATCTGTAAAAATGGACTTCAAGCTGAATTTCAGCTTTCCTGGCGGCTCAATGAGTGCTACTTATGTTTTTGTTACACACCGCTCTTTTTTGGCTCAAAACAATTGTATTCTCTTCCGGGTATTATGTCCCGCAATTATTTAACACATCGCAGAGGAATCCATTGCCTCTACTAGCCAGCGCCAGCGGACCTGGAAGTTAACTTATTGAAAATAAATATGGTAGCTACGAGTGGACTTGAACCACTGACCCCAGCATTATGAATGCTGTGCTCTAACCAACTGAGCTACGTAGCCACGGTGTGCGTCCTGATGGATTTCAGGAGCGGGAAGCAGCAAGGCCGGCGATTTTCCGCACTCTGAGCCTGCTTGTCAATATCAGTTTTGCCAAATACTCTTGCTTTTCAGCAACTTAATTAATTCCCTGTCTTTCCTACTTTTTTGCAGGCAACCCTGACTCTCGAAAAAGAAATACACCACTAAACATTAAACCGAAAATGCACTATATCGCCGTCCTGAACAATGTAGTCCTTGCCCTCGGAGCGGAGTTTGCCCGCCTCTTTGGCGCCATGCTCACCTTTAAAGTTTACAAAGTCATCGTAGGCAACCACCTCGGCCCGGATAAATCCCCGCTCAAAATCACTATGAATAACACCTGCCGCCTGGGGTGCCGATGCCCCCACGCGTACAGTCCAGGCGCGCACCTCCTTGGGCCCCACCGTAAAATAGGTTTGCAGTCCCAATAACTTGTAACCGGCCCTGATGACACGATTTAGCCCCGGCTCCTCCTGACCCATTTCCGCCAGGAATTCCTTCTTTTCGTCATCATTCATATCGATGAGCTCGGCTTCTATCGCGGCACAAATCGCGACCACCTCAGCGCCCTGTTCCGTAGCAATTTGTTTCACTGCATCGAGATGGCGATTGCCACTGAACCCCTGCTCATCCACATTAGCGATGTACATCACCGGTTTAGCTGTAAGAAGACCGAAAGACTTAAGCGCAAGCCTTTGATCATCATCCAGTTCCAGTGAACGTACGGGATTGCCCGCATCCAGATGATCGCGGATTTTTTGTAACAACTCGGCCAATTTAATTTGTTCTTTATCACCGCTCTTGGAGCCCTTCTGCGCCTTGAGCAAGGCCTTTTCCACAGTCTCCAGATCGGATAGGGCCAACTCGGTATCGATCACTTCGATATCAGATCGTGGATCAATGCGGTTGGCTACATGCGTTATATTGTCGTCTTCGAAGCATCGCACCACATGGACAATGGCATCGGCCTCACGAATATTGGCAAGAAACTTATTACCCAGGCCCTCGCCCTTGGAAGCGCCGGCCACCAAACCAGCAATATCCACAAACTCCATGACAGCCGGAATTGTCTTTTGCGGTTTGGCGATATCCACCAGTTTCTGTAGACGCGGGTCCGGCACCTCGACAACACCAACATTGGGATCAATAGTGCAAAAAGGATAATTCTCTGCCTGAATACCAGATCTGGTAAGCGCATTAAACAAGGTGGACTTACCTACGTTAGGCAAACCAACTATGCCACATTTTAAACCCATGCCTTCTTGGCCTCGTTAACTGTTACCCAAATTATGGGTATGTAATTCATTCATCACTTTTTGGTAATTGCCACAAACAATATCCTCAAGCTGCCGAACAGCATTGTCAATGGCGGTATCAGTGAGGGTCGCCTCGGCACTGGGAGCTTTGTTCAACACATAGGATGATACCTTTGAAGCGGAACCCGGATGGCCGATACCAATACGCAGGCGCACAAAATCACTGGAACCCAGTTTCGGTACAATATCGCGCAAACCATTATGGCCGCCGTGTCCGCCGCCAATCTTTAAGCGCACAGCACCCGGTGGAATATCCAGCTCATCATGAGCCACCAGAATATTTTTTGGTTCGATTTTATAGAAGTTGGCCACCTTGCTGACAGCGGTGCCACTAAGATTCATGTATTCCATAGGCACCAGCAACCAGACTTCTCTGCCTGCTATCAAAACTTTGGCGATATCACCGCCAAACTTGTTTTCGTGGCGTAACTGGCCAGTATAATTTTTTAATACGGCACTAATAAAACGAAACCCGGCATTGTGCCGGGTATTCGCATAACTTTCGCCAGGGTTGCCCAATCCAACAATAAGGGAAATGCCCTCTGACAAGGATCAACTCCTCGGCGCTTATTCGCCTTCTTTTTTCTCGGCTTCTCCCGCCGCCGGGGCTGCTTCAGCAGGGGCTTCTTCCGCCTCATCCGCACCCGTACGCAGGGCCATGACCGTGGCAACACCCTGATCATCACCGCCATGAGCCAAAGTGGTAATCTCCACACCATCGGGCAAAGGAATATCTGACATATGCACGGAGTCACCGATATGCAGATTGGATAAATCCACTGCCAAATATTCCGGGAGATCCTTGGGCAAACAGGTAATATCCACTTCGGTCATCAGGTGAGACACCATGCCGCCTTGCTGTTTTACACCGGGCGCAATATCTTCGCCCACAAAATGCAGCGGTACACGCATGTGAATTTTTTCACTGGCGCTAATACGCTGCAGATCCATGTGCAATACTATCTGACGAAACGGATGCATTTGCACATCACGCAAAATGGCCTGCTCGGCAGTGTTACCGGTCTTGATGTTGAGAATCGAAGTGTGAAACGCCTCGTGTTCCAGCAGGTGATACACAGTGTCGTGATCAAAAGCGACCATGGCCGGGTCTTTGCCGCCACCATATATGATACCGGGGATTTTGCTGGTGCGGCGGAGACGGCGGCTCGCACCCGTTCCTTTACCCTCACGCACTTCAGCGGTTAATTCATATTGAGTACTCATAGTTACATCTCCTAAAAATTTCGTTACCTCCCCCGCGACCAGGTTCGGCAATTAAAAAACAACAAGTAACAAGCAGCGAGCGACTTCCCTCGATGCTTGGCACTTATGGCTGCAATCAACACACCCGGTTACCCGGCGTTAATCCATAAACAACGAACTGACGGAATCATCCGATGCAATGCGGCGCATGGCCTCGGCCAGCAATTCGGCGATACTTAATTGCCGGATTTTCTGGCATTGTCTGGCCTCATCCGACAACGGAATGGTATTGGTCACCACCAGGCCATCCAGGTCCGATCCGGTAATACGCTCAACAGCGGGGCCGGATAATACCGGATGCGTGCAATATGCCAAAACTTTCCCGGCACCTTTTTTCTTGAGGGCACTGGCTGCCTGGCACAGTGTGCCGGCGGTATCCACCAGATCATCCATGAGCACGCAGGTACGCCCCTTCACTTCTCCTATAATATTCATGATCTTAGCTTCATTGGGCTTGGGTCGACGTTTGTCGATAATAGCCAGATCCGCCTCCAGATGCTTGGCCAGGGCCCGGGCACGGACTACGCCGCCGACATCCGGCGAGACTACCAGCAAATCCTCATAGGGCTGGCGCCAAATGTCCCCCAGCAACACCGGGCCAGCATAGATATTGTCGGTGGGAATACTGAAAAAACCCTGTATCTGGTCAGCATGCAAATCCATGGTCACTACGTGATTGGCACCGGCTGTCGCGATCATATCAGCCACGAGCTTGGCGGTAATGGCAACCCGGGCAGTACGTGGCCGGCGATCCTGGCGCGCATAACCATAATAGGGGATTACTGCAGTAATGCGGCGTGCCGCTGAGCGCTTAACGGCATCGATCATTATCAGCAGCTCCATCAAATTCCGGTTAGTGGGAGAACAGGTCGACTGCAGGATATACACGTCCCTGCCGCGCACATTTTCCATGATCTCCACACTGATCTCACCGTCACTGAATTTGTTAACGGTAGCCTTGCCCAAGGGAAGACCCAGGTGCTGCACCACGGCATTAGCTAACTCGGGGTTAGCGTTACCGGTAAACACAATCATGTTGTCGTCAGTTGGAGACACGCGCCCTCTCTCATTTAATAGTTGGAGTACCAGGATTACTCCGGGCTATCGCCCGTCGTCCACTTACAAAAATTCTTTATTGGGACAAGAACCGCCAAACTTCGGCTTCGCCGTTCAAATTGACCTTCAGTCAATTTGTCGAACCCGAGGTTTCCATCCAGTCACCCAAGACACGTCTGCCAGAAATCGGGCAGATGATGTGTATATGGTTGGGGTGCCAGGATTCGAACCTGGGTATGCTGGAATCAAAATCCAGTGCCTTACCGCTTGGCGACACCCCAATAACTCTGGCGCTTACTTCAATTTATTAAGTTAAGTATTGGATGCCTATTGACACCCTTTGCCACAAAACCCGCCTCAACAGGGGGTTGTTTATCAAGAATATCCAGCCCGGCTTGTTGATCAGCGACTGGCAAAAAAACGCAGGCTCCGGATCCGGTCATGCCTGGCGCGCCAAATTGCGCCAGCCAGTCCAACGCCCGCCCCACCTCGGGAAAATGCTTACGCACCACAGGCTCAAGATCATTCCTGCAATTTCCCTGATTCAGGCATGCGTGAAAGTCGCGTATTTTGATGGGAGGGCTATTGCGTGTCAATTCAGGGTCCCGAAATACTTGTGCCGTTGAAACCTGGACATCGGGCGCCAACACCACATACCAGCGCTCAGGCAGATCAATCACGGTCAGCTGTTCCCCAACCCCTTCCGCCCAGGCCGCATGACCGGCAACAAATACCGGGACGTCGGCGCCCAAAGACAGGGCCAATCCAGCCAGATTTTCCCTGCTCAATCCCAATGCCCACAGCTGATTTAGTGCCAACAGAGTGGTTGCGGCATCAGAGCTTCCACCCCCCAAACCGCCACCCATGGGCAAGCGCTTGTCCAGCCATATGTCGGCACCGAGGGTACAACCCGTGTGCTGCTGGAGCAAACGCGCAGCACGCACACATAAATCAGCTTCTTCCGCCACACCGGCAACCGGGGTCTCTCGACGGATAATTCCATCTTCAGTAACCTTGAAACGCAGCCGGTCGCCAAAATCCAGGAACTGAAACACTGTCTGCAACAAATGGTAGCCGTCCTGACGTCGGCCGGTAATATGAAGAAACAAATTTAGTTTCGCTGGAGCGGGCCAGATTTGCATGGCTTAATGGTGCTTGGGTGATCCCGGCTTGTCCAGCCGCCACTGATTCACCGCCAGCTTCACCTTAACGGTGGGCAGCCCATGATTTGCGGCGGTGGCGCTACGTGTCAGGAATATACGATCAGGCAGATCATGTCCGTTAACTGCGACATAGTTTGCATACTCTACAAACCAACCTGACTGCTCCAGATAACGTAACCTGCCCTGCTCATCCAGTTGCACCCGATTAATACTTGCCGGCTCCGGTATACCACGCACCCAATACACCAGGCTTTCAATCGGCAGCAGCCACCCGGTGGTTTCGTAAATCAGGTTTTGAATGGTATCTGAGGTATATTGTCGTTGATTGGCATCGATCAATATCACCTGATCCCGGTCCTGCTCCACTCGTATGTGCCCTTTGTTTAAAGGACCCGCCAGATCCAGTTGCTGCTGTTGCGCTTGCCGCTTCCAATTTAAATTCAGGTGCCAGCCTTCCTTTTTTGTCTGTAACACAACCCTGCCCGACAATTCCCAATTCTCTAGCGCCGTAATCCGCACTTGGCGTGCCTGCCAGGCGGGTGTGTCGACCGATGCCAACTCAGGCACGGTAGTAACACATCCCGCCAAAACGAGCGTGAAGGCGATAACAATGTTCTTGCCAATACCTCTCAGAGCAAATTGAAGCAAGGAGCTGTCAGGATAGGATTTAATAGGACTATACGATCCGTATTACTGGCCGAACTTCTTCATTACCGCTTCCAGCATTTCATTATCCGGTGTCTCTTCCAATGCCCGGCGCCATATAGTGCGGGCCTGGGATTGCTGTCCCGCCACCCACAACACCTCTCCCAGATGGGCTGCGATTTCTGCGTCGTTACGAATACTCAGTGCTCGCCTTAACAAGCGCTCAGCCTCGTCGTAATTACCCATGCGGTACTGCACCCAGCCCATACTGTCTAATACAAATGCATCGTCAGGGCGCAAGGCCAGCGCCTGCGCCACCAAGGCCTCCGCTTCTTCCAGACGATCCGTACGGTCCGCCAACGAGTAACCTAATGCATTCAGGGCATGCGCATTCTTGGGCTCCTTTTTCAAGATTACCCGCAGATCACGCTCCATCATCTCCAGATCATCCAGCTTTTCAGCGATCAGTGCCCGCGCATAGAGTATTTCTGTGTGTTCCTCCAGGGATACCAACGCGGCTGTAAGAATTTTCATGGACTCCGCATACTGCTTTGCTTCCCGCAGTATCTGATCCTCCACCAACACCAGTTGCGCTTGCTGCTGGTCGTTGTTGGTCTGCTGACTGTGCAACAGTTTACGCGCTGCTTCCAGTTTCCCGCGACGCGCCATCACTACAGCCAGTCGAGTCTGGGCTTCAAAATAATAATTGTCGGAACTGATCTGCCGATACCATTTTTCAGCGGCAACATGATTTTTCTGCTCCTCGGCCACTTGACCCAGATACAGTCTGGCCTGATCGTTGTCAGGTTCCAACTGCAAATGGCGAAGCAAATAGGTTTCTGCGTCCGCGTAACTGCCCACCTGTAACGATAAGAGCCCAACCGCCAACACAGCATCAGCATCACTGGGCGATTCCTTGATCACGCGCTTGAATTGTTTGCGCGCCTCATCCCATTTTTTCTGGTCTACCAGAAAACGAGCATAGTTCAGGCGGACTTTGGTGGCGCGGGGAAAACGGCCCAGAAACGTATCGTAAAAAGCATTGGCCTGGTCCGCACCTTTGCCGATAAGAATGCGCGCTTTGTAAAGCGCCGCGTCCTGCCAGTCAGGTTTAATCGTAAGCGCCTTCCCCACCGCTGCCAGCGCCTTGTCATGATCACCGGCACGTACACCCAGGTGCGCCAATGCCAGATATGCCTCCGGATTTTCCGGATGACTACTCACCAGTGTTTCCATCACTTCAAACGCCGTTTTCCGATTGCTCTGCGATGAAAGCACGCTTGCGGTACGTAAAAACACCGCGCCCAGCATATTGCGCTGTTTTGCTAACAACAGCGCCTTTTCAAAATGTAATTGCGCTTCCACCGGTTTTTCCAGATCAAGCAATACCTTGGCCAGTGTTTCCCGGGCTTCGATATTGTCCGGCGATAACTCTACCCAAAGATTTGCAGTATCCAGGGCATGATCCAGCTTTTTCGAGTAGATGGCTGCGCGCGTTGCCCTTGCTGCCAATCGGGGATCCCGGGTAGCCCGGGCGGCCCGATGCAACGAGTCCACAGCCTCGTCCAGCTGTCCCTGCTGACCAGCGATTTCCCCTAACAATATGTCGTAAAGCACATTCGGTGTGAGCTCGACATTCGGTAAAGGATCTACCGTGAGAATATCGTCTTCACTCGCATGCGCCTGATCGACTTCTTCGGTTGGCTGTATTTGGGGGCCACTGGCGCACCCGAAAAGCGCCAGCAGCAATCCAAACCATAACGTAAAAAGAAAATTCTTTAAGCTGAAAAACATAATCCTCTTAACAACCCTAAGCTATATTCAATTCCTCTGGGATGCCCAAACCCGCCCTGAGTTCCGGACATTTCATCTTTCCAACACTAAGATAGGGTCATTATCACAGAAATCCACTGCTATACAGCAAAGAGAAGCTGTCCGATAATCACGAAATGAACCAGGAACCGATAAATGTGCTTTTTTTGCTGGCAACTGCGCTGATTGTATTTGCGCTTGGATACCGATTTTACGCCAAGTTGCTGGCGCTGGCTTTATTCCGTCCCAATGCCGATTATAGTACACCTGCCATCCTGGACGAGAAAGGCAGGCCCGCCCCCCCTTGCCGCAAACCCGTGTTGTTTGGTCATCACGTGGTTGCCATATCCGCCGGTACTACCCTTATAGGAACCACCCTGGCCGCATTCTGGGGCTGGATTCCTGCATTTTTGTGGCTGGTAACCGGTACCGTGGTCGCCGCCGGCACATACGGATTCGGTGCATTGTGGTTATCGGCAACTTTTCCAAATCGCGGCCTGGAGGCCATTACCGGCAAGTTGTTTGGCTCAGGCATGCGTGAACTGACCCTGATTTTAACCACTATCGTATTGCTGCTAATCAGTGCCGTTTTCGTCTGGCTGGCCACTGAGGTGCTTGCGGCCTATCCAGCGGCTGTACTGGGCTTCTGGATCCAGGTGCCATTGGCCTTGGCCCTTGGTGCATTCTGGCACAGGCAGGGACAAGAGAATCTGATTCTGACCTCTGTTGGCATCCTGTTTGTAGCCGTCATTCTGATCGCGATGCTTGGAGGAACGGGATTCGGATTTAGCGGCGCTCTGAATATTAATGTCGGGGACAGCCCAATGATTTCTGTGGATGCCCGTTTCATCTGGGCAATACTGATCATTGTGCTGGTATATCATGGCTTGCGCTTACCCGTAGATAAACTGGTGCGACCACGTGCTTATTTGACGGCGTTACAGGTAGGGCTGTTTCTGTTGTGGTTTCTATTGGGAGCGCTCATATCAGCGCCCGCGATCACAGCCCCTGAATTCCACGGTACGCCTGGCGCCCCCGGGATTATGCCCTGGCTTTTTATCACCCTCGTTAGTGGCGCCCTGGCCGGCTTTCATATGCTGATCGCTCATGGCATCACGGGCCCAGCCATGGATCAGGCCAGTGATGCTCGGAATCTGGGCTACGGTGGCGCCCTGGTGGATGGAGTATTGGCTATCACTGCCCTGGTAATCAGTATTACCGCGTTCAAAAATAGAACGGATTGGGAAAACTTTTACCAATCCTGGCAAGGGATCCAGGATTTGCCAAAAATCCTGAACCTTTATATTGAAGGCTTTGGCCAGTTCACCGCCCATATCGGACTTGGCGAACACCTAAGCACCAACCTCGCCGCCATTGTTATCCTCGGTCTACTGACCTGCGCCCTGGATGCCACCATGGCTGTGTTAAAACAGAACATACAAAAAGTGACCCAGCCCATTAACTTCTCTCGCGTGAACAAAAAGAAGTTTGTCTTGTTCCTGACCACTCTGATGTTAACGATAATAATATTCCTGGACGGCAAGGGCGCAGGAGGTAGAGTGTTGTGGCCGCTTTGGGGTATTACCAATCATGTACTGGCCTTTGTTATGTTCATTGTGCTGTCCCTGATTGTGCACCAGCGCCAACAGTTGTGGCAGCCATTACTTTTACCGATTGCTTTTCTTATAGTGATCACCACCTGGGCCTGGGTGATAATCCTTCCCATCTGGTGGGAAAATGGCAATTGGCCGGCACTTTTGACAGGACTTCTTTTGCTGCTTATCGAGCTGGTTGTGGCAACAAAAACGGCTCAGGCCCTATACTTACTGATAAACAAGCACCGGCAAGCTTGACACCATTGCTCCATCCGTCAGAATCCAGCGATACCACCTTCGGTTTAGACAAACGCACCCATGTACCTCGTCGCATTCGGCATTAATCATCATACCGCCCCGGTCGCTATCCGGGAGCAGGCAGCCTTTGCGCCGGAAAAACTGCCGGAAGCACTACAGGGTATTCGTGACAGCGGTGCCGCAAAAGAAGCCACCATTGTCTCTACCTGCAACCGCACCGAGTTGTACTGTCACCTGGAAGATGAAAAAAGCCTGTCTGCCCTGGAATGGTTCTGCAATTACCACCGGTTCCGGCAAACCGATATCCAGCCCTATCTCTATCAGCACCCAGGCAAAGATGCGGTCAAGCATGCTTTTCGGGTTGCCGCCGGACTGGATTCTCTTATCCTGGGAGAACCGCAAATCCTGGGGCAAATGAAAGACGCCTTCGCCCAGGCACATAAGTACGGGGCAACGGGAAAACTGTTAAACCGCCTGTTCCAGCAGACCTTTTCGGTGGCCAAACAGGTACGTACCGACACAGCCATCGGTGCCAGCGCCGTATCCGTCGCCTTCGCTGCTGTCACCCTGGCCAAACAAATCTTCTCACATCTGTCCGAGCAAACCGTTCTACTGATTGGCGCGGGAGAGACTATTGAGCTCTGCGCTCGCCACCTGAAAGAACAGAAAGTCAAACACATGATTGTCGCCAATCGCACACTGGAGCGGGCGAAAATCCTTGCGGACATGTTCGGTGCGGAAGCCATAACCTTGACAGAAATGCCATCACGCCTGAGTGAAGCAGATATTATTATTTCTTCCACCGCAAGCCAGCTACCTATTCTGGGAAAGGGTGCTGTGGAAAAGGCACTGAAACAACGCAAACATAAACCTGTTTTCATGGTTGATATCGCGGTACCACGCGATATCGAGCCCGAAGTTGCCGAGCTTGGCGATGTTTATCTTTATACTGTGGACGACTTAAAAGATGTCATTGATGAGAATCTTCAGTCACGCCAGGAAGCGGCCAAAGAGGCTGAGAAAATTATCGAGACACAGGTTCAGGGTTTTATGACCTGGATCCGATCACAAGACGCCGTGCCCACGATACGCGAGCTACGCGAAAGCAGTGACGCAATCCGCGAAGCGGAATTGAAACGAGCCATGGCCCGACTGGCGAAGGGAGAAGACCCGGAAAAGATTATTCAGGAACTGGCTCGCGCATTAACCAACAAGTTTACTCATGCCCCGAGTGCTGCGCTGCAACAAGCTGATCATGATGGCAATGCTGATCTGTTGGCGGCGGCACGCCGATTGTTCAACCTGTCTGACGATTAAAATTGTATGAATCCCTCCATCCAGGCAAAGCTGGAGAATCTTGTTCAGCGCGCGGAAGAGATTAATGCTGAACTGTCTGACCCTGGCATCACCAGTAACCAGAACCAGTTTCGCAAACTGTCTCAGGAATACGCCGAAATCTCTCCGGTAGTCGCCCAGTACCAGGCCTACCGTCAGGTATTCGAGGAAAAACAATCGGCGGAAGCCATGCTGAATGACAGTGATACGGAAATACGCAAAATGGCCCACGAAGAATTGGCGGGTCTGGAACAGAAAATAGAGTCCCTGGAACAGGAACTGCAGAAATTGCTGTTGCCGAAAGATCCTAATGACGAGCGCAATATCTTTCTGGAAATTCGCGCGGGCACCGGTGGCGATGAAGCAGCGTTGTTCGCCGGCGATCTTTTTCGCATGTATAGCTACTTCGCCGAGGCACATAAATGGAAAGTGGAGGTCATAAGTAGCAGCGCCAGCGAAGTAGGCGGTTATAAAGAAATTATTACCCGTATTATCGGCAGGGGCGCCTACTCACGGCTCAAGTTTGAGTCCGGTGGACATCGTGTACAGCGCGTCCCGCAAACGGAAACCCAGGGTCGCATTCACACCTCGGCATGCACGGTGGCGGTCATGCCGGAAGCCGACGAAATCGGCGACATTGAAATCAATCCGGCAGATTTGCGCATCGATACCTATCGTGCCTCCGGCGCCGGCGGACAACACGTTAACCGCACAGATTCTGCGGTGCGCATTACGCACATTCCCAGCGGCATGGTGGTAGAGTGTCAGGACGAGCGCTCGCAACACAAAAACAAGGCGAGCGCCATGTCTGTGCTGCGCTCACGCTTACTCGAAAAACAACAAAGAGAACAACAGGAAAAAGAAGCAGCGACGCGAAAGAGCCTGGTGGGTAGTGGTGATCGTTCTCAACGCATTCGCACCTATAACTTCCCCCAGGGGCGGGTCACCGACCATCGTATCAACCTGACATTATATAAACTGGACCAGGTAATGATGGGCGATCTGGACGATATTATTGATCCCCTGATTGCTACGGACCAGGCTGAGATGCTTGCGGAACTGGCCAGCGCATAATACCGACTCTTCGTATGACGCCCCTAAAATCTATTTCAAACAATCCGACGATGTCAGTGTCTAATGCCTTGGTATGGGCTAGCGAGGAACTTCATCGCAGTGAGAATCCACGGCTGGATGCAGAAGTCCTGTTGCGAAAGGTTTGCGGATACAGTCATGCCCAACTGATCAGCCACTCCAGCGATTTGCTTTCCGGCAGCCAGTGGCAACATTATCGGCACCTTGTAGACGAGCGCATTAATGGAAAACCTATAGCCTATTTAACAGGCACAAGAGAATTCTGGTCGCTGGCTATGGAGGTAACACCCGATACCCTGATTCCTCGACCGGAAACAGAATTACTGGTTGAGCAGGCATTAGCTATTATCCCTACAGATCAGGCCTGGACGATTGCCGACCTAGGCACAGGCTCTGGCGCTATAGCCATTGCAATCGCCAAGGAAAGGCCATTGAGCATTGTGATTGCAGTGGATAATTCCTTACCCGCCTTAGGAATCGCCCGGAAAAATGCTGTTACTCACAATGCCGGTAATATTCGCTTTTGCGCGACAGACTGGTTAAGTACATTTTCCGGAAATCATTTTGACTTAATCATCAGTAATCCTCCCTATATTAAAATCGGTGATTTACATTTATCGCAAGGGGATTTGAGATTTGAGCCAACGTCAGCCTTAACTAGCGGCGATGACGGTCTCATGGACATAAGGGTTATTGCAGATAGCGCCAAGTATTCTCTGAAAGCAGCCGGATATTTGCTATTGGAGCATGGCTTCGACCAACAACAGGCGGTGAAAAAAATTCTCTCAGAGGACAATTATCAAAACATACACTGCGTCAGAGATCTCGCCGGCAACAACCGCGTTACTTTCTGCCAAACTGGCCGTGACTCTGTTTCAGGCATCATGTTATAAAATCACATGGACGACGAACAACTGCTGCGCTACAGCCGCCAGATTATGCTTCCCCAGGTCGGTATCGAGGGACAAATCAAGTTATCGCAGGCACGAGTACTCATTATAGGGCTGGGTGGACTGGGTTCGCCCGTTGCCATGTATCTTGCCGCTGCCGGCATCGGCAATCTGGTATTGGTAGACCACGACCAGGTAGACCTCACTAACCTGCAGCGCCAGATCATTCATACCACCCACAGTATTGGCAAAGACAAGACGCAATCAGCCAAGGTGACGCTGGAGCAACTCAATCCGGAAGTCACTGCCACCCTGTTTAATCGCAAACTCGATGAGCAGACGCTGGCAGAACAAATCTCCCTGGCCACTGTCGTAGTTGATGCCAGCGATAACTTCCCTACACGCTTCCTGTTGAATCAAATCTGCGCCCGACAAAATAGACCGTTGGTATCCGGCGCGGTCATTCGCACGGAAGGCCAGGTATCAGTGTTTGATCACAGCAATCCGGACAGTCCTTGTTACCGCTGCCTGTATCAGGACAGTGAACAACCCCAGGAAACCTGTTCCGAAACAGGCATCCTGGCACCCGTGGCAGGCATTATCGGTACCATTCAGGCCACAGAAGCAATGAAGGTTATACTGGGCCTCGGTGAAACCCTCGTAGGAAGATTACTAATTCTTGATGCGCTCGCTATGGAATGGCGCACTATTAAATTAAAAAAGGATGCTTCCTGC
>JAOUNW010000103.1 GCA_029880755.1 Gammaproteobacteria bacterium
TTGATCTGTTATAGTGATTTTTAATCAATAGCTTAGCGCAGACAAGCGCTGGATTCTAATGGAACCCGAACTACATTTAATCGAGGACGCTTCATACACAGAGGTAATTTAGGTCTATATTTAAATAATTCAGAAAAAACGGAGAGAGACAGCTGTGACAATAAAACGCAACCTTGGCCGCCTTGATCGGGGGCTTCGAGCCGGAGTGGCACTTGTAATGATTTATTTCGGATTTTTTGAAAATAGCATTGTAACTGACTCAGTCGCTACAACCATTCTGTCGCTTTTAGGAATCGGCGGCCTGATAGTAGCCATTTTTGGGTTTTGTCCCATGTATACTTTAGCCGGATTCAGCACCCGAGAAGATGAGGAACAAACAAATAACGACCCCCGCTAAGTCATGCCTCTCCGGCATCAATTACTATTTTATTTCATTACGGTTATTCTGGCCGTAATATTTGTATTCGGTTGGAACGCTTATCGTATTGCCCATGATTCACTCCTAATCGAAGAAAAACATTTCCTGCGTGAACACATCAGGCAGCAGATAAGGGTTTTATCAGTCACCCTGGCGACCACCAAAGACACATTTGGCCAACTTGAACAATCATTGAATATATTGCATGCAGGCAACCCACTTTTAAATCATGGCCATATCAGCGTCATCACCAATAATCAGGGCGGTCCGCTTCTACCTCGCGATCTAAAGACGATTTTTGATAAGAATATTGAAGATTTCTCTATCGCTTTATTAGTTAAAAGCAATAATACCGAAGGCACCTTAACCATAAGCAACGAAGACTATATCTGGGTAAAATCAGTAATACCAAGTTCCCCCTATTACCTGGTACATATTTTCCAGAGCAAAGCGGCGCAGCCATTATCAAGCCTGGCTACCAGGTTAATGGTTACCGCTCTTGTCGTTTTATGGGTCGCCGTTTGGATAGCCCTGATTATTTCTACAAACATATCCCGAAAATTAAAGGCGCAATCTGATGAAATTGAATATCAGGCAATGCATGACTCACTCACGTCTCTGCCAAATCGAATCTGGCTTCAAAAAGTGCTGGAGAAACAAATCAGAATAGCGAAAAAAACCGGGAGAGGTATAGCATTGATCATGATGGATCTCGATCGGTTCAAGGAAATCAATGACACTCTTGGACATGATGTTGGTGATGCATTATTGCAGGAAGTAGGAAGATCTTTACAGGAAACTTTGTGGAAATCAGACTCTATCGCCCGAATGGGGGGAGATGAATTCGCACTCCTACTGCCGATCAAGAATGAATCGCACTGTCATCTCGCGCTCGACAAGATTATCAAGGAAATGGAGACAGCATTCCTACTCAATGGCATTCCGCTGGAAATCAATGCCAGCCTTGGTGTTGCTGTTTATCCCACTCACGGTGATGATGCAAAGAACCTGATCCGCTGTGCAGAAGTGGCTATGTATCTAGCGAAAGATAGCGGGGATCCTTATATAATTTATGATCCGGAGAAAGACCCACATAGCCTGAAACGCCTGAAACTTACCGGTGATCTACGTCTGGCTTCAAGCAAAAACCAGCTATTGCTCTATTACCAACCCAAAATGGATATGAAAACACACGAAATTACTGGCGTTGAAGCATTAATACGCTGGCAGCACCCGGAATTTGGATTTGTACCTCCTGATGAATTCATACCTTTAGCGGAACAATCCGGCGCTATTAAACCTGTAACAGAATGGGTACTACACACAGCTATTGACCAATGTACCAAATGGAATCGAGCCGGTATTGCCCTGTCAGTCTCAGTCAATTTATCGGCCCGTATGCTGCATGATATTGTCCTGCCGGAACAGGTTCAGTCCATACTGCAACAGCATGACCTCCCGGCAGAGAAACTGGAACTGGAGATTACGGAAACCGCCATTATGATGGATCCGGAAAAGGCGCTTCTTATACTAAATAAGCTCAATTCAATCGGTATTCGCCTTGCAATCGACGACTTTGGAACCGGCTATACGTCCCTGTCCCACCTAAAACAATTGCCCGTTGACGATATTAAGGTCGATAAATCTTTTGTTATGGACATGTTAACGGATAACAATGATGCTGTTATCGTCCAGTCGATTATTAATCTGGCTCATAGCATGGGTAGAACCGTTATTGCAGAAGGCGTTGAAAACAGAAAAACACTTACTGAACTTTCTCATTTGGGATGTGACACCATTCAGGGCTATTATTTAAGCCGACCGCTTCCAGCAAATGAATTCGAGGGATGGCTCAAAAGCGGGTCTTTGCCCGAAGACTCAGAACTTAAATACTATATCCCCTAAGCGCTCCCTACTCGTTGGGAAAATTCCTGATAGGAATTGACTCAATCTTATCCGGCAGCTCTATGCCAAACACGCTGGAATAAAAATATAATTCGCTTTCCAGTGCCTTTGCAATGTTTTCTGATCTGCGAAATCCGTGCTGCTCGTTGGCGAATGTCACATAGGCTACGGCAAGTCCTTTGTGATCCAATGCATCCACCATGTTTTGTGCCTGACTTGGCGGAACCACCTTATCCTCGAGCCCCTGGAAAAATATGATAGGACAGGAAAACCGATTCACATGATTAATGGGTGATCGGTTTCTGTAAAGATGTTTCTGCTCCGGATATGGACCTATCAACCGATCCAGATAATGAGCTTCAAACTTATGGGTATGAATTACCAAAGACTCCAGCTCACTGATTCCATAGTAGCTGGCCCCTGCTTTGAAAGTATCGGCAAAAGTGAGCGCCGACAATACTGTGTAGCCACCGGCGCTGCTGCCAGTAATAATCAAACGTTGCTTATCCACTTTGCCTTGGTTCGCTAGATAGTTTGCACCACAAATACAGTCTCTGACATCCGCAACCCCCCAGCCTCCATTTAGACGATCGCGATACCTGCGGCCATAACCCGTACTACCAGCATAATTAACATCAAGCACCGCATAGCCCCTGCTTGTCCAATATTGAATCTTTGGATTGAATGTTGATATCGCTGCTGCTGTCGGCCCACCATGGGTCCTGACGATAAGCGGTGGCAAGGATCCCGAAGCACCCATATAGTCCTTGTTAGCAGGCGCATAATAAAAGCCATAGGCCAGTTGATTATCATTGACAGGAAAAGAAATCGCCTGTGGTTGAGAAAAATATCCGGAATGAGAAAAACTATCGCCTGCAAAATGAACTTTTTTTAGTTCATCACCGTTGCCGCCCAGCATTACCACGGCCTTTCCCTCGAAAGGCGATGCCGCCAGAAACAAGCACCGGCCATTCCCTGATCCCCTGATAGACGTAAATTCACTGTAGGCGCTTTCAATCTGTTCCATGGCCCCAGTGGTTAGATCCACTTTTCCCAGTTTCCAGCTTCCCTGATCACAGAATGTGATCACGACCAACTGCTGGGATAAAAAGGCATAGGTCGACATGGAGAATTGCCATTGAGGCAACCCACATTCAACTGCCGCCAGCCATACAGGAGTAACTACTTCCCCGCCCCAACGATAGAGGTTCCACCATCCACTGCGGTCAGAGACAAAATACAAAGTGCCGTCGGGCGAAAACTGGGGTTGAAAAATAGATTCGTCAGCGCCCCCGGCTATGATTTTCCTGCTTGTAACAGCACCACTTTCCCCAACCTCTGCCATCCACAACTGACAGCCATCCCATGGCATATTGGGGTGATTCCACGACAGCCAAGCCAACTTCGATCCATCAGGGCTCAGACACGCCGAGGCATAAAAATCATCCCCGCTTACCAGGGTAGTACATGCGTTCTTCTGATGGAGATCAATAGAGATAACGGTATTGATTGGTTCACTACCACCAGAATGATCTTCGCATATTGCGATAAGACGGTGATGATGAGTGTCCACCAGAAAGTCGGCATAACGCTTTGATGATTGCTGCAATAAGAGCGCCATCTCTCCCTGTTCGTTCTGGCAATAAACACCCTGATCCCGGTCATTACAGAAGTAGACATTACCATCTTCAACCGTGTAAGCACCGCCTCCGTACTCATGCACCTTCGTACGGACGCTTACCGAATCAGGCGTAATATCACTGACTACACCTTGCCGGTATCGCACCACTACAGAACGGCCACCCTCGACCGTCCGCTGCTCTACCCAATAGATATCGGAACCATCCAGCCGGACCTCTGCCAAACCTACGGTTCCAGATGCAACCCATTGCGCGGTTAAAGGGGATTTCCAGCCACCGTAGGGCACGGTGTGTTTTCGAGACATTTATATCCAGATATATTATTATCTAAGGTTTTTGTTCATAGACAGCATCGAAGGCGGTTTCAAGTTTATCGTTACTACCACGAATGCCATCTACAACTTGCCTGGCCCAGTCAAAATAGCGTCGCTTTCTTTCCAGCGTCCAGCCCTCGGGAGGATGAATCAGAATATCCCGCAAATTACATATCTTGTCTGCGAGCTTTACCAGTTTGGCCATGTGTGAAACATGAGGCGCCTTAAGCACCTGTAACCGCTTACGCAACGCCGGTGGCAATCGTTGATCATCGGTCACCTCCAGCACAATATTGCAAATCTGCTTGCCAAATTCGCGCTCAAGTTCTTCCAATGACGTTTCGGTATCCTCCACTGTGTCATGGAGAATGGCTGCTGCAATGACAACAGCATCGCTGACATCGCCTTCATGCCACAGAACGTTCGCCAGACTAATCGGGTGATTGATGTAAGGAGAGGCCTCCGCCCCTTTGCGGCGCTGATCCCGATGTTTGTGTGCCGCAAAGGCCAGCGCTTTCAGTATTAAACCCGCATCGTCATTTTGCAAGACATGATCTTTCATTTAACTGGTTCGTTAATCTCCAATATGAAAAGCGACTGTACGTGTATTACCGGATTGGCGATGTTCCCACAAGTAAATGCCCTGCCAGGTGCCTAATGTTAAAGCATGGTTCATGATTGGAATGGAGAGCGATGTGGAGGTCAGCGCGGATTTTATATGGGCTGGCATATCATCCGGTCCCTCCAGGATATGGGTATACAACACATCCCCTTCAGGCACCAAACGGTTCAGCCATGCCTCCAGATCAAATTTGGCAGAGGGGTCGGCATTCTCCTGAACAACCAGGCTTGCCGAGGTATGGGTGATAAATACAGTACACAGACCCTCGGCAATACCTGAGGCTGAAACCTTTTCCACCAACTCGGGCGTCAGTTCGTACAATCCCTGCCCGTCAGTTCTAACCTTAATCTGGCCAACCATTCGCAAACTCTCTGTCAATCAACTGAAGGTGGACCTATTCTATGCGATCGCAAAGAAATTTGTCATAAACCGCTGTTGGTCTGTGTTTCGGCTCATAAACAAATTTTTCGAGAAAGGGATACAGCGTTCGCCCTCATCAGTCATAAAGCCGTACAAGAAAAACCTCACTCTTAACAACGACTCCAGAAGATCTGGCAATCAACCGGGAAAACATAATATCTTTTATTTATCATGAAGTTATGAATTGGTGCTGACCTGGTAGAAAGATCCCCTAGAAACCCGGGAGAATTACGTCAAATCACGTGACATTGGCATAGCCGTTGCTATCTTTATAGGGACGCTTTTGCAAAAAAGCCCGGGGGCTGTCGTGCGATCCCACAGAGCAAAATGGCATCCTAAATGGTGACGGATAAATAACCGACACACCTAAATAAATAAGGGTAAATAAGGACGAATGGAAATATTGACGATCAAGCGCCAGAAAAATCAAACCCGGCTCGAGCTGGGCGCCGCACTCGATATTTCGCAGGCTCGAAACCTATATGAATCTCTGGAAAAAAGCCTTAAACGCAAGCCTCCGCTAATTCTGGATGCTGGCGGCGTCGAGCGCGTGGATACTGCTGCCATCCAGGTGCTGGCGGCTTTCTGCCATATGGCCAGGGAAAAAGGACTGGAAGTATCCTGGGATACACCCAGCATTACGCTAAGACGTGCCGCCGAGATGTCGGGCCTCACTACTATTCTGGGAATGCCGGCGTGATCACACAGACTTCACCCTTCGCCAAAAGATATCATGCAAAAAGACCACCTTGGTGGGTGCTTGCTGTCGCCGCTGCCCTGGCATCCTGGGGTTGGACCGTCGCTTTTGTACCTTTTTGGGTGGGAATGGGTAGTGGTTTGTGCACCGCTATCGCTATTGCACTACTGGCTGACTACGCACGCAAACGCCATTTCCTGGAAAACGACAACACCGAAACCTCTACCCAGATCGAGGAGCAGACAACCACGGCTTCGCCTGCAAACGACAACGACATTGATACTTTATTACCCTGGAACGATCCCGTAGAGGAACTTCCCCAGGTCGAAGAAATGCTAACTTCCATGGCCTCCAGTCACCAGAAACGCCGCCTGGAGGATCTGCTGAGACGCTGGGTGGAAATCGCGGAAAAACAAAGCGATGAAGCAGTGGCGTTGCGGCGAAAGATCGGCCAAGTAATCAAAACCACCGAAGAGGCCACTGATACTATCGCCCAAAGCTTTCAGGCCGTTATTAACAAGGCGGCGGTCCAGGCCAGACAGGCCATGGAGCTTCTGGAAGGCACCCAGGGCGGCAAAGAAAACGGTGATGGAGCGCCGCAATCTCTACGCGATTTTATCCGGATTTCTGATGAGCGCCTGAACAAAATGGCGGACGAAGTGGTACGGGTGGCGGATTTGTCAGTACATATGGTGCGCAATCTGGATGGCGTCCAGAAGCGGGCGCAGTCTATCGACGGCTTCCTGATGGATGTGGAAAAACTGGCGGATCAGACCAGTCTTCTGGCGCTTAATGCGGATATTGAAGCAGCACGTGTAGGCGACTATGGCCGTGGTTTCGCAGTTGTTGCCAACGAAGTCAGGCGACTCGCCCAGCGCTCTCATGTGTTTAGCCGCGGAATTCGTCAACATTTAACGGCCGTAAAAACA
>JAOUNW010000104.1 GCA_029880755.1 Gammaproteobacteria bacterium
CTTTAGCGCCTGATTATAATAGCTCAATGCCTTTGGCCAATTACCAGTAATTTCATTGGCCTGCGCCAAATAACACAACACCTCTGTATCGTTTGGCAACTGCGCATTAAGTACTTTCAGGTGGTCGATCGCCTCTTTTGATTTTTGTTGACGCACCAATATCCGACCCAAATTAAAGCGGGCATCATGATTACCAGGATCGATCCCCAAAGCCTTTCTAAAATATTTTTCTGCAGTGTCGATATCTCCTAACTGCTCCAGCAGGACTCCATAATTCCCCAAATACAGTACTTCACCTGGTCTCAGACTAATGGAACGCTCCACCCACTGAAGGGCTTGCTCATTATCCCCCCGCTCCAGGTAACACAGGCCCATATAATGCATGGCATCCGTATGGTTAGAATTTATGGATAGGATTTTCTCGTATAGCTGGATTGCCTGATTCCAGCGACCTTTTTGCATTAGGGCCTGCGCCTGCCGAAAGAACTCCGACGTAGAAGACTTCTGACCGGGTGATGCTGCCCGTATACCGCAACACTTTTTGTATTTTTTGCCACTGCCGCAGGGACAGGGATCGTTACGTCCTGGTTGAGCAGTTGAACTCAGATGATTCATTTAGACTCTACAGTCACTGATATAAAAATAAGTAAATCCGGCTATTTGGCTGGAAAAGCCATTATCCATCGGCCACTCTCAAAAATCCACGAGCTACAAAAAAACGGGGCCATCAGGCCCCGTTTAATACTTACAGCAGTACTAATAATTAGAAATCGACACGCAGACCAAGGTCGATTACGGTGTCATCTCTAAAGTTAGGTCCTGCGTCATCATCAGAACTTGTACCATAACCAACAAACGCGCGGGTCTTCTTGCTGAACTTGTGAATAACACCCAACGCCATATAATCCAGGGTATTGGCGCTATCGTCATCCGCCTGACCTAACTGGGCAACAAGTGTGTTCTTACCAATAGTATGGTTCACGCCTACGAAAATGATGTCAGTTTCATAATCCGGAGCACCTGAAGTTGGCTCAGCAGTTGTGGACTCCATCTGGGCAAAAATCTTGGTATCGCCCATTTTGAACATACCGCCAAACTTGGTTGCCGAATAGCTATCTGTAACCTGTGCACCACCAATATCGGCGCCATTATCATCATTAGCCATAGCAGCAAACACTTCGAAATTGTCCTGGCTGAACTTGATACCGGCGGCTAAGTCACCGTCTGAACCTTTGTCGTCACCGCCAACACCTGCCGTATTAATACCGGCTTCGTCCAGACTGGTGACTACCCACACTTCTATGGCATCAAAGGTGCCTTTATAGCTAATAGCGTTATGGATAAAGCCATGGTGACCAAATGCTCCACCGGCTGTTGTACCCATATCTGTATCCTTACCGCTCAGGCCGCCATTGGAACGGGCTTCAAGCAGGGTGGTACCAAAGGCGTCATAGCTCATGCCGCCGTAGTACTTGTAAGGAGACTGTACGGAGCCGGCAGAGACTGTGCCGAAATTACCTGACAGACCAACCCAGGATTCACGAGTACCGGATGGAATGCTGGCGTCGGTTGTATCAACCTGCCATTCAAACTTGGCGACAGCCTTCAGGCCATTACCCAGATCTTCATCGGCCTTCACGCCCAGACGGCCACGCTTGTTATCTGCGTTGGTCATAATACTGGTTGCGCCATCATCAACGCTGGCCAATTCATACTGCAAGTTACCATAGAAAGCTGTTTCCGCTTGCGCCATCATCGGCACCGCAAAGATAGCGGCGCTGACTGCGACAGTAAGTAATTTCTTATTCATTTTTACTTCTCCTCTTGAGGAAAGTTATAGAAGGAACTTCATGATCAACATTAAATTTAATGGTAATCCGTACAAAAATTGTTGTACGTTAGTAACAATTAAACACCCTTTTTGTTGAATCCGCAACATGGAATGGCAAATTTACGACAATTGGGCTTGCTGTCTCATTTTCACAACAAATGGAATCGCGGTGTCAGCTGGAACAATTAGAGAGAAAATGGCTGGCGCGCTAGGGGTCGAACCTAGAACCTACGGAGTCAGAGTCCGTCACTCTGCCAGTTGAGCTACGCGCCAAGAGAGAAACAGAACTGCCGGAACTCAGGCTGAAAGCGAATTCCGGTGCTCTGTGATTAAGGCCTTAATGTAATAGCGAACGGGAAGAATTGCCAGCACCCAGGGGATCCCCGGGTGCTGGCAAACGAAATTAACGCTTGGAGTACTGAGGACGTTTACGCGCCTTGTGCAGGCCGATTTTCTTGCGCTCCACTTCGCGGGAGTCACGAGTGACAAAACCGGCTTTACGTAGCGGGCTGCGCAGGGCCTCGTCATAGGCCATGAGGGCACGAGTAATACCATGGCGAATAGCACCTGCCTGACCGCTGGGGCCGCCGCCGGCTACATTTACATAAATATCGAATTTTTCCAGCATGCTGGAGGTAACCAGGGGCTGGCGCACCACCATACGTGAGGTGTCACGGCCAAAATACTGCTCCAGGGTGCGCTTGTTCACCGTGATATTGCCCTTGCCGGGACGCAGGTAAACGCGCGCGGTGGCGGATTTACGCCGGCCGGTGCCATAGTGGAAGTTGTCCTGTTTTACTGCTGCTGCTTTGGTTGCCATTGCCGCTGTCTCTTAATCTTTGTCTGGAGGAAGGCCCTGGTATCAGATTTCCAGGGTTTTTGGTTGCTGGGCGCTGTGGTTGTGCTCAGCCCCTGCATAAACCCGCAGTTTACTGAACATGGTCCGGCCCAGGGGGCCCTTGGGCAACATACCCTTCACGGCCTTTTCAATAATCTGTTCCGGCGCCTTGATCAATAACTTATTGAAGTTAATGCTTTTTACGCCGCCGGGATAACCGGTGTGATGATAATACGTCTTGGCCTCGGCCTTGTTGCCGGTGACACGCACCTTCTCCGCATTGATGACAACAATATAATCACCGGTGTCCACGTGAGGCGTATATTCCGCCTTATGCTTGCCGCGCAAACGGCGGGCGATTTCGGTGGCCATACGACCCAGGACCTTGTCCGTGGCGTCAATCACGTACCATTCGCGTTTTACGGTATCCGGCTTGGCTGAAACTGTTTTCATATATCTGGAACTGCCTTTAAATTATGCTGATTCTGCCCCCGGCCTCATGGAACTGCCTGGGCAATAAAGAGCGCGGATACTACAAAATCACAACCAAAGATACAAGCCTCAAAATTGGCGGTGTGCCCGAAATAGCGCCCTCCCAGAGGAGTTTTCGGGCAAAAAAAAGACGTAGCTGGAGGAGCTACGTCTGAACCACCACTAGGAGGATGGAGGAGCCTTAGCTGCCAGACTTGTTCGGCCTGACAGGAAGTTCGATTGGCTGCTGAGCGGTTACTGTCTCAAAAAGCCTGAATTCCGTTACTGATTAACAGTATTTAATTATTTTCTTATATAGGTGACCGTTTGTCAATACCTATTACAATCATTCTTTCAACCTAGAAGCCTTGAGTACGGCGCCTTGGAGCTTAATGGGGGCGGCTCGCGAGAAATCAACGCAAATACCATGTCTCTGTTATTGAAGGGAATTGAAGGGAGAAGGTGTTTTCCCCTCTCCCGTTTGCGAGCGAGGGCTAGGGCGAGGGGTATTACATTTCCGGCGCAATAGAAATGCCATTGCGCCCTACAACACTCTGGAATTGGCCGCCCGGCATCGCTATAGGGAAAAAGGCGTTTTCCCCTCTCCCGCTTGCGGGAGAGGGCTGGGTGAGGGGGATTATTTTAGGCTTTATTCAGCAAAAGCCGCTCCACCACACAACCCTTCTGGATATGGCTCTCGATGATCTCATCCAGATCTTCCTTGTCCACATAGGTATACCAGGTCTCCCCCGGATAAATTACCAGCACCGGCCCTAGATCGCAGCGGTCCAGGCAACCAGCGGTATTCACCCGCACCTTGCCCGGCCCAGCCAGCCCGAGTTCCTTGATGCGTCCTTTGACGTAATCACGCATAGCCGGAGAATCGTGGTCAGCACAGCAGGCCCGGCCATCGTTACGCCGGTTGGTACAGAAAAATAGATGATATTGGTAATACGACATGGGGCGGCACCATACAGGATTAAAAGAGCAAAAAACAAGGTACCATAGGCGGCCATGTCGGCCATCCTGAGAACACCTTTGTCTGATCACTCCCGCTTGCTCGCACTCGGGAAACAGGCGGACTTGGCCCGGCAAATCGCTGAAGATGCCGGCCGCTGTGTGGCCTGCGGCTTATGCCTGCCTCATTGCCCTACCTATCAGATCAAGCTCAATGAAGCGGACTCTCCGCGGGGCAGAATCGCCCTGGCGCAGGCCCTGGCTACGGGTGAGTTATCCTTTAACCGCAAACTCAATGACCACTTCGAGCAGTGTCTGGGTTGTCGTGCCTGTGAGGCCATGTGCCCATCATTAGTGCGCTTCTCCCGATTGCTCTGCAATACCCGCTCTCTGATCGAAACCCGACACCGAAAAATTTCTCTCTATTCCTGGCTTGAGAAATTGATTCGTGACCACTTGTTGAGCCAGCGTGCCAACCTGGAAAAACTTAACTGGCTGGTTTGGTTATATAGGCGATCCGGAATGCGATACCTGCTAAAGGTCACTGGCCTGCAACACGCCCTTGGTCTAACTCGGCTGGACAGCTTCCTGCCTGAAAAACAGACTGCCGGCCGCTTTCATCATTATTACCCGGCAGTGGCCAAAAGCCATGGCAGCGTGTCCCTGTTCATGGGTTGCGTAAACAGCACACTGGATCAAAATACGCTAACAGCGAGCATCCGTGTACTCACGCGTCTGGGATACGAAGTACACATTCCGGAAAACCAAACCTGTTGTGGTGCAATACATCAACATGCAGGCGATCTGGATGGCGCCGCCCGGAGACAATCAACCAATCTGGACGCCTTTACCGGCCACGACGCCGTGATATCCACCGCCACTGGCTGCACGGCAATGCTGAGCGAATATGGTGGTAACAGTGAATTGCCTGACGCCCAGGATTTCAGTGAGCGAGTATTCGATATCAACCGCTTTCTGGCGCAGTCCGAGAGACTCAAAGGTGTCACACTGAAACCCGCAGCAGCGCGTATTGTGGTACATGAACCCTGCTCCCTGCGTAATGTTCTGAAGCAACAGAAATACGTTTATGAACTGCTGCGCCACATTCCACAAAGTGAAATCGTGACGCTTCAGAGTAAGCAATGCTGCGGTGGTGCCGGAACCTATCCCTTGCGCCAGAAGGCAATGGCAGACGAGCTAATCGAGATTACTCTCTCGGAACTTCGTACCCTGGCACCAGCTATTGTGGTAACCACGAATATCGGTTGCGCGCTGCAGTTACGCACCACCCTTGCAAGCACTGAACTGGATATTACGGTGTTGCATCCAGTGGAACTGCTGGATCAGCTATGGGAAACAGACGGAAACCAGTAAGGCACCGCTACGGTTGATGGCAATAAAATATCCGGCGCAATAGAACTGCTATTGCGCCCTACCTTAAAACTGGAAGTGGCTGCCCGGCATCGCTGTAGGACAGATTAGATGACAGCGAATCCGCTGAAAAAGAACTGCCATGGCGGTCTGCACGGGACAATATCGGGATAATGAGGTAAAAAGGGGCATACACGTTCACTGCACTGAATAAACAATGACTGCCAGACACTACACAAAACTGGATCACTTTATCGGCCATCTGGACTCGGCCCTGCGAACGGCTTTGGGTCCGGCACCCCGGGCGCAACGTCCTTCTCCCGCAGCGAACATTGAGGACGCATCGTTAAGTGAGCTGGAGCGCCGCCTTGCCGGCCGGTTGCTGCGCGTGGATCACGCAGGGGAAGTCTGTGCCCAGGCCCTGTATCAGGGTCAGGCACTGACAGCAAAGCTGCCCACTGTGCGCCAAAAAATGGAGCAGGCTGCCCAGGAAGAGAATGATCACCTGGCCTGGACAGAGGAACGTATCAGGCAACTGGGTACCCACAAAAGCTATCTGAACCCCCTTTGGTATAGCGGTTCATTCGCAATCGGCGCTCTGGCCGGGCTAATCGGTGACAAATGGAGCCTGGGGTTCGTTGTAGAAACAGAGAAACAGGTGGTCAAACATCTGGATGGCCACCTTAAGCAGCTGTCAGACGAAGATCAAAAGAGCCGGGCCATACTGGAACAAATGCGAGAGGATGAGGTCTATCATGCAACGACCGCATTAAATGCTGGCGCCGCCGGTTTCCCTAAACCCGTGCAAACGCTTATGCAGTTCATGTCCAGGGTCATGACAAGAACTGCGCTGTGGCTGTAAATTATGATGACTTACTGCCTGCCGGTGCTAGAATAAGGCTCACGGACCGGCAATTTTCGGGTGGAATAGACTCGGTCAGAATGGATAACTTAGGATACACATAAGTGCTTAACTGGTTCCAAACACATCGCCATGGTTTCGGCCAAGTATTGACAACAATAGTCAGTGTGACCTGGTTGTTTTTCGGGTTTCATACCTGCGCGGCGGCGGCTTTATCAAAAGTGGATACACCGAGCAACACTGGCGCCACGATTAACCATGTAGTTTCACACAATAATCATAACAGCATGGTTATGCCTGAAAACAACGGCGGTCCTATGCTGTGTTGTTTCTTTGGCACGCCGGACAATTTTGATTCCCTGGCCACGTCGCCAACAAAAATTTCGTCGCCGAGTTTTGATGTGGCAATCATTACTCAGGATGTTGATGTTATACCGACCCATGAAATAATAACCACCCAACCCCTGCAAAAACTCCCCCCGGGGCATTGTTCAATTCACTCAACGATAAGGTTTTGTACCTGGCTTAATTAGTGACTCCTTTCAGTAGACGTCTGTTGTTCGTCTTTTCTTGAAAGGAGCTATATCGTGAAAAATTATCACC
>JAOUNW010000243.1 GCA_029880755.1 Gammaproteobacteria bacterium
TGCAGCAGATTTCTGACAATGTAGTTGTCCATGTCTGATGCTTCCCGGCTCTCGGTAGTAAAAATTTGCTGCCAGACTGTCTCATTTGAGGCGGCATCAATGCATACCAATATATGATCAAACTCATTCGAATTGCGAGCATCCAATAGAGACACGCATACGGTATCCGCAGATGAATATTGGGTGAGTTTCTTAATCTTTTCCGCATCGTATTTGTAGTGCGAAAGTTCTCCTTTCCCGAGGGCTCTGCGGATGTCGGAAAATACGGAATTTACCGTATGATTGAAAGCCGACTTGGTTTGCAGTGCTTTGGGCGTGACTGCTTCCTGACCCGCCTTGCGGGTGGAATTCGCGGAATCCGTAATATTACCGGCATTCATGTCCTCACGGGTGTACACGGCCGGTGGGTACCAGCCTTTGCCTGAAAATTCATTAAACACGATATTGTGGCCCTTTGCCTGCAATTCCGCGCCGAGATTTTCGTGAAGTATCTTGGCTACTTTCTCGCTCAATTTTTCATGAACGACTAGTTCGTCGCGTATGATTCGCCGTCTGAAAACCTGTGCGTAACCAATGATGGCTACCCGGCCAAGGCTAATTGGTTGCGGCGAGGCCTGAACCAGAATATTGCGGCGATAAATTTTTATGTCGTTGATCTTCAGTGTGCCTTCTTGGCCAATGAATATTTCAAATTGATCACCGGCGCTGCCAATAATGGGTGGGAAGCCGTAGAACCTTCCATGAAAACCATTCAGGTGAAATTTCCCCGGCTTGCGATACCACCGCAGCTCGTTCATCCCGAAAGCTGCGATCAATGGGTCTGGTGTGACAATGTGGCCGACATTCGCGCCCGTTATGATGCGATAGCACAGTTCGGTGTGGAGTTGCTCTTCCGTATAGCCATGTTTTTCCAGGAACTTCACTAGTTTAGGATAGTCGGATAGCTTGATCTCCAGATTAGGGGTATCGCTGCTGACTTTTAAGTGCTTTGCGGCGAGAAAGGCCCAAGGCGTTGAGTCAGATGCTTCCTCCTCGTTTGTGTCGAAAGAGTCGTTGCTATCGCTTTTTTCTTTACCCGGAGATGGCAATGAAATCTTCTTTGAGTAGTCTGCCCTGCATACAAAATAATGTTCGGCCATACCATCACGGTGATAGACCTGGCCGGGGTCATAGTAGGTTCCTGGTATAGTTGAGTTTAGCCGTACTTCCACGGCTTGTTGCCTTATAGTCGGAGATACTTCGAAGTTGTCAGCAACAAAACAGGAGGTTAGTATGCCGGGAATTGCCAGCAAGCCACCGATACGGATTGGAAGCTTCATTTTTTAAACCTTTGAGTATGATTTCCAGCGGTTGCGTGCCCTGCATGTGCGCGCCGCATTTAGCGCATTTAGCGCACCCGGGCCCATATAGCATATCTCAGGAAAGTCTGTAGTGCAAAGTTATCACTTTACTGCAGGCTTGGTTGACATATATGCTGCTTTCTCAATAGCATGGATGAGTTCGAAGAGATCATGCGGCAGTCTCCCAGTGCCGGAACGGCGAATACCACGGTCGATCGTTCAGCCAATGACAGTGTGGAGTAGGCGCGAGCGGAAGCGTAAACGTTGTCAATCTTGCGCCCGGAATTCAGCGAGCCTGCTAGGTAACGCCGGGATTTATGAAGCAAGAATCCTCATCAAGAGCACTTTTTGGTTCTTCCGAGCTATTTTTAATTTGTAATGCGATAGATCAAAAAAATGGCTATATATGAACGATGAGTTTACGATAATGGCTCGATAAAGGAGTCAATAGGGCGTAATTGATGCACGGGTGAGGGACTTTATGAATTCACGGGTTCGTGTGTGCGGCTAACGGATTAAATGTTTAATCCGATGGATAAAGTGTGGGGTGTTCATGATAAAAGCCATAGGGGTTTTAATAGGAGTGCTAAGCTTTTCGGGCATAACTTTGGCGGAAGAACAGGAAATCTATTTCGTGGGTGGTATATATTGTGTCTCAAAAGCCATAATCGGTATTCAAGACGGCGTTCCAAAGTTTGAAATGATTGGTGCGGATGTAATTTGTCTGCAAGTCGGGATTGCTGCGGTATCGTACCGGGATGAGAAATTGTACATATCTACCAACCGGAAAACCTATGTTTATAGCGCAATTACCTATAAGTTCGAATACGA
>JAOUNW010000105.1 GCA_029880755.1 Gammaproteobacteria bacterium
AATAATTCCGACCTGCTGCCCCCATAACATCACCTGTTCTGAAACAGGACTACCCTTAATCGCTTCAATCAGGTAGTACATCAGATGACCACCGTCCAAAATGGGTATGGGCAACAAATTTATCACACCGAGACTTATGCTTATGAAGGCCAGAAACATGAGAAATGTGTCCAACCCTATTTGCGCTGTATAGCCCGCATACTGGGCGATGGTGATCGGGCCGCTGATATTCTCTGACGAAATATCCAGTCTCAGCATTCGGTAGAATACCTTAAGAATCACCTTGCTCGTTCTCCAGGTGTCTTCCAGGCCTTTGGACAAGGCCGCGCCGGGACTGTACACCAAATTGGTTTTAATCTCCTCGGGTAATTCAAATTTTGGCGGGGTAATGTTAATACGGCCAATGCTTTTTCCTTTATCGTCAACTTTGGCTGGCACTATGTGATAATCGATAATTTCCCCGAGTCGATCAACTTTTATCGATAGATCTTTTCCGGGATTCTGGGAAATTGCCTCGACTAGCTGTCGCCAGTTGTGTATCGGTTCCCCGGATACCTCAATCACCTTGTCACCAGTCAACAGCCCAGCCTCTTTGGCCGGTCCTTCCAGTACCTGGCCTACAACTGCCGGCAGATCAGGAATTTCCGGGTACAGCCCAAGCCCACGGCTCAAGACGCTGCCTTTTACCACATCCCCCACCTTGAGCTTTCCAAGGTCAATCTCTCTGGTTCTGACAACCCCCTCACTGTCTCTGCTATCCAGCACAACAATCCCCCCGGATAGTGCCTTATCCATAAGATATAAACCGTGCTGATCCCAGGTTTGAATAGACATGCCATCAATACCAATTAACTCGTCACCGGGCTTAAATCCCAATTGGGAAGCGTAAGAATTCTCTTTGACTTTACCTACCATGGGCTTGATTCCCTCAACACCCAAGGAAAACAACATCCAGTAAGCAAGAATTGCAAAAACAAAATTGAACAAAGGTCCGGCAATTACCACCAGACTTCGCTTCCAGACTGTTTGACGATTAAATGCCCGATGCGCCTCTTCTGGTGCAACCCTGCCTTCCGTTTCATCCAGCATTTTCACATAACCGCCAAGCGGTATAGCGGCCACTACCAATTCGGTTCTGTCCGTCCCAAACACCTTTGACCACAGCGGCTTACCAAAACCGACGGAAAACCGTAATACTTTAACGCCAACTTTCCTGGCCACCCAGTAATGGCCAAACTCGTGAACCACCACCAGGATTCCCAGTGCAACGACAAAAGACAGAATTGAATAAACTAACTGCATTTTTATGCCCGATTAATAACTCGTAATCTCGACTGAACAAACTCCATGGCTGTTTTTCTGGCCATTGCGTCATCATCCAGAACAGCTTGCAGACTACTTGCCTCGTTGTGTTTCATAGAATTCATAACATGCTCAATGACACGAGAAATATCGAGAAAGGAAATTTGACCGTCCAGGAACGATTGGACAGCAACTTCATTTGCTGCATTAAGTATTGCCGGCAAAGTGCCTCCCGCTTCCGCCGCGCGATAACAAAGTGCCAGACAGGGAAAACGTCCGAAGTCAGGTTGCTCAAAGTCCAATTGTGCTACCTGGAACAAATCAAGAGCTTCCACTCCCGATTCAATACGATCCGGCCATGCCAAGGCGTGGGCAATGGGTGTTCTCATATCCGGATTACCTAATTGCGCCAGAACTGATCCATCGAGGTATTCCACCATGGAGTGAATGATACTTTGAGGATGAATGATGATTTGCACCTTGTCTGGCATCACATTAAATAACCAGCATGCCTCAATCAGCTCAAGGCCTTTGTTCATTAACGTAGCGGAGTCCACTGAAATCTTTCTGCCCATACTCCAGTTGGGATGCGCACATGCCTGATCAGGGGTGATATCTGTCATGGTTGATGGATCACGTTGCCGAAAGGGCCCGCCTGAACCTGTTAATAAAATCTTTCTAATTCCTGAATGTTTGGCTCCTGCGTGATATCCTGGCGGCATGCACTGGAAGATCGCATTGTGTTCGCTATCAATAGGCAACAGGACGGCACCGGACTTTTCCGCCTGCTCTATAAAAATATGTCCACACATGACAAGCGGTTCTTTATTGGCAAGTAAAACGCGCTTCCCCGCTTTTACCGCCTCCAGTGTCGGTTCTAACCCGGCAGCACCAACAATAGCCGCCATAACCGTCCCCACTTCCTTCATGGATGCGACTTCTTTAAGTCCTTCTAGTCCTGCTTTAACGACTGTGTCCAGACCAGCTTTCTGGATTCGCTGAGTAAGTGCGTTGGCGGCCTGCGGGTCGACCATGACGGCATAGCGTGGTTTATGAATAATACACTGCTGGTACAGACGGTCCACCTGGGAATGAGCCGTAATGGCCCAGACAACATACCTTTCGGGATGCCGTGCGATAACATCCAGTGTACTGACACCAATTGACCCAGTAGAACCAAGGATGGTAACCGCTTGTTGTCCTGACAGATTATCTTTTTTATTCATCGCTTATTCGCAAATTAGCCTGATTTAATTGGTGACCGGAAAAGCGTAGACCCACAACAGGGTATAAACCGGTGCTGCTGCGGTAAAAGCATCGATGCGATCTAGCACGCCACCATGTCCCGGCAAAATTCTGCCGCTGTCTTTGACACCGGCCTGCCGCTTAAGTTTGCTCTCGACCAGGTCGCCGACAACGGAAAAAAGGCCTGTAACAATGGAGACCCCTGCAAATACAAGCAGCATCCTGTCGCTGAAATGAAGTACGTATATTCCATAGAGTATTGCTACAGATAACACCGCCAGCATACCGCCCGCCAATCCCTCAATAGACTTGCCCGGACTGATGGTGGGTGCCAGCTTGGTCTTGCCCCATTTTCTGCCAACGAAAAAAGCGGCCGAATCAGCGGCCCCCACGATGACAAATATGAACAATACTATATATAAGTACTGCCCCCCCTGACTGTGCAGGTAAATTGCGCTAATCCAGGGGGCTATTAACACTATAAAACCGGACGCTAACTGAAAAGCGCGAAACATAAACAAACGGCCTGCGCCGATCAGGGAGAACAGCGCAATTACCCACCAGAATAAAGCGAGTCCGGTCACAACTTTTATTATCGAGGGCTCCTGCTTAACAGAGATCAAGACTATCCACGCCGCGACAGCCATTAGGGCCACATAAATGATTTTACCGACAAAAGATTTTATTCCGGCTAGACGGGTCCATTCCCAGGCGCCAATCAGGAAAAACAACCCCAATGCCAAAGCCAACTTGCTTGAGGGAAACCAGATAAACGAGCCGAGGACCAGACCAACCAAGACAATGGCGGTGGCAATACGTTGTTTAAGCATGTTTGAGTGTTTCTACCTGCTCTCCGGTCAAACCGAAACGACGCTGACGCTGTGAATACGACGCCAACGCATCATCAAATTCCTGAGCTCCGAAATCCGGCCACAAGGTGTCTGTAAAATACAGTTCTGAATAAGCCAATTGCCAGAGCAGAAAATTACTGATGCGCTGTTCGCCACCGGAACGAATGAAAAGGTCTGGATCAGGGATGTCGTGCAGGCTAAGAAAAGATTGAATGGTTTCCGGGGTAATGGTATCAGGATCAATCTCACCGCTTTTGACTTTAAGGGCGATTTGAGCGCAAGCCTGGGAAATATCCCAACGTCCACCGTAGTTGGCAGCGACCAACACAGTCAACCCGGTATTATTCCTGGTGAGCCGTTCCGCTTCCTCAATCTTATGTACGATTCTATCGCCAAAAGCTTTGGTATCACCGACAACACGGAACTTTATGTTATTTTTATGAAGCTTTTTAACTTCCTGTTCGAGGGCACTTAAGAACAGATCCATCAGAAGAGTGACTTCTCTTTCCGGCCGCCGCCAGTTCTCACTACTAAACGCAAACAATGTCAAATAACCAATCCCTTTGGCGCTACAAGCCTTGATAATTTCGCGAACCATTTCCACGCCCTTGTGATGGCCCGCAATACGTGGCAATCCGCGCTTCTTCGCCCAGCGGCCGTTACCATCCATGATAATTGCGACATGGTTTGGAATTCCTCCGTCTATTTGGGTGTTTTCATGGGCGCTCATTCTTGTTTCCTGTCCAAGGTAGTTAACAGAAACTGGCAGGTAGTCCTGTTCCAGGATACCGGAACACTAACCAGCCTAGATAGCCATCAAGTCTTTTTCTTTTTCCGCTACAAGCGCATCTATTTTGGCGACGTTCTTATCAGTCAGCTTCTGAATAGCATCTTCCGCACGCTTGTCTTCATCCTCCGATATTTCTTTTTTCTTAAGAAGATTCTTGAAATGCTGGTTGGCGTCACGCCTGATATTACGTACAGCGACTTTGGCATTTTCCCCTTCACCTCGCACCACTTTAACCAATTCTTTTCGACGTTCCTCATTTAGTGGTGGCAAAGGAATACGAATGGTTTCCCCGGCTGTTGCAGGGTTTAAACCAAGATCGGATTCCAGAATAGCCTTCTCAATCAACGGCACCAGTTTCTTGTCCCATGCCGTCACCACCAATGTCCGCGCATCCCCTACAGTGACGCTTGCAGCCTGGGAAACAGGTGTTGATGTTCCGTAGTAATCCACTTTTATATGATCGAGCAAACCCGCATGAGCGCGACCAGTTCTCACTTTGCCCAGATCAGCTTTTAGTGCTTCCACTGTCTTGGTCATACGCTTATCGGCGTCACTAGTTATACTTTGTATGGAATCCAAGTTTATGCTCCTGATTTCACCAAGGTGCCTTCACGTTCACCTCTGGCAGCCCTTAGCAAGCTACCCGGTTTATTTAGATTGATCACTCGCAAAGGCATATTGTTATCACGACATAAAGCGATAGCGGTCGCGTCCATTACTCCCAGGCGCTTCTCCAGAACCTCATCGTAGGTGAGTTCTTCAAAACGCTTGGCGTCAGCGTGTTTGGCCGGGTCTCTGTCAAATACGCCATCCACTTTTGTCGCTTTAAATACAACTTCAGCATCAATCTCCAGACCACGCAAACTGGCTGCTGTGTCTGTAGTAAAAAAGGGATTGCCTGTGCCGGCGCCAAATATCACAACACTCTTTTGTTTCAGCAGGTCAATGGCGCGCTCCCGGGCATATGACTCCACTACGGAGCGGATCTCCAGGCCGGACAACACGTGAGTATCAACTCCCAGTTGTTTCAGAGCGTCCGCCAGTGCCATGGCATTCATGACAGTCGCCAGCATACCCATATAATCCGCGGTCGGCCGGTCCATGCCTTGCGCACTGGAAGAGATTCCCCGAAAGATATTACCGCCACCCACTACCAGCGCAAGCTCAATACCGGTGTCAACCAGTTCCTTCAGCTCTGCTGCAATTCTGGCAAGCACATCCGGTTTGATACCGTAATCAGAATCACCCATGAGCGCCTCGCCGCTCAGCTTTAACAAAATCCGTTTGTAGGCCTTTGTGGTCACGCAATAAACTGCCGATTAGTTGCCCTGTACCTGCGCCATCACCTCGGCAGCAAAGTCATCCTGTTTCTTTTCGATGCCTTCCCCTACTTCGTAGCGGTAAAACGCCACCACCTTTGCTGAGGCATCCTTTAATAATTTTTCCACCGTGACATCAGGATTCTTTACAAAAGGCTGGCCCAGTAACGTGATTTCAGCGAGATATTTATTGATTCTGCCCAGCACCATTTTTTCCACGATGTCGGCGGGCTTTCCACTTTCCATAGCCTGAGCAGAGAATATTTCCTTCTCCTTTTCCACGACATCAGCGGGCACCTGGTCTTTCGAAATATATTCTGGCCGGCTGGCAGCAATATGCATGGCGATATCCTTTGCCAGATCCTCGCTACCGCCTTCCATATCTACAACCACGCCAATCTTGCGGCCATGAATGTAAGTGCCAATATTTCCGTGACTCTGCTGTATCACAAAACGGCGCACACTCATCTTTTCACCCAACTTGGCGATCAGCGCCTCGAGACCTTTTGATACGGTAGTCGAGCCATTAGCAATGGTCTCATTCTGCAGCGCATCCACATCGGCGGGACGCGATGCGACGACGGTTTCCGCAACATTGGCTGTGAAAGCCAGAAACTCGTCGCCCTTGGCAACAAAATCTGTCTCGGAATTGATTTCTACCATGGCAACCGTTTTTTTATCGGCGCTCAAGGCAATACCGACTGCGCCGTCAGCTGCTGTACGCGCTGCTTTCTTTTCCACCTTGGCTCCGGCCTTCTTTCGCAGAAGCTCGATTGCCGCTTCCTTGTCGCCATTGGCCTCAACCAGAGCCTGTTTACATTCCATCATACCGAGCCCGGTAGTTTCCCGTAGCTCTTTTACCTGAGAAGCTGAAATAGCCATTGATCTTCCTCAATACTGTCTTTTAAATTAACCACAAGTTGGAATCAGGAGTCGATCCTGATTCCAACTGCATTACAGTGAACCCAGTGTTCTATTCGGCGGTATCGCCTGAAGCCTCTGCATCGGAAGCGGTTTCTGTTGCCGCTTCATCTGACTCGCTCTTGGCTGCCTTCTTAGCGGGTTTCTTTTTGGCAACTTTAACCTTGGGCGCTTCCTCTACTTCAACAAATTCGTCCTCGCTGGCTCCCTTGGCATTCACCACTAATTTCTTGCCTTCAAGAATGGCATCGGCAGCGGCCTGTGCGTACAACCGGATCGCGCGAATGGCATCATCATTACCGGGAATAACATAATCAACGCCATCAGGCTTGCAGTTGGTATCCACTACCGCAACGACCGGAATATTCAGCTTGTTTGCTTCAGAAACGGCGATGTATTCGTGACCCACATCAATCAGGAAAATGGCATCCGGCAAACCAGGCATATCTTTAATACCTGCCAAACTGCGGTCCAGCTTTTCTCGCTCGCGCGACAGATTTAAT
>JAOUNW010000244.1 GCA_029880755.1 Gammaproteobacteria bacterium
ATTGATTTGCTGGCGCCTTATTTTGTCGATCAAACGCAGGGAGCGTATTTTATCCTGCATGGGCATGCCTCTGGCCAGGTACATGGCGGCGCGAATACCATAGGGCGCAGGCAAGCGGAAGTGGCGAAAACGAAATTTAGTTTTTCGTTTACGGCGCAGGATCAGATCGAAAGGGACGCGCTCATAGTCCTGGTTTTCCTGAATTTTCAGTGTACGAAATAAACGCAGGATATTCTGGTAGCCGCCAAACAACATGATTTGGCTCTGGTCCACGGGTTTGCCGTCAAAGGATACGCGGCGGGTCTTGCCCCCTAGTTGTTTGCCCGATTCAATAAGCGTTACCGGGATCTTCTTACGGCACAACTCGATAGCAGCGCTCAATCCGGTCCAACCGCCGCCAACAATATAAACCGGGGCCGACTCTGTCATTGGCGGACTCCGGCAGGTGGGCGCATACGTTTCAGGCTTGTACCGTGGCTTGGGAGCGCAAATAGCGCAACTTTTCCCGGCGTGCTGTCTGGTAAGCCAGCCATATTTTCTTTAATGCAGACAGCGAAACTCTTTGGCTTGTTACGTTAAAGTCCTGTTTACGGATCTGCTCCAGTAAGTTGCGGTACACCGCGGCCATGATCAAGCCGCTACGTTGTGCATACCGGTCCTCCTCGGGCAATTGCGCGAACGCCTGGTTGTAGTAGTCCTCCGCCCGTTGGGCCTGAAAGGAGAATAGTGCCCGCGTGTTTTCATTGTGTATGCCCTGGGTAATGTCCGCCACTGTGACATTAAACCGTGCCAGCTCATCTTCCGGAATATACAGCCTCCCTCTGGCGGCATCTTCCTTTACGTCCCGCAAAATGTTGGTTAACTGGAACGCCATGCCTAAATTGTGTGCATACTTCAAGGTTAATCGATTCCGGTAACCAAAGATTTCCACCGCCAGCAGACCCACAGCACTGGCAACACGGTAGCAATATAAGCTGAGTTCCTTGAAGTCGGCATAGCGTTGTTGGTTCAGATCCATTTCCATCCCGTCGATGATTTCAAGGAAATATTCCAGCGGCAAATTAAACGATTCTTTGTAATGGGCAATGGCCTGATTTACGGGATGTTGGGCTTGACCCTGAAAAGCCTGTTTTATGTCCTCACGCCACCAGGCGAGTTTGATACGCGCGATAGCCTCTTCTTTGCATTCGTCCACCACATCATCAACTTCACGACAGAATGCATACACGGCGGTCAGGGCTTTGCGCCGCTGGGTGGGAAGAAACAAAAAACTATAGTAAAAACTGGATCTGCTGCGTGCAGTGACGTCCTGGCAGTATTCGTCCGGCGTCATGATGGAAATAGCGGTGCCACGCCAATGCGCACCACGCCACACCCGGGGCATGAATCGGCATTACTGGTGGATGCTGAGTTAGGGCTGTTCATAACAAACAAATTTCCGCATTCGGGCCATTATAGGCAATTCAATGGCGTGTTAAAACCGAAAATTTCCCGGCACCCAGGTGGGTAGGTGTCCGGGCCAAATAGCTTAGAATAATAGCGGAAAAGGTAGACGTTACCACGGCATGTCGATACTATCCATGGTCTGTTTTCAACTGTTTACGGACGAATAACCGGGGGTAAATTCATGTCTATGGCGCAAAAACTGAAGAAATATGTCATCGGTTTGGTAATAGGGCTGCTTATTGGCCTGCCAATTGGCGTTAATATCGGCAAGGAAAAACCCATTTTCAGTAATCCGTTTGCGGAACGCAGTCTTGGCAGCCAGATTAAAGATAAGGCGCAGGGTGCGATCTCCGATACCAAGAAGGCATTACGGGAGAAGTTGAAGGATTAGCCTGGCTATACTCACCGGAGGTGTCTGTGCATTGCATACTTGCCGTGCCGGTATTGATTCCGCCCGTTTGTGAAATGCTGCGTTAACAATATGAGAATCTTGCTATTTTTCTATTTTCTTAGCGGTTTTTATTTCCGATCCGGAGTAGTATTCTGTGACCTCTTCTTACCCTCGGGAGACTCGCTAATGAAAAACAACGATAAATCCACCAGTAGTAGTCGACGGGATTTTCTCAAGAAAACTGCCTATGTGGCTCCGGTATTATTAAGTATTCCGGCGCGACCGGCTCTGGCAGGGCATGGTTCGGTGAAAGGGCAAG
>JAOUNW010000175.1 GCA_029880755.1 Gammaproteobacteria bacterium
GGTGGCAAGCCGATGGCCACAGGAGGACCGAATGCCGGCAAGCCCTATGGTTTTACCAGAATCAAGTTAAAACTGAGAAACAGTACGCCAGCTATTACAGAGGGGGGCACGATAATCCCGCAGCCAATGACCAACGGTAAGCTGATGCTTGTGGCGAAGTATCGCACTAACGTTTGTTACCAGCCGGATCTTTCAGGAGAGCCGAAAGACGCTGCGTACAATACATGGAGTGGTTGTAAATATGATGCGATTTGGACTCGGCCTCAGGATGTATCCGTTTCCACAGCGAAGGTAGTAGACAGTGCCGGTGTGGTGGACAATGTTTCGCTAAATTCAGCATCATTGGTACAGCTCGAGTTTGATTTTAGCAACGATCCCATACCGGTAAATGCCTGGGATCTCTATCTGCAGGTAGTTTATCGGGGACAACTGGGTGAAGAAAGCGATGCGGTGGTGGTGCATACTGAAGATATCTATGAGCCAAGCTTTTACACGAATGCGAATAATAGTGATTATGTGAATGTTGATGGCGCGTTTTACACTGCGGCGCAAATCAGAGCAAGTACGACGCTGCAGGATCAAATAAGGGCGTACGGTGTATTTGATCCGGTTGCGACCAATGCGATTGATCCCTGGAATGTCCCCTATCGGAGATACTATATAGGTGGGTCAACACAAGTTTTTAGTGTGGCTTTGCCAATCGCGAGTTATTCGCGAGTGTCATTATTGTTAGGCAGGGACAATTTGCCGGAAAATGGCTATTTGCCAGTTAGGGGAGCGGATGATACGACGAATTATTTTGCCGGCGGCGTTTCGGGGACCACCATCCAGTTTGCTTCGCCAACGCTCTTATATGTTACGCTAATGAATGGGTATTCTTGGGCCGGTAACACACGTTTTCTCGGACCTTTTAGAGGGACGCATTATCAAAGCATGTATCATCACAATTTTCGGTATTCCAGTCTGGATGCAGATAATCTGTCCGGGCTAACGAACTTTGCACCAATCGAGCCTGTACCTGTTGATTTGAATTATTAGTCTGCATCTAACACAGCGGATAGACGCCAAAATGAAAGAATATGACCAGAATATTAAAAGATATAAAACCATATTGCCGATGATGGGATTGCTAGTGCTTATGTTCAGCAGCTTGGTAAGTGCAGAGGAGCGTAGAGTTATAGTCATTGAACGGGAAAACATACCACATAGTGCCGGTAAATATGCCGAACCTGGACATAAGACTGTACCTGCTGCGGGAAAGAATCGCAGTAACGAAGCTGTGACCAAGCATGATCTCGTGCCCGAGATAGTTGAGGTGATCCGATTGGGGAAGATGCAAGCATTACGTGAGCTTTTACTTAAGGCATCTCCGGGAGAGAAAGCAGAGGCATTGCGGTGGGCGCTCTTAGCCAATAATACCGCCATGTTAGATTTGGTATTGAAATCGGGGGTAGGAGAAATAAGCCCGAACAAGTTCGACAGTCTTTTGTATTTGGCGATCAAGAGTGATAATGCGGACAATGTAAGGAAGCTGATCGGCGGTAACCTTATCACCGACGCGCAATGGCAACAGCGAAATGCCGCGCTGGGTTTCGCCAAAAGAATTGGGAACAAGGAGATTATCAGCATATTGGAGAATAGCGGGGCGAACAAAAGGAAGGCTATTGTTGGGCCATAGAGGACAAAGCAGTTATTATTTGAGAGTCTTGGTTAACCAAATCCCTGAAGGATCTAAGTGGCAGTTGGCGTTCATGCTGCTGGATGAGTGAGCGACATTGACGCCCGTATTCCGGATATCCATTCGGTTATGCAAGATCAAAGTCATTTCTGTGAAAGACATGTTTAAGCGTTATGCCAGCGGTGAACTGGATCCGCGGGTTAACTAATGCGGGTTTGAGTAATAAGCATTACAAAGGGGGCGTGAGCCCCCTTTGTGTTGGTGTGTTTTTATTGTCAGGCCGATGCTTATGTCGTGCCTAATAATTTCGGTGCCTCTGTCAACACGAACTCGCGAAAGGCCTGGGCTACGGGGGACAGACGTTTTCCTTTACGATGGACCACATACCAGTGGCGCAAAATGGGAAAGGCCTCTGCATTCAATATGGACAAGCGCCGGGTTTCCAGTTCCAGTCCCAGGGTGTGAACGGAGACGATGCCCAGTCCCAGGCCCGCTTCCACCGCCTGCTTGATGGCTTCATTACTGGTCATTTCCATGCCCGTTGTTAAACGCACACCCCGGTCTGAGAAGAATCGCTCCATCGCGATACGGGTGCCGGAGCCGAATTCGCGCACCACGAAGGTTTCCTTTTGCAGACGCTTCAGGGGTATGTGGGATTCGCGGGTCAGGGGATGATTCGGTGGAGCAATGACCACCAGTGGGTTGTCAGCAAAGGCCTCGGTCACCAGATCCAGTTCCAGGGGAGGACGGCCCATGATTACCAGATCGGTTTCATTATGTTCCAGTTGGTCCAACAGGCTTTTGCGGTTGGTAACATCCAGCATTACCGTGACACCCTCGTAGGTCTTGGAAAACGAGGCCAAAAGTCGGGTGGCAAAGTAGTTCGCGGTGCTGGCCACGGACACCTTAAGCCGGCCTTTCTTTAGCCCTTTAAGCTGCTCGAACACGGCATCGGCCTCTTCCAGCTGCTGGGAAATGGCATGGCCGTAGTGGTAGAGTTCCCGGCCCCCTTCGGTGAGATAAATCTTTTTGCCCAGCTGCTCGAACAGGGGAATGCCTAGGTTATCTTCTAACTGCTTGATTTGCATGGAAACTGCCGGTTGACTCAGGAACAGTTCTTCGGCAGCGCGGGTATAGGAAAGGTGCCGGGCGACCGCATCAAAAACCTTGAGTTGTCGGAAGGTGATGTTCACAAAGGGATTTTAGCATAACCAATAGCTTATGGAATCCATCATTATTATTTAATTTACTTTATGTATCGCCTCCCTATAATTCCGGTTCTCTTTGCTGGACCCCGGAACCTTCGGGACCCAGGGGGCGGCAAAAGCCGATTTCAGTTAACTCTAGACTAGGAGGCTGCTATGGCAGTTAAAAGTTACAACGCAGGCGTAAAGGAATACCGCGAAACCTATTGGATGCCGGAATATACCCCGCTGGATACAGATATCCTGGCATGTTTTAAAATCACTCCTCAGGAAGGTGTGCCACGTGAAGAAGCGGCGGCCGCCGTTGCTGCGGAATCTTCTACCGGTACCTGGACCACTGTGTGGACCGACCTGTTGACCGACCTGGACTACTATAAGGGTCGTGCTTATGCGATCGAAGACGTACCGGGTGATGACACCTGCTTCTACGCCTTTATTGCTTACCCCATCGACCTGTTTGAAGAAGGTTCGGTTGTAAACGTATTTACTTCTCTCGTGGGTAACGTATTCGGCTTCAAGGCTGTTCGCGCACTGCGTCTGGAAGACGTTCGTTTCCCGATCGCCTACGTTATGACCTGTAACGGCCCGCCCCATGGCATCCAAGTTGAACGCGATAAAATGAACAAGTATGGCCGTCCGCTGTTGGGTTGCACCATTAAGCCTAAGCTCGGTCTGTCTGCCAAGAACTACGGTCGCGCTGTATATGAAGGTCTGCGTGGCGGTCTGGACTTCACCAAGGACGACGAAAACGTTAACTCCCAGCCATTCATGCGTTGGCGCCAGCGTTTTGACTTCGTTATGGAAGCCATTCACAAGGCTGAGAAAGAGACCGGTGAG